>JAUVDV010000071.1 GCA_030595125.1 Deltaproteobacteria bacterium
TTCTGTTTGCGATGACAACGCGTAAGAACAGATTTGCCGATTTATATATGAAAAAGTAGCTATGCGGGCTTCATCCGCAGTTTGGTAAAACCAAATGAAAGTTTATCGACACCCTCCAAGGCTATGGCGGGCAGGCTTCCCTTGTAGTAGGGGGAAGGGGAAGATGATGGAGGCCGACTTTAATGTACAATAAAGAGCGGGCGGTGGCCCTCGAAGCAGTGCGATCGGCGGCTGTGCTGTGCAGGGCCGTTCAGTCCGAGATCACCCCGGATGTTCTGACAAAAAAAGACCGCAGCCCGGTGACCGTGGCGGACTTCGGAGCCCAGGCGTTGATCTGCCGGGCGCTTGCCCGGGAGTTTCGCAGGGATCCAGTAATCGGCGAGGAAGATGCTGAATCGTTGAGGCAACCGTCCAATGAAGGGTTGCTCGCCCGGCTCGTCGAGCACGTGGGCGCCGTCCTGCCCGGTTCCGGCGAAAAGGAGATCTGCGAGTGGATCGATCATGGGGGTTTTGGCGAATATTCGGACCGGTTCTGGACCCTCGATCCCATCGACGGCACCAAGGGCTTTTTACGAAAGGAACAGTACGCCATCTCCCTGAGTCTGATAGTGAACGGAGAGATCGTGCTCGGAGTGCTCGGCTGCCCGAACCTCCCGGCTCGTATGGGCGATCCCGACGAAAGAGGCGTGGCCTTCGTGGCGCAAAAGGGCGGTGGAACGGTGTCGGTTTCTCTCGAAGGGGAAACACGGCCGGTGCCGGTGTCGGTGAGCACGCGGGTCGATCCAACCACCATCAGATTTTGCGAGTCGGTCGAGAAGGCCCACTCTTCCCACGACGACGCGGCAAGGATAGCGAAGCGCCTGGGGATAGTCGCGGATTCCGTGCGGCTGGACAGCCAGGCCAAGTACGCCGTCGTGGCTCGAGGAGAGGCGGAGGCATACCTGCGGCTCCCCAAGGACGACGTGTACCGCGAGAAGATCTGGGATCACGCGGGGGGCGCCATCGTGGTAACCGAGGCGGGTGGTCGCGTCACCGACATCACCGGCGCGCCCCTGAATTTCACCGGCGGCCGAACCCTCCTGAACAATCGCGGCGTGATCGTCACAAACGGCCTCACTCACGATGCCATAATCGAGTCCATTCGCGCTCTCGATATCGTATGATGTACTGAAATCAAAAGAGAAGAGGGGTTTGTCATGAATCAGGAAATACAGCCGATACTCGAGGAGGGCGACAACGCGCCGCAGGGGCCGCGCCCCATGCACAGCCTAGCGATATCGGGCTTCATCGCTGCGTTCTTCTGCGGGATCGTCGGCCTCATTCTTTCAATAAAGGCCCGGGGGCAGATCAACGCGAGTGACGGAGCCCTCGGAGGCTACGGCTTCACCACCGCCGGAATCATCGTATCGATCGTCAGCCTCATCGTTAATACCTTGTGGTTGGCAGCGGAGATAGCCGCAGCTTGAAGCCAGAGGTTGTAAGGGGTCGCAAAACGAGCATCGGTTCCATTTCGGTGACGCTCGGGGTAATTGCCGGCCTGATATACGCCGCCTTGCGGAATCTGGACGCAATACCCGGACTGAGGTGCCCCTGGCAGGCGCTCCTTGGAATTCCGTGCCCGTTTTGCGGGACCACCACCACCCTGCGTCACCTGTTGGCCGCGAGCCCGCATTTTGCCTTTCAGGTGAACCCGCTCATCGCCCTGCTCGCCATCGCGGGTGCTTTACTCGCGCTAAACGAGATCGCCGGTCTCGCGATCGGTCGTCGGCTGACCATCAGGATGTCGCATATGCAGGGTTGGTGGATTACGGGGATGTTTCTGGCGATGATCGCGTTGAACTGGGTCTACGTCTTTTTCAGGGGGAATGTTCCTCTACCCTGAGACGCTACTTCGGGAGCTTGGCCTCCAGGAAAGCCTTGAGCTTGATCAGGTTTTTCTCGTCCTTGGAGAATCCGGGTGACGTGTATTCCTTGACGAAACTGGCGACTTCCGAGGAGAACTCTTTGAAGACGCTTTTATTTTCGATGATCTCGTCAACCGTGCGACCGCGAGCGGCGCCCTTGCGAAGATCTCGAACGTACTTGTTGAGCCGGTCGTAGACGTCGCCCTCGAGGAGCTGCGCGATGAGGTCCGCGTCGTCGGTCAGCAAGTTGGCCTTCTTGAGGAGATCCGCCGAGATGTCGCCGAGATCTCCCTCCACGGCGTTCTTCGCGGCCAACCGGAGGACGAACGCGTCATCGAGATACCCGATATCGTCGATGCCGTCCGGGATGAGATCGAGAGATTTGAAAAGGTAGTTGATGCCGCCCACAAGGATTTTGCGGGTCTCCTCGGGAACGCCGTCGGCTTCCAGAATGCTCTGAATAGTTTGTGTGTCTTCGTCGAGAGATCGCAGCCAGCCCGGGAAGACCTCAAGGCATTTTTCGTTGATGTCGCTCATCGTATCCCACCTCTACTGTTCGGTTGAAGCCCTTGATTGGGCCGCTTCTTGTTGCCGATCCAAATCTGTTGTCCAGGAGGTGACACTATCATGTAAATCCGTGCTTACAAACCCCGTTCATTTGTTCATTGATTACCCCTACAAATCCTGCCATGAGCGCACCATGCAATCCAAATGGGTGAAGCTTTTGTCTCCCCCATAGATCAGCTGAGGTACCGCCGAAGAACCTGATATGCTTTTCCATCTGGTGACTGTTTTTAAAAATCGGTTTTGAAATGTCTGGCTGGATTTTATTTCGATGGGTAGTTGATCAATACCGGCATCTTCAATCACGTCGATTTCTGTCCCGCTTCTATCTCTCCAAAAATACAGATTGTTTGCGAGCAGAGAATTGAAGCGCTGCTTGATCAGCTCACAGATTACAAAAGACTCAAAGATGGCGCCGCGCATGGGATGAAAATCGAGTTGCTGACTATTCTGGATTGAAAGAAGCCAGCAAAGAAGCCCGCTGTCGTAGAAATAGAGCTTTGGCGTTTTGACCAGGCGCTTTGAGAAATTGTTGTGAAAGGGTTTGAGGGTAAAAACAATGTAGCTCGCCTCGAGAACCGAGATCCAGGCCTTGATTGTGTTGTGGGTCACGCCGGTGGCTGCCGCGAGTTCCGAATAGTTGATCATCTGGCCGCATCTGGCGGCGCACAGACGAAGAAAACGTTGAAATGTGTTGAGGTCGTTTATGTTGATCAGAAGCCGGACATCTCGTTCAACATAGTTTTGCGCATAGTTGGAATACCACAAGGAAGGCCTGGGGAATCGATCCCAGATGGGGGGATAAAGCCCCTGGAAAAGAATATTGTTCAATTCAAGTTGCCGGTCTTCAATATGTTCGTCCGCGCGCAACTCCGAGACGGAAAACGGCAGCAAATTCAGAGAGACAACTCTGCCCGCCAGGGATTGGGAGATACCCGAGATCAACTGAAACTGGGAAGAACCTGTCAGGACAAACCGGCCCATTCTCCTGTCCCCATCTACCGCTCCTTGCAAGTACGAAAACAGATCGGGACACCGCTGGGCTTCGTCAAAAACCGCACCGTCTTTGTAGACAGCCAGAAATCCTTTTGGATCCGCTTCAAACCGTCGCATGGTATCGGGATCTTCAAATGAAACGTATGGACGATCACCAAAAGCATGCTGACTCAAAGTGGTTTTACCCGACTGCCGAGGTCCGGTTATGGCAACAATGGGAAAGGTTTCTGCTGCTTCCAGTATCGAGGTTACTGCTGATCTCTTAATCATAACAATATCATAGGACCGGAGCGGCTAATTGTCAATCCGGTTCTCAGTTGGCCAAAAAAGGGGGTCAAGGCAGAGCAGAAATCTCCCCTCCGGTTTGCCCCTCCCCGCGCTGCTTGGTAACATCAGGAATCTTTTCCGGTGGAGGGGTGATGAATCACCGAAGCAAGCGACCCAAGTTTCAACTCGAAAAACCGGACAACCCGCGCATAAATGCCGATGTGCGACACCTGAAGCGGGGGAAGTCTTGAGAGCGTTGTGGTCGGTCGTGCTTCTCGTTTCACTCTGCGGGTGCTGGACCATGCAGGCTTCCGGTGAATCGTGTCCTGTGCTGGAGTTCGCCGATCCTGAGATGATGGGTGATATTACGGACGCGGTTAACCTGGCGTTCGCGGATGCCGATCTGGACGGCGACCTGGATGTGTTCGTGATGGAGTCGTTCCAGATCACTCTGCTCGAGAACACTGGAACACCGACAAGCGAATGGACGGGAACCACTGTCGGCAGTGGAGCCTGGGGCGGCGGGATATTCGCACGGGATGTCAACGGCGATGGTTTTCCGGACGCAATCGCCGCTCTCCAGGCTGAGGCGGGCGTCGGCTGGTGGGAGAATCCGGGTGGATACGGCGAATGGGAGGTTCACCAAGTATCGGGAGACTATAATACCTATTGGCTTGAAGGAGTCGAGGACGTCGACGGTGACGGAAAGGTCGATTTCCTGGTCGAGTGTATCACCTCGATTGTCGATGACGGATGGAAAGAGTTTTCCGATTTTATCGTCTTCAAAAACGCCAAGGCCCCTTCGGATACATGGAGCGAGATCTCCCTGGCGAGCGACGTGAGAGCGACAACCGGCGACATCAATGACGACGGCAAGGTCGATATCGTGGTGATATTCCGTTTGACGGAAGAGCTGTGTTGGTTCGAGAACGACGCGTTTCCGGTAGACGACTGGAAGCTGCACCCGATCTCCGCCCCGCATGAAACCCTCGGGAACATATGGCCGATGGACTTCGATGGGGACGGAGATCTGGACGTTGCGTATCGTTCTTTCGGGAGCATTCTGTCGGCCTGGCTGAACACGGACGGGGTCGGCAAAACATGGTTGCCGGCGCCGGGTCAAATCGATGCCGGAGACGATTTCGGTGCGCTCGCCACGGGCGACCTGGATCTGGACGGAGACGACGATGTGGCGTTCATCATCGACACCACCCCTGGTCCCGGACCCGCCGAATACTTGCTCCGCGTGATGAGAAACGGCTGGATGGGCGAGGAGACGTGGCTGGACCTGAGCGAAGCGGGGTTCTTTGACAGTTCCCTGTCTCCCCGGCCTTTCGTCGTCGACCTTGATTCGGATGGGGATCGGGACTTGGTTGTTGCGAGCCCGAAGAGAGGGGTTTACTTCTGGGAAAACCTTTGCGTTCCTTGAGGCTCTTTTTAGCTGTCTGGGTTGAAAATTCGGACTGCACATCCGAGATTTCAATGATAATGTCGCGTCAATGATCGTTCATCGCACAGACTACCTCGACCGGATTGCCACATCGATTACCCACCCTGGCCAGATTTTTCAGCGCGGAACGTGAGGCGACCTATTTCGATCTGGAGTCCTTGCCCGACCAGCGTCGCAAAAATGGGTCTTTAGTAGAGTAGCATTGGCGGAGGAGGGGCCGGGACGGGGTTAGCCCAACGACAATGGAATAACTTGCGACCGAAGCGGTTTGTGTGGCAGTAGGTCGTTTCGTGCACGCGCGCTTTTCAAGGAGCTTCCAGTGATAAAAGTCGAGCATCTTACCAAGAGGTTTGCCGCGACGACGGCCGTGGACGATATCTCGTTCGATGTGCAGCCCAATGAAGTGATCGGTTTTCTGGGGCCGAACGGCGCGGGAAAATCCACCACCCTCAAGATCCTCACGGGTTTTTACTCGGCGACGTCCGGGAAGGTGGAGGTAGACGGAAATGACGTGTTCCGACGTCCGGAGGCGGTAAAAAGGTCCATCGGCTACCTGCCGGAGAGCGTGCCGCTCTACCCGGAGATGAGGGTTCACGAATACCTGGGCTACCGAGCCGCGCTGAAACGTGTGCCCCGGTCAGACAGAAAGAAGGCGGTGGATCTGTCCATCGAGCGCTGTCATCTGGGTGAAGTGCGCAAGAGGATTATCGGGCAGCTATCCAAGGGATATCGGCAGCGGGTGGGCCTGGCGGACGCCCTGGTGGGGAATCCCCGGATCCTTATCCTTGACGAGCCGACCATCGGGCTCGATCCGAACCAGATCCGCCAGATCCGCGAGTTGATAAAAGAGCTGGGGCAAGAGCGCACGATTATCCTTTCGAGTCATATTCTACCGGAGGTGGAGGCAGTCTGCTCGCGGGTGCTCATCATCAACGAGGGCAAGATCGTGGGGCAGGGCAGGCCCGAAGAGCTACGCGCCGGGATCGTCGCGGGAAGCGCTTCGGTCACGGTGGAGGTGAGAGATCCCGAGGGAACCGCCCGCGCGGTTCTCGAGAAAGTTGCGGGCGTTCGCTCTGTACAGGATCCCGAAGACCGCGGTGACGGGTTGATCCGTTTCGCCGTAACTGCCGATACGGACATCGGCGTGCGGGAGCGGATCTTCGACGCGGCCGTGGCGAGCGGGTTCAAGCTGCTGGGACTGAGCTCAAAGACCCTGTCCCTGGAGGATGTTTTCGTGGAGATAACAACCGGGGATGATTGCGAAGAGGTCGATGGGTCCCGCGAAGACGAGGAGGAAGCGCAATGAACATCTTCGCCCAGATGCGGCGTGAGTTCGCCGCGTTTTTCTACTCCCCCATAGCCTACGTGCTCATGGCGGCGGCCACTGTGCTGAACGGCATCGTCTTCCTGCTGGTGGTCGACTTCCTGTCGGATCCGCGGGCTCCCCACGGCGCGGCCATGCAGATGTTCTTCGGCGGAACGATCTTCTTCTGGATCGTTGCGATGATGGTCACGCCCCTCATAACCATGCGTGCTCTCTCCGAGGAGAAGAGCTCGGGCACACTGGAGACCTTGCTCACGGCGCCCATCAGCGACTTGCAGGTCGTGCTCGCCAAGTACGCAGCTGCGGTGGTGTTCTACATCGTGTTGTGGGCCCCGACCGCGGCATATCCGATAACGCTGTCGTTCTATTCCAAAATCGACATGGGGCCTGTCCTCGCGGGTTATCTCGGAACTATCAGCGTGGGAATGATGTTCCTGGCGCTTGGAATGTTCTTCTCTTCTCTTACCAAGAACCAGATCATCTCGGCGCTGTTGTCATTTGCGGCGGTGGTCGTTCTATTCATACTGGGCATCTTCGAGTTCATCAGCGCGGGCGGGTCGTCCGATTCGATACTCGGTTACATGAACCTCTGGACCCACATGGAGGACTTCGGACGCGGCATCGTGGACACGCGACACCTGGTCTACTACGGCTCGGTGGTCGCCTTCGCGCTGTTTTGCACCGTGCAGGCGGTTCAGTCGAGGAGGTGGCGGGGATGAGCGGCGAGCGGATGAAGCTGGGAACAAACACTGCTGTTTCCATCATTGCTGCAGCGGCGATCCTGTTGATGATCAACTACCTGTCCATGAGGCACTACCACCGCGCCGACTGGACCTCGTCGGGCATCTACACCCTGTCGGACAAGACCGAGAAGGTGTTGAGCGTGCTCGACTCTGAGGTCACACTGTACGTGCTGTGGAGCCAGGGTGATCCGCGTTTCGTGGACGCCAAGGAACTCCTCGACAACTACTCCGGGCTCTCCTCGAAGATCAAACTAGACGTTATCGATCCCGACATCAGCCCCGAGCGGGTGCAGATAATCATCGATCGGTACGGTGCCAAGATTCACTCGGACATGATGGGAAACGTGGGCATTGAATCCGGCGTGTTCGTCGTGAGCGGCGACAATGTCAAGTTCGTTTCGTCGCAGGAGTTCGAGGACTGGGGCGACGGAGAGTTCCCCGGGGAGGCGTCGGATGGGGCGAAGATGTCCGAGTTCAAGGCGGAGCAGGCTCTCACCTCGGCGATCATGCGGGTCATCTCGGACGAGCAGACGACGATTTGTTTTACCCGGGGTCACGGGGAGTGGGCGCTCGAGGGCGCCGGCGGCAGGGTTCTGAGCCAGGTGGCGGACAGCCTCAAGCGTGACAGTTACCGGGTGGAGGAGTTTGCGACGGCGGGTTCGAGCAGGGTCCCCGAGTCTTGCGGGGTCGTCGTCGTGGCCGGACCCGAACGCGCGTTTATGGAGGAAGAAGCGGTGGTGCTCGAGAAGTACCTGGACAGAGGCGGACGGCTCCTTCTTCTCCTCGATCCCATTGTCGAGGGCGATAGTTTCAGGCCCAACGGCCTCGAGGGACTCACCTCCGGGCGCGGGATCAAGCTGGCCAACGATTTCATGCTCGAGGTCGATCCGCGCAAATTGGTTTCAGATACGCCGGTCACGTTCCTTGTCAGCAAGTTCACCAACCACGGCTCGGTTGCAACGTTGAGCGATCTCGGGTCGGAGCCCTCGTCGGGGGCGTATCCGGTGGTGTTGTCGGGGGCCCGGTCCATGGTGCACGACAAGGAGTCCGACATAGTTGCCGACGTGCTCGCGACGAGCTCCGAGCTATCCTGGGGGGAAATGGATCTGGCCTCCCTGGGATCCGGGCAAACGGTGCCCAACAAAGATCAGTACGACACGGCGGGCCCCGCCGCCCTGGCGATGGCCGCCTCTGGCGCCGTAGAAGGCAACGGCGATGGAGGACGACTCATCGTCGTCGGCGACAGCGATTTTTTGAGCGAGGAACTTTTCGTGAATTCCAGCCTGTTCAACCGGGATTTCTGGTCCGGGCTGGTGGGTTGGCTGACCGCGCGAACGGACCTCATCTCCATCGCGCCCAAGAATCCGGAGCACGTGCAGTTGAATCTCACCGACGATGACATCTCCACCATCTGGCAGATCGTTATCGGCGAGGTGCTGCTGATTATCATCGCCGGTGTGGTTATTTGGATAAGACGAAGGAGATAGCCCGTGAAGAACCGTACGGTTGTCGTCGTGGTCTGCATCGCACTGGTGCTGTTCGCGTTCATATATTTCATTGACAGTGACATCATGACGTCCGGCGAGCTCGAGAGTCGCACCGATCGCGTCTTCTACAAGTTCAAGCGAGAGCTGGTAGACAGCCTCACGATGACAGGGAGCGGTGGCCAGAAGATAGTGATTGAACGGGTCCCCACGTCCGACGCGGGCGGTGAGGAGTGGATAATTACTGAGCCGGGAAAACACCTGGCGGACGGAGCGCAAGTACGCACGGTTCTCTCGGCGATCGACTTTCTCCTGAAGGGACGGATCGTCAAGGGCGCGGGCGAGATAGGCAAGCCGAAATACGGGCTCGAAGATCCGGTCGTATCGTGTGGCTTCACCATGAGGGGAACCACCACCACATTCCGCATCGGCGCAAAGGACTCGTCCGGGGAGAAGGTCTACCTGGCTTTCGGAGGCGAGACAGATACATTCTACGCCGTCGAGGTCGATTTCCTCGAGTCCATCGACAAGGATCTCGCCGACCTGCGGGACAAGCACCTGGTCAGCGATACCCTGTCGAACGCCGTGGGGTTGTCGGCAAGCCGGGATATTGAGTTGAAGCGAGAGGGCGACGGGCCGTGGGTCGTGAAGCGTGGCGGTACGTGGCTGCTGGCCGCGGAGGATCAGGTTCACGAGATCTTGCGCGAGGCTGGAAACCTGCGCGCCGTATCCTTCGTGGCAGACGGCGTGGAGCCTGACAAGCTGGGCTCGTACGGTCTGGCGAAGTCCGGGCAAGAGATCTCCGTGAAGCTCCCTGCGAGCGAAGTGAGCATCCTTTTCGGGAACAAGTGCGGCGAGGAAGGTCTGGAGGTGCTAGCCACGGTCAGAGGCTCGCGCACAGTGGCCTGTGTCTCGAGGGATCTCCTGGACATGCTTGAGCGGCCGAGGTCGCGCTACTACGAGATGCGCCCCGCCGTGTTCGAGGACGATGACGTGAAGAAGATCACCCTGGTCGGCACGAGTGGATCGCTGGTCATAGAAAAGGATAAGGACGACATCTGGATTTCGCCCGACGAAGCCGACGTGGACGTGGAGCAGGATGCGGTTGGGGATCTGCTGAAGAAACTCCGTGAGACCCGCGCCACAGAGCTGGTGGTCGGCGAAGAAGCAGTCGAGACACTCGGTGATCCGGCGGTTCGCGTAGTGCTGGACCTGCAGGGTGACCGGGGCCCCGCCGAACTGGAGATATTCCCGGCCGACGAGCAGGGGCGTCAAAAAGTCCGACGCAAGGGCGAAACGGCCGTCCTCACCGTCACGAAGGACCTCCTCGCGGCGGCGGTGCCCGATATGCTGGCCTTCAGGAGGAGGACCATTGCCAACGGTGACGCAAATGATGTGATCGGGCTCGAGATCCTCGGAGCCGTACCCCAAAAACTTGAAAAGAAAGACGGCACCTGGGGGATGGTGGAACCCATTGTCGTGAACGCCGACGGCACAACGGCACGCAACCTGGCTCAGCTGGTAGCGAGTGTTCCGGTGATGCGATTTGTTGCCGACAAGGCGTCAAAGATGCACGGCCTCGATGAGCCGTGGACCACGGTAAAAGTTCGGATGGTGAGCGAGCAAGAGAATACCGACAATGTCGACCGGACCGGCGAGACAGAAGTAGTCCTGGATATCGGAGCCCCTGCGGAAGACGGCTCCCGGTACGCCAGGTTGGCGGGAAAGGACTCGGTGGTCTTCACCATTTCCGAGCAATCTCTCTTTGCGCTGGAGCATCCCGTGGCCGCGCGGGATCTGCTATCCCCGGACCCGGGGGTTGTCGTTGGGGTGAAACTTACAAGGGGCGGCAACTCGCTGGACGTGGAACTCCGAAACGGGGAATGGAAAGCAGTCGACGGCGCTGTAGACAGCGTGACCCTGAAAAGGTTGCTTGTCGATCTCGCCGCGACGAAGGCGGTCAGGGCGCATTCGTTTGACATGACCGACGGCTTTTCAACTGTCGCTCTGACTGTCGAGATCCGGACCGAATCCGGCGCGGATTCCGGTGGGACCACTGTTCTGGTCTTTGGAGAGAAATCCCCCGACGAAAAGGAGGACGGCTACATCGCCAGGAAAGACGGCCTTGATGTGAGCTTTGTCCTGCCTGCGCGCATCGTCGATGAACTCGCCGCCCTTTAAAGCGGTTGCCATCAACTTCCCCTTCCCCTCGCAGGGGAAGGCCGGGATGGGGTAAAGCGGTTGCCATCAACTTCCCCTTCCCCTCGCAGGGGAAGGCCGGGATGGGGTTAAGCCTGCCTGTGTGAGTTTCGCAAACATTGACGTGCGCGTTGATTCAGTTCATAGTTTGAATCCCTGATTATTAAAGGGGAAATTGCGAATCGAGCCCTGTCCAGAATGACGAAGCGCGACAAATACCGCGTTATTAGAAAGATCGACTCCGGCGGAATGGCCGAGGTCTTTCAA
Source organism: Deltaproteobacteria bacterium (assembly GCA_030595125.1). Taxonomy (GTDB): domain Bacteria; phylum Myxococcota_A; class Polyangia; order JAAYKL01; family JAAYKL01; genus JAUVAN01. Next base: position 11,199 of record JAUVDV010000071.1, read on the forward strand.
GGCATCGCCGAGAGCATCGAAGGCTTCAAGAAGAAGGTCGCCATCAAGCGCGTTCTTCCTCACCTGGCCGAAAACAAGAAATTCCTGGCCATGTTCCTCGATGAAGCTCGGGTGAGCATGTACATGAACCACGCCAATGTCGTGCATGTGTTCGACATCGGAGAGGCCGGCGGAACTTACTTCATCGTCATGGAGTTCGTGGACGGCACGGATCTCAAGAAGGTGATGGAGGCGATGCGGGAGCGCAAGACCCGTCTCCCCATCGCCCAGTCAATCTACATCACAATGGAGATCTGCAGGGGATTGGGATACGCGCACGATCTGGTGGACGCCGACGGCGCCAACCTCGGCATCGTGCACCGTGACGTGAGCCCGCCCAATGTGCTCATGTCCAAACAGGGCGAGGTGAAGATCGTCGACTTCGGTCTCGCAAAGGCGACCAGCCAGCTGGAGCACACCGATCCCGGAGTGGTAAAAGGCAAGTTCGCCTACCTGTCGCCCGAGTCGGCCTGGGGCGAGAGTGTGGACAAGCGCGCCGACATCTTCGCCTGCGGAATCATTCTATTCGAGCTGCTGACCGCGCGGCGACTATTTCTCGGGGAGACCGACGTCCAGACCGTGGAGCTGGTTCGCAAGGCGGAGGTTCCGCCCATAAGGGAGTACAATCCGGAAGTGCTGCCGGACCTCGAGAAGATTGTCCACAAGTCCCTGGCGGCGGATCCGGATAACCGGTACCTGTCTTGTGAGGAGATGGCAGAGGATCTCGCCGGATATCTGTTCGCCCAGCGGCTGAAGGTCACCGGTTTCGATCTTCGTCGCATGGTCACCAAGATCGCTTCGGAGGAGGAGAAGAAAAAGCTGGATGATGATCGTCCGTCGATCATCGATCAGCTGATCCAGGAGGAGTTGGCCGGGTTTGCGTCCCTCGATGGGACCGCCAGCGAGCGCGAACAGTTGGCCTACGATTCGGCGCGTGCCGGAACAGCGGGCGGACAGCCGCTCAACCCATTCGGTTTCGAGGATCCAAGAGGTTGGGATTCGGAGTTGAAGGTCGAGGGTACCGATTCCCCGCTCCCGATAGCGGAAAAAGGCGAATGGCGTGAGTCGGGGCTCTATCGCAGAGATTCGTCCATCGGAGAGGAGCAACCCCAATCATCAGACTCGGATGAATCCATGTCTCTGGCCCAGATGCTGGAGGGCGAGGCAAAGATGATCAGCGAAGCTCCGTCGCCGTCGTCCGGCGGAATGAAAGGTGTCGTCATCGGCCTCGTGGTGACCGTGGTTATCGTCGCCGCCGCAGCGGGTGTTGCATTTGCTCTCGGCTGGCTTTCCTGACTTTGTTCTTTGCGGTGAATTCCGTGCCGTGTTAGAAATCGACTACTGAATTATGGCAAAGCAATATATTTCTGGATGTTCAAGCACAAAATGATTCAAAAAGAGGAAAAATGGGAAAGTTTCTTCGGATAGCCGGATTGACTGATGTCGGTCGCGAGCGTGAGCACAACGAGGACAGTTTCGGGCTGTTTCCAGAGTTCAATTTCTTTGTTGTGGCTGACGGAATGGGTGGGCACAAGGCCGGTGACGTTGCATCCCAGATGGCTGTGGCGGTGGTCGGGGAGTTCTTCAGGGACACCGAGAAAGAGGACATAACCTGGCCGCTACCATTCGATCCCAATCAGTCTTTTGCCGTTAACCGACTGGTAACCTCCGTGCAGTTGGCTAACAACCGTATATTCATGGAATCCTCCACCAGTGAAGAACACCAGGGTATGGGAACCACATTTGTGGGCATACTCACTGTGGATGATCATCAGACCTGTCACATCGCACATGTGGGCGACTCAAGATGCTATCTGTTGCGCGACGATCAGATCGAGCTGTTGACCATGGATCACTCACTGGTCAACGACTATCTTCGCGCCGCGCCCGACCTCAGCTCCGAACAGGTCGCTGAACTTCCCAGCAACGTAATTACCAGGGCGCTGGGAATGCAAGATAACGTGATTGTGGATGTGCAATCGGTCATCCCCAAGGCGGGAGATGTCTTCCTGCTCTGTTCCGACGGGCTCAACGGAATGCTCGAGGATTCGGAGATACTGGAGACGTCCCTTGGGCAGCGAGACGATCTGGCCAAGATGGCCGCCGCGCTCATCGAAAAAGCCAACGCTCGCGGAGGTGAGGACAACAGTACGGTCGTTCTCGTCGAAGTTGCCGAGGAATAGGTCTTTTGACATGATCAATCGAATTGTCTGGATGGTTTTCGCCATGGCTTTCACGGCGGCTTCCTGCGGGCTCGCCGAGGGGCCGAGGCAGAAGCTCAAGCATACTGCACTGAATTTCAACGAGGGGCTCCGCTGGGGTCGCTATTCTGAGGTTTACACCCGTGTGGATCCGAAGGCGTTGGACGATTTCATGGAGATGCACAAGGATTGGGGCAGCGAGATCCGAATAGAAAACGCCGAGATGGTCCGGTTCGTTGTAGACGAGAAGGCAGAAAAGGCGTCGATAGTCGTTAGTTTCACCTGGTATCGGATAACCGAGATGGTCGTTCACGACACGATGACGGTCCAGCACTGGGAACGTCGTGAAGGAGAATGGATGATGATCGCCGAAGAGTATCAATCGGGAACTCCCTTTTAGAATCCCGGGGGCTCGCCGAGTGCTCGACGATGATTCTCGAGGAGTCAAAGATGATTAAAACAACCCTGTTTGCGTTGGTATCCACTGTGTTCGTTGTTATCGGATGCGGCCCCGCCGTGAAGTTGCCGCCGGTGCAGGAGCCCCTCGACAGCGACGAGTGGGAGAGGTGCGCCGGGGAGCTGGAGGAGCGTGAGGCGATAGGGCTCATCGACGATTTGACGCTGGACTCCAAGACGCTGCTTTGCCGCGGCGTCGTGCTCGGCGCGCAGGGAAAGACGAACCAGGCAATCGATCTCCTCACCGAAGCGGGTGTGCGGGACCCGGAGGACCATCGCCCTCACTATCTGTCAGGGAGGATCCTGGCCGAGGTCGGTCGTTACGAGGAAGCCCTTTCGGCGTTTGAGCGTTCGATGCAGAGATACCCGAAGATGGAGGTTCCCACCGAGCGACTCGCGAGAAAGGTGGCGCAGACGGACGGTGATGATCAGGCGATGGCCTTCATGGCAAAGGCCACCGAACGGGGTCTGTGTCCATACGGTTGCATGGGTTTACTCGCCAAGCTGCAGCACAAGGCGGGTGAGGACGAGAAGGCCAGGGAAACCTACGGCAAGATGATCGAGACCGACTCGGCGGAGCCCGCGGCGTACGTGGGTCTGGCTTCACTGAGCAACTCCGCGAGCGACTACCTGGCGGAGTCGGAGTTTCTCACAAAGGCCACAGGGGCGGGTCATTTTGCGAGCCTTCCGGACAAGAGCAAGGCGGACGTTCATTACAGCCATGCATTTTCCCGGTACAACGCCCGAAAATTCAAGGGCGCAGCCAAGTCCATCGACCGGGCGATCACGCTGAACGGGGGCGTTGCCGATTGGTGGGTTCTTGCCGGATGGATCCAGCTCAAGCTCGAAAATCCCCCCATCGCCCTGACCAAGTTCGACAAGGCGGCCGCCCTCGACGAGAAGCTGGCCGCCGCGCACACCGGTCGCGGTGACTCGATGCTGGAGATGAAGCGCAACGAAGATGCGGCAATCGCCTTCACGCGCGCAAAGAAGCTCGATCCGCAGAACACGGTCATCATTCTCAAATTCGCTTACGCAAAGGCCCTCGACGGACAGCTCGAAGAAGCGAGCGCCCTTGTGGAAGAGGCAAAGAGCATCGACGCGGAGCACCTGCCGCCGGAGCTGCTGGGCAAGGTCACCGGGCTGCTTCAATAACGTTGTTTGTGCCGGGATGAGCCGTTTTGGCTCTTCGATGTATCAATATTGACAGTCTTATGGTCGACAACTCCGTTTGGCCTGCAAATCGGCGGAGTTGATTCCCGACCAGAAACAGGAGGCTGTCATGACGAAATACGGCACATTACTATCTTTACTTCTGGCATCCGTGTTGCTCGCCGGCTGGAGCGCCGGTTGCGGGAGCGAAGCCGATGATTCTGGTTCCGATTCGGACTCTGACAGTGATTCGGACTCTGACAGTGATTCTGACACCGACTCTGACACCGACTCTGACACCGATTCGGACACCGATTCGGACACCGACTCGGATGGCGACACGTATTACGAATCGAGCGGTGGACCCGGAACGTTTACCAACACGTACAAGGGTCGCGACTACAAGCTTTACGTGCCCTCGAGTTACAGTTCGTCGACTTCCACCTCGGTGGTCGTCGGTTTCCACGGGGCGGGGGACTCGGGCGCCAATTTCTTCAACACCAGCTCGGGTACCGGATGGACCAGCGCGGCGAGCAGCGCTCCTTTCATCCTGATCGTTCCGGACACCAAGTCACCGTACTCCGACTTCGCGGTGTGGAGCGGAGACCCCAATAACGATTACGACGAGATGTCTGTCGAAATGGGGGAGGTGTTGGATCTCGTGGACGATCTTGATGGACAGTACAACCTGGACCTGGACCGGCTCTATGCCTATGGCTTCTCCGACGGGGGGCTGTTTCTGGGCGTGGCCGGCCTGGAGTACGCCTCCGATTACGCCGGGCTGGTGGTTGCGGGATTCGGATGGGGAGGGTTCTATCCCAACACTCCTTCCTATCTCATTCCCGTGTACATGATCTGCGGGCAGTCGGACTCTTTCCATTCCTACGCCAATGACACCCAGGCATTTTTGTCGGGTCAGGGTCACCCCCTCGTGTGGACTTCGGTCCCCGGGGTGGGACACTTGTTCTCCGGACTGATGGCGCACACAAGCCCGAGCACCATTTACGGTTGGTTGTCCGGTTATTCCCTCTAGCAACGATCAAAGGAGACAACGCATGAAACCCGGAAACTGGATATTGATATTCGCGGCCTGCCTGCTGATCGTCGGTCTCGTTAGCTGTGAGAGTTCCACTCACGGGGAAGCCGGTTCCGACTCGGACTCGGATTCCGATGGGGATACGGACTCCGATGGGGATTCAGACTCCGACGGTGACACGGACGGTCCTCCCGGTGATCTTACCGGAGAGGTTCGATCGGCGTCGGGGTTCCCGATCTCCGGGGCCCTCGTGTACGTGACGAACGGGGACGGAGAGCAGATCCCGGACGAGGCCTACTGCTACACCTGCGACGACATGACAGACAAGAAGTGGACCTTGTCGCAGGCCGATGGTTCCTGGTCGATCGCCAATGTGCCGGAAGGACAGCGGAACCTCGTAACCCGCAAGGGCTTCTTCCAGCGGCAGCGATCCATAGAGGTAGTAGCCGGCCAGGAAAACCAGATCCCGGTGGAAAAGACGACTCTGCCCGGCGAAAACAGCAGCGACAATCTGGACCAGATCCCCAACTACGCGGTGCTCCTCAACACCTACGACAAGCCGGAGGACATGCTCGCCAAGATGGGTCTCGCCGATCTCGACACGAGCGGTCACATGCAGCCCGGCACCGAGCAATTTCACATGTACAACGATGCCGAGTCTCTCTCGTCTGCGGTCGGATCAGAGTCGGACTTGTTTGCGAGCCAGGCCTCTCTCAACCACTATCACATGATTTTCTTCCCGTGCGCGAGCACGAGCCACAACGTCCCCATGATCCAGGAATACGTATCCGGTGGAGGCAAGATCTACAGCTCGTGCTGGGCCAGCTCCTGGGTCGAGGATCCGTACCCCGATGTTGTCGCCTTCGCCGGGATCGACTCGGAGCACCCGGGGGACATCGGCCCGTGGGACAGCCACGGAAATATCGAAGATCAGGAGATGCGCGACTGGCTGGCCGAGGTTGCGCCGGCGGAAAACCTGGACAACTACCCGTTCTTCGGCGGCTGGATCTTGATCAATTCTCTGAGCAGCTCTTCGTACAACACCCACGGCGTGCTGGACGACGGTTCGATCGGCGGTCCGGTGATCCCCACCACCTGGGTCACCGACGTGGAAACCAATGCCGGACACCCGCTCACCCTCACCTTTCCTTACGACTGCGGGAAGATATTCTTCTCCACCTACCAGGTGGTGGAGAGCACCCCGTCACCGGAAATTCGCGCCCAGGAGTGGGTGTTGATCTACCTGTTCTACGAAGTCGGAGTCTGTGAAGGCGACTACGAAGTTCCGGAATAGAAAATGCTTCAACGAAAAAGCAATTTGATTTCACCTATTCGGTTCCTCGTGCTGGCTTCGATCCTGGTTTCCGGTTGCCAGATGATCGAGCTTGAGCACGCAGATGGCCCTGAGCCGGATCCGCTTGCAATAACAAATGGCACGCCTACAAACTACGCCTCCTGGCAGGGGGTCGTGGGAGTGGTGTGGCAAGTTGACGGCTGGGGCCCGGTCGCCTGCTCTGGAACCCTGATCGCGCCAAATGTGGTGCTCACTGCGGGGCACTGCGTATGGAGCGTAAGCGGTGGGACGGACTTTCGGACCGCCCCCGAGGAGCTGGAGATCCGGGGCGGATCGGACGTCTACACGGACGGCGATTGGTTCCACCTCGCAGATGTCCAGGAGGCCATAGTGCACCCGGGCTGGGACGGCAATCTGGTAGTGGAAGGCACGGACATCAGCGTCGACATCGCGATGTTGTTGCTGACGGAGGACATCACCACAATCGAACCCTACCTGCTGCGCCAGCCGCCCGCGCCGACCGTGGGCACCGTTGGTACAATAGTAGGCTACGGAAACTCGATAGACGGCGACACCAGCACTCAGGGCGTCCATCGCATGGGTGGCACCACAGTGCTCGAGATCACCCAGGAATTCATCCAGGTGGGAAACCCGTGCGGTCTTTGCCACGGCGATTCGGGAGGCGGGTTCTTCACCGAGCAGGGTGGCGAGATGGTGGTGACCGGGATCAACTCGTGGGTAACGAGCGGAATCTGCAATCCCCTCAGCGATGGATGGGTGGTCAACGTTGCAACGTACATTGACGACATCGAGGATGTGATGGCTGTCTGGAACCCGCCCGAGGAGCCGGACGCGGGGCCCGACGGGGGCGATCTGGATGTCGACACGGACAGTGATTCGGACAGTGACTCGGATAGTGACTCGGACAGCGACTCGGACAGTGACTCGGACGATGACGATGACGACGTTGATTCCGGAGACGACTCTTGCGGCTGCGCCGTGCCCGGATTTGCCGCGCCGCAGAGCACCGGAATATTGTCTGCGTTGCTGGCAATCTAAGGAGACATGAAAATGCTTCAACGAACGCTCAATGTAATTTCACTCACTCGACTACTCGTACTGGCTTTGGTCCTGGCGGCCGGTTCCGCATGCCAGATGATCGAACTGGAGCACGCAGACGGCCCTGCGCCGGATCCGGATGCGATAACCAACGGCACGCCCACGAACTACACGTCCTGGCAAGGGGTCGTGGGGGTGGTCTGGCAAGTGGACGGCTACGGCCCGGTCGCCTGCTCTGGAACCTTGATCGCGCCAAATGTAGTGCTCACTGCGGGGCACTGCGTGTGGAGCATTAGCGGCGGAACTGACTTTCGTGCCGCCCCCGAGGAGCTGGAGATCCGTGGTGGATCGGATGTCTACACGGACGGCGACTGGTTCCACCTCGCGGATGTCCAGGAGGCCATTGTGCACCCGGATTGGCACGGCAATCTGATAACGGAAGGCCCGGACATCGCCGTTGACATCGGGATGCTGCTGCTGACGGAAGATATCACCACCATCGAACACCACCAGCTATGGCATCCGCCCGCGCCGACCGTGGGCACCATCGCCACGATCGTGGGTTATGGGAACTTGATTGGCGGCGACTACACCACCCAGGGCGTACATCGCATGGGCACGACCACGGTGCTCGAGATAACCGAGACCTTCATCCAGGTGGGAGACCCGTGCGGCCTGTGCCACGGCGATTCGGGGGGCGGGATGTTCGTCGAGCAGGGAGGCGAGCAGATCCTGGCCGGGGTAAACTCCTGGGGTGAAGGCGGGATCTGCAACCCGTTGAGCGACACCTGGGCGACGAATGTAGCATCGTACGTCGCCGACATCGAGGCCGTGTTGGCGGTCTGGAACCCGCCCGATGGACCGGACGCGGGGCCCGACGGGGGCGATCTGGACAGTGATTCGGACAGTGATTCGGACAGTGATTCGGACAGTGACTCGGACAGCGACTCTGACAGTGACTCGGATGATGACATGGAAGACTTTGATCATGGAGACGACTCTTGCGGCTGCACCGTGCCCGGACACACCGCGCCGCAGAGCATCGGAGTATTGTTTGCGTTGCTGTTGATATCCTGATTAGCATGGTGTCCATGCGAGCCGTAACGCTTATCGCGGTGCTCGGCATCTTGCTCGGCTGCTCGTCGGACGAGCCTGCCAGGCCGGTGGCACAGAGTCCGCCGAAGAGTCGGTCGCCCGACGTAGTACTGATCTCTATTGACACCCTCCGGGCCGATCGACTCGGGGTGTATGGCTACGGCAAGAACACCTCGCCGGTGATCGACGGCTTTGCGCAAGAAGCGGTGCTGTTCGAGCGCCACCAGGCACAGTCGCCGCTCACGCTCCCGTCACATACTTCCATATTCACCGGTCGGGATCCGGATCGTCACGGGGTGCGCTCCAACGGCACTTACCGTCTTACCGGCGCCGCCGATACCATGGCCGAGGTGCTTGCGTCGCAGGGGTTCACCACCGGCGCCTTTATCAGCGCCAACGTGTTGAACCCGATGTTCGGTCTCGACCAGGGGTTTGCGACCTATGCGGGCGACTTCACCGAGCGCGGCTCCAACGTTTCAACTCCGGCGGCAGCCACCACCGACAGGGCGCTCGCCTGGCTCGATGGGCGCCGATCCGACGAGCGGCTGTTCCTGTTCGTGCACTACTATGACCCTCACAAACCGTACCGCGCACCGCCTCGGTTCGCGTTCGCGCATCCGTACGACGCCGAAGTGGCCTACGTCGACGAGCAAATCGGCCGACTGTTCGAGCGATTGCGGCGGGACGACCGCTTCAACGACGCGCTGGTTGTGATTACCTCGGACCACGGCCAGAGCCTCGGTGAGCACGGTGTGAACGGCCACACGCTGGTGATGTATCAGCAGACGTTGCACGTGCCGCTGCTGCTGCGGCTTCCCGGCGGCGCCCACGGTGGACTACGGATCTCGGGAATCACCCGCAGTACCGATCTGTTGCCCACTATTCTCCACGCGCTCGGGGTGAAACAAGCGCTTCACGTCGACGGTGTCGACCTCGGGCCGGCCATGAGCGGCGCTGCGGCGCTCGGTGAGCGCGATGCCTATGCCGAAACACTGTTCAGCGAAGTGCGAGCGTTGCACCAGCGATCGCTGGTTCGCGGGCGCTGGAAACTGATCAGCTGGTACGAGCTCGGCCCGGAGCAGCGGCTGGAGGCCGCCCTCGAGCAACTGGGCGCGGCGAGTGCGGATCGACCCGAGCTGCAGGCCCGGATTCCGGAGTTGATCAAACGGGCACGTAGCTTCGGCGCCGATCCCCGGCAACTGTACGATCTTGCGTCCGACCCGGGCGAAAAGCGCAACCTGTACACCGACGAACCCGTAGTCGCTGCCGAGCTCGAAGCCGCGCTCATAGGCCGAAAGAGCGTGGCGAGGGAAGCTTCCACCGGCGAACGCCACACTCTGAGCAAGGAGATGATCAATCAGCTTGGCGCTCTGGGCTATCTGATCACACCGAACCGTTGACCTGGCCAATTGGTCCCAGGGCTTGACGCAGTACCAGATATGCGCGACTGAATTTCCGAAACGAGCGAACGACTTCACGCGCGTAAGAGGAGCTACTGCAATGTCATCAGGCGCCAAAATAGTCCTGGAGGACGGGACCGAGTTCATCGGGGAGGGCTTTGGCGCCCCGGTGGCTGCGGCCGGGGAGGTTGTGTTCAACACCGGCATGGTCGGCTATCCCGAAACGCTCACCGATCCTTCCTACTGCGGCCAGATCCTGGTCATGACCTACCCGCTGGTGGGCAACTACGGCGTGCCGGGCTACAGCGAAGACCAGCAGGGGCTCCCCCGGGGTTTCGAGTCCAGGCGAGTTCAGGTCGCCGGTCTTGTAGTCTCGGAACATTCGAAGCTTTACAGTCACCACACGGCGACTCGCAGCCTGCATCAGTGGCTCGCCGACGAGGGGATTCCGGCGTTGAGCGGCGTGGACACTCGGGCTCTGACCAAGCGGCTGCGCGACAAAGGAACCATGCTCGGCAAACTCGAAACCCCCGAGAAGGAGACAGGATTCGTCGATCCAAACGTCACCGAACTGGTCTCGAAGGTCAGCGTCGATGAGATGATCCAATACCATCCACCCGGTGGCGGCGCCGGGTCGCCCACCGTGGTCTTGCTCGACTGCGGGTGCAAGACCAGCATTCTGCGAAGCCTGCTCGACCGGGGGATGAACGTGATCCGCGTGCCCGACAATTACTACTTCCTGAACCTCGACTACGACGGGTTGCTCATCTCCAACGGACCCGGGGATCCGCAGATGTGCACCACGGCTATTCGCAATGTGGAACACGCCCTTGCCGTGGGCAAGCCGATCCTGGGCATCTGCCTGGGGCACCAGATCCTCGCTCGCGCGGTGGGGGCGCAGACATACAAACTCAAGTTCGGTCACCGCAGCCAGAACCAGCCCTGCCTGGAGATGGCGGTGGGCCAGGACGGAGAGACCACCCCGACCGAAAGGTGTGTAATCACCTCGCAGAATCACGGGTTCGCCGTGCGCGAGGATGGATTGCCTGAGGACTGGCGGGTCTGGTACCTGAACGCCAACGACCGCACCGTGGAGGGCATCCGGCACGTGACCAGGCCGTTTTACGGTGTGCAATTCCATCCCGAGGCAAACCCAGGTCCGGTGGACACGGCTTCGGTGTTCGACGAGTTCGTCGAGCAGATCAGGCTAAGGATATGAACAAGAAAGACCTGCGTGATATCCCGGCGACGGTGCTTGTGCTCGGCAGCTCTGCGCTCAAGATCGGAGAGGCCGGGGAGTTCGACTACTCCGGTAGCCAGGCGATCAAGGCGCTCAAGGAGGAGGGGGTTCGCACCGTCCTCATCAACCCCAACGTGGCGACAATACAGACCTCCGAGGAGCTGGCAGACGAGGTCTACTTTGTCCCGGTCACTCCCGAGTTCGTCGAGCAGGTGATCGAAAGGGAGAAACCCGACGGTGTGTTGCTCGGCTTCGGTGGACAGACCGCTCTCAACTGCGGACTTGAACTCGATCGCGCAGGGGTGTTTGAGAAACACAACGTACGGGTGCTCGGTCCACCGATTCAGTCGATCCTCGATACCGAGGATCGGCAGCGGTTCGTCGCCAGGCTCGCCCAGATCGACGTGGACGTTCCACGCAACCGACCCACCACGAGTGTCGAAGAGGCCGTAGTCGCCGCCGAGGAGATTGGATACCCCTGCATGGTCCGGGTCGCCTTTGCCCTCGGCGGGCTCGGTTCGGGAATCTGCCGTGATGAGAATGCGCTTCGCGATCTGGCCACCCGTGCCTTCGCCCACACTGACCAGTTGCTCGTCGAGGAGTACCTCAAGGGCTGGAAAGAGATCGAGTACGAGGTGGTGCGCGACGTGTACGACAACTGCGTAACCGTGTGCAACATGGAGAACCTCGACCCGATGGGGATACACACCGGGGAGAGCATCGTCGTCGCGCCGAGCCAGACCCTGACAAACGAGGAGTACCACCAGCTTCGCGAGATCGCCATTCGCACGGTGCGACACCTCGGTATCATCGGCGAGTGCAATATCCAGTACGCCCTGTCCCCCACCGGCGGCGGTTACCGGGTAATCGAGGTCAACGCCCGGTTGTCCCGCAGTTCGGCGCTGGCCTCCAAGGCTACCGGGTACCCACTGGCATTCGTGGCGGCCAAGCTGGTGCTCGGCATGTCGCTGACCGAGATCAAGAACTCGGTGACCCGGGTGACCTGCGCCTGTTTCGAGCCGGCCCTAGATTACGTGGTGGTCAAGGCGCCTCGATGGGATTTCAAGAAGTTCGCAGGGGTCTCCAACCGGCTCGGTTCTGCGATGAAGTCGGTGGGCGAGGTGATGTCCATCGGACGCAAGTTCGAAGAAGCGCTGCAGAAGGCGCTACGGATGCTCGAGACCGGCGCCCGGGGGGCGGTGCTCAACGAGGGCATCGAGTTCGAAGACCTGCGCGAGGCCCTGGAGCAGCCCACCGAGCGACGGATCTTCGCCGTGGCCGAGGCGCTCAAGGCGGGAATGACAGTAGATGAGATCTACAAGATCACCGGCATCGATCCCTGGTTTGTGCACAAGCTGGCCGGAATAGTCGACGTGGAGCGCCGGCTCTCGAAGAGCGCGGGGGCCGCCATAGAGAGCGACCTGTTGCTCGAGGCCAAGCGCAATGGATTCTCCGACGGGCAGATCGCCGTGGCTCGCGACGAGGATGAACCCGCCGTGCGCGACCGGCGGCGGGAGCTAGGCCTCGCCCCGTGCATCAAACAAATCGATACACTGGGAGCGGAGTACCCCGCGGCCACCAACTACCTCTATCTCACCTATAACGGCACCGAGGACGACGTGACCTTCGGCGAAGAGGGGGGAGTTCTGATCATCGGGCCGGGCGCATATCGTATCGGCAGTTCGGTGGAATTCGACTGGTGCTGTGTCAACGCGGTGCAAACGCTACGCAAACTGGGCTACCGCACCCTGATGGTCAACCACAACCCGGAAACAGTGAGTACCGATTACGATGTGTGCGATCGGTTGTACTTCGATGAGCTTAGCTTCGAGACCATCCTGGAGATTTACGAAAAAGAGTGTCCCCTCGGGATAGTCCTCTCGGTTGGGGGGCAGGTGCCCAACAACCTGGCACTGCGTTGTCACCAGGAGGGGCTTCGGGTGCTGGGAACTTCGCCGCGCGATATCGATCGGGCAGAAGACCGGCACAAGTTCTCCACCCTGCTCGAGACGCTCGAGGTGCCCCAGCCGGCGTGGCGGGAGCTTACCTCTCTTGGGCAGATTCACGAGTTTACCCGCGACGTGGGCTATCCCGTGATCATCCGCCCCTCGTACGTGCTGTCCGGGGCGGCGATGGCGGTGGCGGTAAACGATACCGAGCTTGATGCTTACCTCGAAAAGGCGGTAGAGATCTCCGCAGACCGGCCGGTGGTGGTGAGCAAGTTCGTCGAGAACGCCAAGGAGATTGACGTGGACGCGGTGGCCCGGGACGGCAACCTGGTCTGCTGGGCGGTCTCCGAGCACGTGGAGAACGCCGGCGTACACTCGGGAGACGCCACCCTGGTCCTGCCGCCGCAGCGCACCTATATCGAGACAATGCGGCGCATTCGGCAGATCACGCTGAAGGTGGCGCGGTCCCTGTCGATCAGCGGACCGTTCAACATTCAGTTTCTGGCAAAGAACAATCAGGTGATGGTCATCGAGTGCAACCTGCGCGCGTCGCGGAGCTTCCCCTTTGTCTCCAAGGTGCTCAAGCGCAACTTCATCGACGCTGCCACCCGGGTGATGATGGGCCGCCCGGTGGAGGGCACCGAGCAGTCGTTTCTCGATTTTGACTACGTGGGAGTCAAGGCGCCACAGTTCTCATTCACTCGGCTCGAGGGCGCCGATCCCACCCTCGGTGTGGAGATGGCCTCCACCGGCGAGGTTGCCTGCTTCGGCTGGGACTTCGACGAGGCCTTTTTGAAGTCGTTGATCTCGGTGGGGTTCCGCTTCCCGATCAAGCGGATGCTTCTGTCCACCGGGCCCCTTGAGAGCAAGGTGGAGTTTCTCGAGTCTACCCGGCGACTGGCCGAACTCGGTGTGGAATTTGTCGCCACCGGGGGCACCGCCGAGTTCATGCGCGGCCACGGCCTCGAGTCCACTGCGGTCAAGTGGCCCCTCGAGGAGGGCTCCCCCAACGTGCTCGAGTACCTCAAGGGCAACAAGATCGACCTGGTGATCAACATCCCCAAGCACTACAAGAAGGAAGAGTTGACCAACGACTACATCATCCGCCGCACCGCAGTGGACTTCGGGGTGCCGCTGATCACCAACCTCCAGCTGGCCCAACGCCTCTCCGAAGCCCTGTGCCGCACCCCCATAGACCAGCTAAAAGTCCGCCCCTGGCGGGAGTATGGGGAGTAGGGGCGCCGCCTGCGTTGCCCTAAGGGAACACGCGTCATCCAAAGATGATATGATCGTCCGATAGATGGAGGTGGGCCATGATGATCGACTGGATGCGGGGAAATAGGAAATGACTATGAAATCGATGCCAGGATATTTGTTATTTGTGCTTATCGCAGTTTCAACTCTGGGTTGCGATGATGATATCCGTCCGGATGATGACAGCGGCGCAGACAGCGATTCCGACACAGATTCTGATATTGATGGTGACACAGACTCGGATACTGATTCGGATACAGACACAGACACCGACTATCTTCCGATGACAGATTGTGAGGGTGGTAAATACGACCCCAAATCGGATTTGTGTTGGGAAAACCCATATTCCTCGCAAGTGTACGCTTGGAGTGATGCGGTCTCCTACTGTGAGAACTTGGTTGTTGGTATATCTGATGATTGGCGAATGCCTACAATTACTGAGCTTCGTTCACTGGTAAGAGGTTGTTCTGTTACTGAAGAAGGAGGTGATTGTCCAGTATCTGAGGATAGCCCAGAGTCGGAAATGTTGTTGGCGGAATGTGACGGGTGTGACGAACACATGGGGCCTGGGAACGCTGGTTGTTATTGGGACGAAGAATTGATGGGTGACTGTGACGTCCGTTTTTTCTCCTCGTCTGAGATTGCGGATATGACTAGTTACGTGTTTTACCTATACTACGATTGGGCAGGTATCCACTCGGGTTCAAAAACGTCTGCAGATTACGTTCGCTGTGTCCGTGATGGACAGTAAATCATGAAGAAAGTCTTTGTTGTACTTGTCGGCGTGGCCTTAAACAGGGGTCTGGCACTGACAGTTGACACTTAGTGGGATTCTAGGTCTCCCTCAACTCGGATGGGGTCCCATGTAGATTTTAGATATTCCTTATTCCAACAACCCCGTGCGGGACATGACGAAATGTGTGCAGACTATTCGCGAAAATTGATTCATGACGAGACCTTCTTGGTGTACAGTTGATAGGTGTTCGTTTCAGGGGGAGTTGACGTGGAATTCACAGTCACTGTCGAGAAATTGCACGAGGAGAAACCAGGTTCAGACTATATTGCAGATCCGCAAGAAGCCCTGAATCTCCTGGAAGAACTCCGACTTCAATCAGGGAAATTTCTCTATGAATACCCAGCCAGACTTCAAAAAATTGTTACGGTCGTTCGAATGAGAAAAAAGAAATAAGTCTGTTCCTTACTCCAACAGCCCCGTGCGGGACATTGCGAAGGACATTACGTCGGTGGTGTCCTCTATGCGCATGCTTATCGGCTTGCCCTT
>JAUVDV010000131.1 GCA_030595125.1 Deltaproteobacteria bacterium
TTCTGTTTGCGATGACAACGCGTAAGAACAGATTTGCCGATTTATATATGAAAAAGTAGCTATGCGGGCTTCATCCGCAGTTTGGTAAAACCAAATGAAAGTTTATCGACACCCTCCAAGGCTATGGCGGGCAGGCTTCCCGTGTAGTATGGGAAGGGGAAGGTGATGGAGGCCAGCTTCTAAGGAGAGCAAAAATGCTGATTGATATAGGTGAGCTGCGCAAGGGTTCCAAGGTCGTTATCGACGGCGATCCCTGCACCGTGGTCGAGTACTTGTTTGTGAAGCCCGGCAAGGGCACGGCTCTGTACAAGTGCAAGATCAAGAACATGATATCCGGCTCCCAGTGGGACAAGACGTGGCGTTCGGGGGACAAGCTGGAGAAAGCCGACCTCGATGAGCGCAAGGTTCAGTACCTGTACACGGACGGTGAGGAATACCACTTCATGAACAACGAGACCTACGACCAGTTCGCCCTCACCGCGCAAATCGTGGGGGATGCGGTCAACTTTATTTATGAGAACCTCGACGTGAACATGCTCTTCTTCGATGGCAATCCCATCGACCTGACGCTTCCCAACTTCGTGGAGCTACAGGTTGTCGAGTCCGATCCCGGAATCAAGGGTGACACCGCCTCCAACACGTCAAAGCCCGCAACGCTCTCCACAGGCTACGTCATCCAGGTTCCGCTCTTCATCAACGAGAACGAATGGATCAAGGTGGATACCCGCACGGGTGATTACTCGGAGCGCGTCAAGAAGTAGGTTTGGGGTGGGTAAGCGGCTCTGCCGTTCCGACCTTCGTGCCGCGCCATCCTGCCGACCCCACCCCCAGCCACCATACGCGTTAACTTAAGTTGTGGTTTTTTCTGTTTACCCCGAAGGGGTTTGACATACCAGCCCGGGGCAACGCCCCGGGAACAGTGAACGAAAAAGAAAATCAAAGCCCTGAAAGGGCGCAATATTGAACAGAATCAATGTAGCACCCATTCAGGGTGCAAAATCTTTTTCGAATGTTTCAAACCCCAGGCGTTGCCTGGGGCTGATATGTTTTGCCCTTTCAGGGCATTCAAGCAGGTAGTCTCTTAAGATCAGGGCGACATGAAATCGGTTCCTCCCGGCCTCACCGAAGAAGCCTCGTATGAAAAAACCGAAGATCGTCGACCTCGAGCCGGGCCCCGCCGAATGTCTCTGACCCCATCCGACGGTGCGGGTGGGAATAACACCGAAATTTCTTGATATTTCGTGCTAATAGTGTATTCTAGTGGTCAGGAGAATTCTGGTGAACACTGGAATTCTAATGGTTGGCAGAAATTATCATGAAAAGCAAGACAAACCAGGAGGATCTTGCGCGTTACGTGCTATCAACCGCGTTCAGTGGGTCTCATGTTGAGGAAACCACCGGCCATGAACCGCGCCTTTTTCCTCGCGATTTTGTTTTTGTAAACGCACCGCATCGTTACGCTGTATGTGTTCTTTCTGTCGGCGCACCGAGAATCGCAGATGTTATCGGCAGATTTGCGACTACCGTTCTTCATCTACATGGCCTGGAGGGGCCATCTGATGAGCGGCGTCTTGCCGTGGTGGTGGTATCTGCTTTCGGGAAGAAAATGACTCGTGAGGTGTCCAGCTTCATGGGTCAGTATGCCCCTCATCTCTCCTGGGCCCTTATCGATCATCGACATCAACTGTACTTTGAGGATCCACATGACCAACGGAGAATTTCCACTGTGGTCGAGGCGTCCCTGGAGACTCCATTTTTTCACAGGGCTCATGCAGGAACTCGCACCTCGCGTCTGTTTACCGATCTCAATGCGTGGATGCTCAAGATCCTGCTTCTGCGCCGCCTTCCAGAGCGCTACTGGTCCGGCCCGCGTGATGAGATCGACAACCCCACTCGTCTCGCCAGGGTGGCTGGGGTTGCAAATCAGACCGCTCATAGTTTTTTCAAGGCGTTCGAGGAGCTAGGTTTCCTTCGTTACACCAGAGCGCACGGGGTGAAGATCGTGCGCCCTCGAGAGTTACTCGATCTGTGGCTGGCCAATGAACGGCAGAACCCGGCAGTGTACACGCACGCGCGGTCGGTTTTCGGTCAGTTCGAGGGACTACCGGCGCTCAAACGTCGCAGCGAGGTTGGTTTGTTCGCGGTTGGTGCTCTAGATGCCTGCCGGAGGCATGGCGTTCTCCACACTGCTGCTGACAATACCCCGACCATCTTCACCGATGTGGACATCGGACTACTGGTCTGGAAATGGGATCTTGAGTTCTGCGGCCGAGCCGACGCTCAGCTCCTCCTCGCGAACACCCGTCAACGCGAGTCGGTGTTTCGAGGTGCTGTCCAGATTGACGGAATCCCCATTGTCGATATTCTTCAGGCGGCTCTTGATGTTGCGTCGTTCCCGAGCCGGGGTCTGGAGCAGGCGGAATTTGTGGTGGAACGTATCCTGGCAAACTGGAAACCGTGATGATCGAGTATCCCAAAGAACTGGACGAATCACTGGCCGATCTGGCCGTATTTCTTCTCACGCTCGGTCCGTACCGAGAGTGTGCAGTTGTCGTCGGTGGGATGGTTCCTGTCATATATCGACACCTGGAATCGACGAACTCTGTTGGACAAGCACCTCTTACTACTTTTGATCTCGACATAGCTGTACCGGAACGACTTGAGACTCGGGACGAAACGAGTTTACAGGCACTAATTGATCAATCCGGTTTCCAGGAGAAACTGCGAGGGTCCTTTCACCCACCAGTCTCCGTATATCAGCATGTGCGCCACGGCGAAGAACTCGGGCCCGTTTACGTCGAGTTGCTAACGCCCCTGACCGGTTCCACGGCAACGAGAGACGGGGTAACAAAAACCGTAGTGGAAGTGCAAGAAGGGGTCGAGGCGCAGGTGATTCGTTACCTCGACCTGCTTCTCGAGAGGCCGTTGGCTGTTGATTTTTTGCGGATACCATCTTTTGGAGTAGACATCGAAGGGACCGTGTTTCGTGTTCCCCATCCGGCAATGTACGTATTGCAGAAGGTGCTCTGCCGAGAGACTCGCCGAGTAGCAAAGCGGGATAAAGATCTTGCGTATATTTTCGATGTGCTGACTCTCTACCGCGATGGATGGGGCGAGATGGGCGATATCGCCAGAGCTGTGGCAGCCGATTCCGACAAGTATACCAGGTGGATAACAAAGGCTCGGCTTGAGTTGTCCTCGTTGTTTCGCTCGCCGACCGCCGATGGTCCGGTTGCTGTTCACCGGGTCTACTCCGGAGCAGCCGGATCGAGCGCTCCTGCTGAGGAGACCGTATACCGAATCGTCTCCCGTTTTCTCGTCGAATCAGGTTTCTCTGCCGATATTTAAGATAGGGAGTTATTTGAGGGGAAATCTCAGGACCGCTCAGTCTTCGTGCTCATCGTCGTCATCATCGTCATCGTCATCGTCGTCATCGTCGTCATCGTCGTCATCATCGTCGTCGTCTTCGTCGATTTCAATTTCGGTGGCGTCGTCGTAGGAGATGATCAGTCCGAGCATTGAGAAAGTGGTAGAGGTGATATCGTACATCGCGCCTTCGATCTCGGTTTCGGCTTCGTCGGCCAGTTCGATTTCCTCGGTCCGGAATATGCCGTTCTCGTATTCGCCTTCGACTTCGACCCACATCCCGACTTCGAGGTCGGCGATCGTGAGGTGGGAGTCATCGTCGTCCTCGAGGAGCACGAAGTAGCCGGGCAGCAGCTCGAAGATACCGCGACCCGCGTCGATCGAGATCACCTGCGCCGAGATCTCGCCTTCCAGATCGAACGCGATATCTCCGTCGCAGCCCTCGTTGTCGCCCTCGTTCTCGCCTTCCTGTTCGCAGTCGTCGTTGTCCCCGTCGTCGTCCTCGTCACCATCGTCATCGCCCTCCTGCTCGATCTCGAGGGCATAGAGCGAACTATCGGCATTTATCTGAAGCTCCACTTCGTAGATCTCGCCTTCGACAAGCACGGCAGTGGGCAGGGGACAGCCCTGTATCGTCGCGAAAAGACAGAAGACCAACGCCAAAAAAATGATACTTTTCCAGTTGATAGCTTTCATCGTGGTCCCCTTCTTGCTCGTCTGCTTACTCCCACTGTATTTCGATGATAGCACGCATTTGCAGCAACGTCTTGACACCTCAAGTTCAAGCTCGAATAGTGGACGTATGTCCAGCTCCAGCTTCGTTCATCTTCACCTCCACAGCCAGTATTCACTGCTCGACGGAGCGGTCCGGCTACCCGACCTGGTAGCGAAGGTGGCGGAACTGAAAATGCCTGCGGTGGCAGTCACCGATCACGGCAACATGTTCGGCGCAGTTGACTTTTTCCAGCAGGCGATAGCCGCCGGAATCAAGCCTATCATCGGGTGCGAGATCTACGTGGCGCCGAAAAGCCGGTTCGACAAGACCAGGCGCGGGTCGTTTCATCTGGTGTTGTTAGCCCGCACCCAGGAGGGATACAGCAACCTCAAGTACCTGGTCTCCATGGGATACCTGGAGGGCTTCTATTACACACCGCGCATCGACAAGGATCTGCTCAAGGAATATAGCGCCGGCCTCATCGGGTCCAGCGCCTGTCTCGGCGGAGAGGTGGCGCGCGTTTTTAGAAACGTGGGCTTTGACAGGGCCAGGGAAGTGGCGGGCGTATACAAGCAATTGTTTGAGCCGGGGGCCTTCTTTCTGGAGGTTCAGAACAACGGATATCCGGGTCAGACCGAGTACAACAACGCACTTCGCAAGATCGGACAGGAGCTTGAGATCCCATTGCTGGCCACCAACGACGTGCACTATCTCACGGCGCAGGACGCGAAGGCCCACAAGGTACTGATGTGTATCGGAAAGGGTGTGACCCTCGACGATCCCAAGGCGGAGAGCCACTACACAGACGAACTCTATTTGAGGGATGCAAACGAGATGCGGGAAGTCATGAAGCACTTTCCGGACGCCGTGGAAAACACCCTCAAGGTGGCCGAAATGTGCGAGCAGGTGGTCCCTACCGGTTCGCTGGAGCTGCCGAACTACAAGGTCCCCTCCGGGACGACACTTGACGAATACCTGAGACGGACCGCGCACGAAATGCTCAACCGGAGGTTCGAGGAGTTTGCCGGACGCGGCAAGAAGGTTGACACCAACCGTTACCGAAAGCGCCTGGACTCCGAACTCGATGTGATCTGCGAGATGGGGTACCCGGGATATTTCCTGATCGTGCAGGACTTCATCGCCTTCGCCAGGGAGGAGGGCATCCCCGTCGGGCCCGGTCGCGGATCGGGCGCCGGATCGTTGGTGGCGTACTCGCTGCGTATTACCGACCTGGATCCCATCCCCCTTAATCTTCTTTTCGAGCGATTTCTCAACCCCGATCGTACCTCGATGCCGGACTTTGACATTGATTTCTGCAAGGACCGGCGAGACGAGGTAATAGCGTACGTTGTGAACAAGTATGGTGAGAACAACGTGGGGCAGATAGCCACCTTTCACCAGCTCAAGCGGCGTTCGGTCGTGCGCGATGTGGGCCGCGTGATGGGCATGGCGTACGGGGATGTGGACAAGATCGCGAAACTCGTCCCCGACGATCCCAAGGTGACCTTGCGGTATGCTCTCGATAACGAAGATCGGTTGAAGAAAGCGCGGCGCGAGGATCCGGCGGTGAACGAACTTCTGGGCTACGCGCAGCGGCTGGAGAACCTCAACAGGCACGCGGGGATGCACGCGGCCGGCATAGTGATCGGCAACAGACCCCTGTGGGAATACGTTCCGGTGTTTGCAAGCAGCGACCGGAATGCTTCGACCCGGCTGGCGAGCCAGTTCGACATGAACTTCGTGGAGTCGTGCGGTCTCGTAAAGTTCGACTTCCTGGGCCTGAAGACGCTGACCGTGATCGACACGGCGGTGAAGCTTGTCAACAGTCGACCTGATCGAACCGAACCGCTGGATATCAGCCATCTCGATCTTGCGGATCCGAAAGTCTACGAGCTCATTTCATCGGGACACACATGGGGTATCTTTCAGCTGGAATCTCGCGGTTTCCAGGATCTCCTTCGCCGTCTCAAACCCGATTGTTTCGAGGACATAGTCGCCGCGGTGGCGCTTTATCGCCCCGGTCCGCTCGAGGGAGGAATGGTCGATCAGTTCGTGGAGTGCAAGCACGGACGCATGAAAATCGAGTTTCCCCATTCCAAACTGGAAAAAATACTTCAGGAGACCTACGGCGTCATCGTCTACCAGGAGCAGGTGATGCAGGCTGCGCAGATACTGGCCGGCTATTCTCTCGGGGCTGCCGACGTCATGCGCAGGGCCATGGGCAAGAAGAAGATCGACGTGATGGCCAAGGAGCGGATGAGGTTTGTCTCCGGATGCGAACGCAACGGAATCGACAGCTCCAAGGCCAACGAGATTTTCAACCTGATAGACAAGTTCGCCGGGTACGGCTTCAACAAGAGCCACTCCGCTGCGTATGCGCTGATCACCTTCGAGACCGCGTGGTTGAAGGCCCACTATCCGGTTGAGTTTCAGGCGGCATTGCTCACCTGTGACGCCGAGAACACGGACAAGGTGGCGTCGTACATCAGGGTTGGCAAGGAGATTGGGGTTTCGGTTGCGCCTCCGGACGTCAACAGATCCCAGAAGGCATTCTCCGTTCTCCTCGGAGAAGGCGATTCCGATAGAGACAAGATCCTTTTTGGTCTCGGAGCGATCAAGGGAGTGGGTGCATCCGCCCTCAAGGCGATCATCGAGGCCAGGGAAGACGGCCCGTTCAAGGATGTCTTCGATCTGACGATGCGCGTGGACTTGAGCAAGGTCAACAGGGGAGTGATCGAGTCGCTTATCAAATCCGGAGCGTTCGATTCCTGCCCCCTTGGCAAGGGAGTGAATCGCGGGCAGGTGTTCGGGGCGTTGGACAGCGCAATCGAGCGTGGTCGGACGGCTCAGAGAGACAGGGAGGCAGGGCAGATCGATTTTTTCGGCGCGCTCTCGCCCCGTTTTAAAGACGGCGTGGAGTGGGATGAGCTTGCAAGCAGTTCGCGCTACGGCGAATACAGGGAATGGACCGAACGCGAAATCCTGTCCCACGAGAAGGAGTCCCTCGGCTTCTTCATGTCGGGACATCCCATGAATCGATACGCGGCGGAGGCTTCACGCCTGACCCCTTACAACACATCAAACTTGAGCAGCCGAAAGGACCGTGACGAGGTGTCCATCGCCGGGATCATAGTGGACTATGAGGAGCGAAAGACCAAGATGGGCAAGCGAATCGGGATCGGCGCCGTGGAAGACCTCTTCGGTCGGGTGGACCTGCTTGTCTATTCCAAGCATCTCGAGGAGTTTTCCGATGTCCTGCACTCGGATGATCCATTGTTGATAAGGGGCGCGCTGAGGGTGGAAGAGCACGAAGAGGGTGTGGATCGCAAGATCATGCTGACAGAGGCCGTCCCGCTTGTCGACGTGCGGGCCAAGCGAACCAAAGAGGTACATCTCAAGATAGACGGCGCCGTTTTTCAGACCGTCACCATGGAGGCCCTGAAGAAGCTGCTCGAAAAACACCCGGGGCGATGCGATGCGTACATCGACGTGACCATATCCGGCAAATCGGTCACGACCATTGATCTTCCCGAGCAGTTCAGGCTTGCTCCGAGCGACGACCTGCTGCAGGATCTCGACAAGTTCGACGGCGTTTCGGGAGTGGATTTTCGATGAGCGAAAACTGGAAAATGAACAAGGATGCCACAATTTACATCGCCGGCCATGACGGGATGGTCGGCTCGGCGGTGGTGCGGGCGCTCGAGGCGCGCGGGTACGAGAATCTCTTGTGGCGAACGATCGAGGAGTTGGATCTGTGCGACGCGCCGTCGGTCGCAAATCTGTTCGAGGCCCACCGTCCGGATGCGGTGGTGCTCGCGGCGGCGCGGGTGGGCGGGATCCAGGCCAACATGGATCATCCGGCAGAGTTTCTCTACGAGAACCTGATGATGCAGAACAACGTCATTCATCAGGCGTACCTCAACGGGGTGCGCAAGCTCTGTTTCCTGGGCAGCTCTTGCATATACCCTCGCCTGTGTCCTCAGCCCATG
This sequence comes from Deltaproteobacteria bacterium, assembly GCA_030595125.1. Taxonomy (GTDB): domain Bacteria; phylum Myxococcota_A; class Polyangia; order JAAYKL01; family JAAYKL01; genus JAUVAN01. Next base: position 8,071 of record JAUVDV010000131.1, read on the forward strand.
AAGGAAGAATATCTCCTGACCGGCCCGCTAGAGCCGACCAACGAGGGTTACGCAGTGGCCAAGATCGCGGGGCTCAAGATGATAGAGTACTACCGGCGACAATACGGATTCAACGGCATCAGCGTCATGCCCTGCAACCTCTACGGGACCAACGACCATTTCGATCCGCGGCACGCCCACGTATTGTCCTCTCTGGTGAAACGGTTCGTGGATGCGGTGGACGACCGGCAGCCGGTGGTGACAGTCTGGGGAACCGGGACAGCTCGCCGGGAGTTCATGCACGTGGACGATGTCGCCGCGGCAATTCTCTTCCTCATGGACCATTACGAATCCGGAAAGTTCATCAACGTGGGCTGGGGCGAGGACGTTACCATCAAGGAGCTCGCACGGCTCATCGCAAAAGAGACCGGCTTCAAGGGAACCATTGAATGGGATACCTCCAAGCCTGACGGCATGCCGAGGAAGTGCCTGGACGTTTCGGGCATGAAGGAGATCGGGTTTGTCCCGAAGATAACCCTGGAACAGGGGATCGCGCAGACCATTCGAGAATATCGTCAGATCAAAACAGCCGCGGCCGACAAGGAGACGAGATGATTCCACTCATGAAGAACCCGTTCTTGCGGGCAAGCGAGACCAAGGAGAGGCTCGCCAAGTTCATAGCGACGACCAATCGATTCAGCATGGGCCCCGAATGCAGAAAATTCGAGAGGGCGTTCGCCGGCTACCAGGGCGCAAAGGACGCGGTGTTGTTCAACAGCGGAGGCAGCGCGAACCTGGCCATATTTCAGACTCTGGTAAATCTGGGCCTCCTGTCCCGGGGCGATCGGGTGGGGTTCTCGTCTCTGACCTGGTCGACAAACGTCATGCCGCTGTTCCAGCTAGGGCTGGAGCCGGTGCCGGTAGATTGCTCGACCTCGACGCTGAACGTGATGTCGAAGAACTTGTTGGCGCGCCTCGAAGAGACGGACCTTGCCGCCCTCTTCATCACCAACGCCATGGGGTTCGCGGGGGACCTGGGTGAGATAAAGAAGATCTGCGACGAACGTGAAATATTGCTTCTGGAGGACAACTGCGAGGCGCTCGGGACGGTGTTGCCCGAGGGCAAGGCGGGCTCTTTTGGGAAAATGACGAGCTTCTCTTTTTTCATCGCGCACCACATGTCGACCATCGAAGGGGGGATGGTGTGCACGGACGACCAGGATCTGGCCGAGATGCTTCGGATAGTCCGCGCCAACGGATGGGATCGGAACCTGACGGCCGCCCAGCAGCGCAAGTGGCGAAAGAAGTACGAGGTGGATTCGGAGTTCGACGCGAAATACACATTCTACGATCTCGGCTACAACATGCGGCCCACGGAGATCACGGGGTTCATGGGCTCCTGCCAGATGGACTTTCTGGATGAGACGGTCGAGGCGCGGGAACGCAACTACGACTTGCTCGCCGCAGTGTCCGCCCAAAATCCAGATCTCAACGATCTCGTCCGCTCGCACATCGACGTGCTGTCATGCTTCGCCTTTCCGGTGCTCTGCAAGTCGCCGGATCTCAGGCAGTCGTATCTGGCGCAGTTCGCCGGTGCGGGCGTGGAGATCAGGCCCATGATCGCCGGGAACATCCAGAACCAGCCGTTCTATAAAAAACACACTGACAAAACCTACGATCTACCCGGTACGCAGAAGGTGGACCAGTGTGGATTCTATTGCGGGAACTATCCGGAACTCACCGAGGCCGATCTCGAGGTCCTTGCCAGCTGCCTCGAAAAATACTGAGTTGTAACTCTGCAATGTAGGGCTGGGGCCACCCGGAGGTTTGGGAGGCATTTGGAAACACGCGTCCTGAAGGGACGCAGGCTTTTCATGGGTTAACGCTTACCCTTCACAATGGTTGAACATTTCGTGTCAATCGGTGACAATAATTCCTGAGCAAAACGGCACCGCTCTCCCGCCCGCAAAACGGGCTCGACGGATTCACCACCCGTGACGGAGAGAGGCGCCGGAAGGCTCAAAAACAGACAGCTCCTGCAACCGCTGCGGTTTCAGCGGAAGGTGGTCCCTTCCGTTTGTGCCGATGGGGCGGGTGAGTTTCTCGCAGGAGCTGGACTCATTTCGCCCTTTTTTTTTGGGCACAAACTGGAGGGAACAATGCGAAAATTATTTTGGCTTTTAATGGTTGCAATAGGCTTGATCACCCTGATCGGGCTTGTCGGCTGCGATGAAGGAGATGGAGACTCCAGCAGCGACTCCGACTCTGATTCCGACTCTGATTCCGACTCTGATTCCGACTCTGATTCAGACTCAGACATAGACTCAGACACTGACACTGACACGGATACCGACACGGATACCGACACAGACACGGACACAGATACGGATGCCGACGAGTACGAACTTGTGCTGTACAGCGCAGACATTGGTGGCTCCGGTTGGGATGTGGGTTCAGCCCCCGATCCGTTCGTGATCGCCAGCATCGGCACGTCGTTCGAAGTGACTTCCGCGACAATTGACGACGACTATTCACCGACCTGGGATGAACCGTTGGCTTATGGCCCTGTATCCGTCATGGCGGCAACCTGGACCTTTGAGATCTGGGATGA
>JAUVDV010000044.1 GCA_030595125.1 Deltaproteobacteria bacterium
GGATGTACGCAGAACCTCGGAGAAGATGCTTTCCGAGGTCAGGGATGGACAACGGGATGTGTTCTGCTGAAGCCAGATCCGCAAATGGATTCGATCCGGAGATGATCCATGACTGGCTTTCGGAAGAGGATCCGGAACGGCTGGTTTTTCTGTGGCGCATGGCGGATCGGGTCCGCAGGGAACAGGTGGGCAAATCGGTTCATCTTCGAGGTCTTGTGGAGATCTCGAACCACTGCATTCGGAATTGTCGATACTGCGGGCTTCGGGCCGGCATTCCGGGTCGGACCCGGTATCGAATGAGGGATGACGAGATCCTGGCCTGTGTACAGGAGGCGGTGCAAAGGGGAATGGGAACCGTCGTGCTCCAGGCGGGAGAGGACCCCGGCCTCGATCGGGAGCGGGTGGCGGGTCTGGTGCGCAGGATCAAGAAAGAGACGAAACTGGCCGTGACCCTGTCCCTGGGGGAGCGGTCCCTGGAGGACCTCCGGGCATGGCGCCGGGCCGGTGCGGATCGCTATCTCTTGCGTTTTGAAACGTCGTCTCCGGAACTCTACCAACAGATCCATCCACCCCGGACCCAGGGCGCGCCGGACCGTATGGAGATCCTGGGTTGGCTCAAGGATCTGGGATATGAAGTGGGCAGCGGAGTAATGGTCGGGATTCCGGGGCAGACCAGGGAGGATCTGGCCGGGGATCTGGCGCTTTTTCGGAAGCTGGATCTGGATATGATCGGCCTGGGTCCGTTCATCCCACACCCGAAGACGCCGCTGGGAGCACATGATGCGCAAGTCGCAACCTTGATTGATCAGGTTCCTGCTTCCGCCGATATGGCCTGTACGGCGCTGGCACTGGCCCGCCTGCTATGCCCGCTCTCCAACATCCCGGCCACTACGGCGCTCGCGACGCTGGACGGGACGCCGGGTCTGGAGCAGGGTCTTCGCTCCGGGGCGAATGTGATCATGCCCGATCTGACACCGATTCATTATCGACGCCTGTACGAGATCTATCCATCCAGGGTTCGCCCGGGAGAGGGATGCGCGGAGCCTCACGAAAAAATACTTTCGTTGATTCGGGCGATGGGAAGAACCCCCGGACGAGGCTGCGGCGATTCCCTCGCATGGATGGCTCGCACCGGGATGAAGTGAGCAGGAGTAGAAGAACATGAGAAGAAGAACATGAGAAGAACCCCGCAGGGCTTGCGACTACATATCGGTCTGTTTGGCAGGCGGAACGTTGGCAAGTCCTCCCTGCTGAACGCAATGACCCGCCAGGCGGTTTCCATCGTCTCCGACGTTGCCGGCACCACTACCGATCCGGTGGAGAAGCCCATGGAGTTGCTTCCCATCGGCCCCGTCGTGTTCATCGATACGGCTGGAATCGATGACCACGGCGCATTGGGGGCGCAACGGATACAGCGGACGCGCCGTGTATTCGACCGGACCGACGTGGCGGTCCTGGTTGCCGAGGCCGGACTCTGGGGCGAATTCGAGGAGGACATCCTGCACCTGTTTCTCGAACGGGAGCAGCCTGTCATCGTGGTTTTCAACAAGACGGACCTGGCGAAAATTTCCCTCCGGCTGACGACACGGCTGGCGGAGAACGATGTGCCCATGGTGCGGGCTGTGGCTTGTAACGGGGAGGGAGTGGATGCATTGCGCCTGGCCCTGGTGTCATGCGTTCCGGACGAGTTCCTTTATCCCCCCCCTCTTCTGGGAGACCTCGTGCCCCCTGGTGAGCCCGTGCTGTTGGTGACTCCCATAGACAAGGAGGCTCCGAAAGGACGCCTGATCCTTCCACAGGTGCAGGCGATCAGGGATACGCTGGACCATGATGCCTGGGTCGTGGTGGTCAGGGAAAATCAACTGGATGCGGCCATGGACAGTCTGCGCCGCCCCCCTGCGCTCGTGGTCACCGACTCCCAGGTTTTCGGCCCCGTGGCGGAGCGGATTCCCCCGGAAATTCATCTCACGTCCTTTTCGATCCTGCAGGCGAGGGTCAAGGGCGATCTGGGTGAACTCGTCAGGGGAGCGGAAGCCATCGACAACCTGGCTCCTGGCGATCGTGTGCTGGTGGCCGAGGCGTGCACCCATCATCCGATCGAGGAAGATATCGGCACGGTGAAAATCCCCTGCTGGCTGGAGGATCGAGTCGGGGGATCGCTGCGATTCGACCATGTGCGAGGCCGGGATTTCCCGGAAGATGTCGGTCCCTACCGGCTTGTGATCCATTGCGGCGCGTGCATGTGGAACCGGCGATCGATGTTGTCCCGGATCCTCGCATGCCGGGCAGCGGGAGTGCCGATCACCAACTACGGCATCGCGATTGCAGCCATGCACGGGATTCTTGAACGCGTGACCCGGCCTCTTGTATGAAGGCGCGGTTTCGCTATTAGAAAAGCACCATCATGGCAACTCCCACCGCCGCAACATAAGGAGCAAACAACCACAGGCGCCCTTTCCTCACCAGCCTGATCAGGAGAGTGAGCGCCCCCAATCCCACCACAAACGCCGTCAGTGCACCCAGAGCGAATGCCCACGAGTGCCCACCCGCAGCGATTGCCGAGACGTCGAGTTCGAGAATAGCCGCGCCGAGGATCGCCGGAATGGAAAGGAGAAAGGAGAACCGCGCGGCCTCCTCCCTTTTCAATCCAAAGGCGAGCGCCGCAACAATAGTCGCGCCGGATCGTGAGATCCCCGGCAGCACCGCCATGCCCTGTACGACTCCTATGATCAGAGCGACACGCCACGAAAGACGTCTTTTTCCGCCAGGCCACCATCTACAGGCAAGCAGAATACAGGCGCATGCCGTGAAGCTTATTCCCAGCGCGAGGGGCGATCGGGAAACGGCGCCTGCGGGATCGCGCATGGCCAGCCCGATCGCGGCGGTCGGGATCGTGCCCACGATGATCGCCACCGCCAGGTTGACGTCATCATCCACGTCGGCAATTTCTCGCAGCTTCAGGTGCATCAGGGCCGACAAACCTCTGCCGGCTCCGCGAATGGTCCCGATGACCTCGCGGCGATAAATGACGACCACCGCCGCCAGGGTGGCCAGGTGAAGCAGCACCTCCAGCAACAGCGGTTTGTCCGACAGGATCTGCCCGCCCTTCGACCTGGCGAGCATCAGTTGTCCCGCCGCCAGGTGTCCGGACGAGGAGACCGGAAGAAACTCGGTGGCTCCCTGAATCGCACCGAGCAACGCTATCCAAAGGCTTTCCATCGAACTGTGGATATTCCACGAGACATCGACGGTCAAGTGACGGGCGGCGCTATGTCTTGGTTGACACAACCTGTTTCTTCTGTCATCCAAACTACGATGATCGAGTTTGAAAAGGCCCTGAAGCTCATCCTTGAAAACACACCCGATCCCGCCGGAATATGCAAAGTCCCCTTGAGTGACGCATCCGGCAGGGTTCTCGCCTCGGACGTGGTTTCGGATGTGGACATTCCGCCGTTCAACAAGTCGGCCATGGACGGCTTTGCTCTTCGCGCAGAAGATCTCGAGGTCGTTCCGGCAAACCTGAACGTGGTGATGGATATTCCGGCGGGTACCACTCCGAGCGGCCCCATCGGCCCGGGCGAGGCGGCTTCGGTTATGACCGGCGCACCCATCCCACAAGGATCGAACACCGTCGTTCAGGTGGAGTGGACCAGCGGCTTCGGCGAGAAGACCGTGAAAATCGATCGATCAGTGAACGCCGGCGCCAACGTCAGCCCCCTCGGGGAGATCGTCGAGAACGGCGCTACGGTGCTTTCGAAGGGCACCCTCATCGATGTGGAGGAGGTGGCCCTTCTCGCCGCCGTCGGCTGCGATCCGGTGCCGGTCTTCGAGTTACCGTCGGTGGCCATCCTGACAACGGGCGACGAGATTGTCGCCCCGAGCGAGAAACCGGGGCCCTCGCAGATAAGAGACACGAACGGGCCGGCTCTTGCGGCGTTTGTCAGGAGCCTCGGGTTGAACCCCGTTCTCCTTCACAGGGTCGGGGATGACGTCGAAACCCTGAGACGCGCCGTCACCGAGGGTCTGGAATACGATTGTCTTATCATGTCCGGTGGTGTGTCCGCCGGCGCCTACGATTTCGTCGAGGACGTGCTGAAGGAACTGGACGTCACGATCCACACCCGGAGGATCGCGGTCAAGCCCGGCAAGCCCACCATCTTCGGAACCCACGATAACAAAATGATCTTCGGGCTCCCGGGCAATCCGGTTTCCGGCATCGTCATTGCGAGGCTCCTGGTGGAGACCGCGCTCCGCGTCCGGATGGGACAAAACAATTCCGGCATCGTAACCGTGCGCGCCAGACTGACGAAGGACATTCGCAAGAAGGCAAACCGCGCCTGGTACATACACGGGACGTTGAGTTCGGGAAATGAGATCACTGTCACCCCGGTGGCCAATCGAGGCTCGGCGGATCTCCCCGCAGCTGCGCGAGGCAACTGCCTCATCGTCACCCCGAAGGGAGAGACCCTGATCGAACGAGACAGCACGGTGGATGTGGTCGTCTGGGAGCGTTCATGGTGACGAAGCCCACAACAAGCCCCGCGACCGTCGATCAACACGGTCGTGTCATCAACTATCTTCGCCTGTCGATAACGGATCTCTGCAACCTGCGCTGCTTCTACTGCATGCCGGACGGCATTACCAACAAGCTCCCCCACGATCAGGTCATGCGTCACGAGGAAAACCTTGAGGTAGTGTACGCAGCTGCCTCCCTGGGGATAAACAAGGTGAGAATCACCGGCGGCGAGCCCCTCGTCAAGCGCGGGGTGATGGGCCTGGTGTATTCCATCGCCTCCATGTCGGGCATCGAGACCGTGGCCATGACGACGAACGGTGTGCGACTGCTGGAAATGGCAGAACCGCTCAGAGCCGCCGGTCTCCAGCGAATAAACCTCTCCCTGGATAGTATCGACCCCGGGACCTACGAGGAGATCACCGGTGGCAACGAAATCCACAGAGTTATCGATGGGATGGACCGAGCTGTTTCCCTGGGATTCCCCGTCAAGATCAACGCGGTGCTCCTGCGCGGAATCAACACGGATAGGCTTTTTGAATTAGTGGCCTTTGCTCGGGAACACAATGTTGGCCTGCGGTTCATCGAGCGCATGGGTTTCGACAGGAAGGAACCCCTGTTTTCACAGGACGAGGCCATCGAGCAGCTCTCCGGGGATCACTCAATGGAACCCGTCGACACGAGCCCCGAGCATCCGCACGTGCGAAGATATCTCTGTGACGGGGTCAAGATCGGCTTCATCTCACCGATGACCCACTCCTTTTGCGCGAGCTGCAACAAGCTCAGGCTGCAGCCGGACGGCCGGCTTCGCGTTTGTCTGGCCTCCGAGCAAAGCGTGGATGTTCGTGAGATACTGAGAAGGGAGCACACCGTTGAAGACGTGCGCGATGCGGTGAGAAAAGCCATTCAGATGAAGCCGGCTGCGGCCCCGTGGAATGCGCCCGCTGAGATGTGGAAGGTTGGCGGTTGAACCGCCGGAAATTTGGGGTTTGAATCATGAATAAATTGACTCATGTGGGCGAGGGCGGCGAGGCGAAGATGGTTGATGTCTCCACCAAGGAAGTGACCAGGCGCGTGGCGCGTGCGTCGGCCCGGGTGACCATGAAACCGCAGACCGCCGCCGCCCTGCGCGACCTCGAAAATCCAAAGGGAGATCCCCTGGAGATCGCCAGGATCGCCGGAATCATGGCGGCCAAACGCACCGCCGACACCATTCCCCTTTGTCATCCTCTCGCGCTGGAGCACGTGGACGTGACCGCCACCATGACGAAAGACGGAGTGAATCTTGAATCGAGCATAACGGTTACGGGCAAGACCGGGGCCGAGATGGAGGCGCTCACCGCGGTGTCTGTGGCGGCGTTGACCGTCTACGACATGTGCAAGGCGTTGGATAAAAGTATGGTCATCGAGGGAGTTCGCCTGGAAGCCAAGAGCGGGGGCAAGAGCGGCGACTACGCGCGGGAGGATTCTTAGAAGATGGAGAATATAGCGGCCGTGATAGTTGCAAGCGATTCCCGATCCGACGGACGACGGGAGGACCTCACAGGGCCCGCCGCAGTGGAGGCACTCGAGGCGGTGGGGTTGGGGACCGTCAAAGTTTCAGTGGTGCCCGATGAGGTCGATTCCCTCGCGAACGAGATGATCGACTGGTGCGATCGAGACGACGTGTTGCTCGTCCTCACCTGCGGAGGCACCGGACTGGCGCCGAGGGACGTGACCCCCGAGGCCACTCTGGAGGTGGTGGAGCGTGCGGTTCCCGGTATCGGGCAACTCCTGCGTCAGAAGAGTCTGGAGATCACTCCCCACGCTGCCCTCTCCCGGGGGATCGCCGGCATCAGGAACGGCACCCTGATCATCAATCTTCCGGGGAGCCCCAAGGCCGTGACCGAGTCCATCGGGTTCCTCGCCCCGATCCTTCCCCACGCCATCGAGACCATCTCCGGCCGCGCCACGGAGTGCGGAAGAAAATAACCCCTCCATCTTTTTGTCGACATACGATGATATGACCCATTTGGGTGGCAACCGACGTCATAAATAAGACAATAATGAATTAGTGTCATAAAATGTCTATCTAGTGTCGCAACCAGAGGAGACTAAAATGCCAAAGAAATCCGTGCCCGTGAGTTCGATCGCGATGCTGCTCGTATTGGCGATGGCGTTTGCGCTGTCGACCGGCGGCTGCTCCGACGAGTCCAAGGCAGTGTCGGTGAACATCACGTCGGAGAACATCTGCGAGGAGATCGCGGAAGTGATGTGTCGCAATATGTTCCAGTGCTGCACCGGCCTCCAGATCGAGGAGGTGCTCGGGATCGAGATCTCGACCACCGAGAAGGAATGCCGGGGCGATATGCAACTGCTCTGCGAGGACCGGTCGGTGGAGATGCTGTACGCGTTCGAGAACGGCACCGCCTCCTTCGATCAGGCGACGGCCCAGGCATGTCTCGAGGTGCTGCTGGCGCCGAAGGACATCTGCGTGGAGTTGCAGCTCGACCCGGTCTGGATCGAGCTATGCGCCGAAATCTGGGTGATCGGCAACCAGGGCGCGGGAGACGCCTGCTTCTGGGACTTCGAGTGCGCCGAGAATCAGTACTGTGCCCCGAACCAGGAGTGCCGCAAGCTGCCCGGCGCGGGTGACGAGTGCGACTTCCAGGCCCCGGGCAATCCCTGCGCCGAAGATCTGTACTGTGACGGGGACGACATCTGCGTGGCGCTCGGCGGCAATTCCGATGACTGCTCGCCAACCGAGCCCTGCCTGGAGGATCTCTACTGCGACTGGGATGCCGGCGAGGGCACCTGTCGCGCCAGGGAGAATGCCGGCGAGGAGTGCACCAACAACTGGATGTGCGCCTCCTTCGACTGCGCGCCGGGCATCTGCGGCGGCGACGGTTCGTTCTGCGAGGACGACAGCGACTGCCAGGGGTATTGCGACGGCACCACCGACAATTGCGACGACGAGACCGACTGCGAAGGCGCCTGCGACGTTTCCGGCGATCAGTGCGACGATGATGGCGATTGCGACGTAGAGCCCGACGACTTCTGCGTCCACGACCCGTGCCTGGGCAACATCTGCGAGGAACGCTACTGCGTCGACACTCCGGACGAGGTCGACTACTGCCTGCTCGGTCTCGGTATCCTCGGGATGCTCTAGCAGGCCAAAGCCTGTCCATTTTTGAAGGCACAATCTGAGCCTCTTCTCGTTGTAAAATAGGCGGGGATGAACGCCACCGGCTTCAATAAAAGGAGAAGACGAATGAAACCAACCAAGAAACTAATGCTGGCAGGGGCGTTAATAACACTGTTCATTTCCGGGAATGTCGCTGCCAATGACGGAACTCCCCCATGGATTCACGAACTTGTTCAGAACAACACAAACGTGAATATCAAGCTGGGGATTGTCGACAACGGCGAACCGGGTATCGACGACGCCTATCGCATCGAGCGGGACGGCCCCGAAGGTGAAGTAGCCGTAATTGACGACAAGACATTTGAAGAAGCAGACGCAATTAGTACCGTAGATCGCTGCCGACATGGATGGGATCACACCGATCTATGCGCCAGTGACCCGAGTGATTGTCTCGATTGTGACGGCGATTCGGTACTGGAGTGCAACACCATGGAGGAGGGTTGGTGCGAGACAGTGCTATATTTTGAGGTAGTCGACTGGTGCGTCCCCGCAGGCTCAACCACATATTCATTTTTCAAAATGGGCAATGACTATACCGAAGATGACGAAGCGATAACCGTTGAGGAATGGACCGGAGACTGTGAACCTCCAGCAGCCGATACAGATGGCGACACGGATTCGGATTCCGACGGATGCAGTATCGTGGGCACCGGTGTCGGTGGACAAAACGGTCTTCTGGCATCTTTGATGCTGCTTGCAGGAGTGGTCGTTTTGATTACCATACGACGTAAATCTGAAAACTAGATCTTCGAACGGAGCCATGCAATTGGACCCCGAAGTCTTCGAAATAGTTTTTCCATTTTGGATTCGCGCCTTCGGGTTCACCCTGGCGATAGAGATCCCCATTTTTGTGCTGGTGGGACGTTTCGGTTCTTTAAAAAAAAATAGAATTCCCATCTGGCGACTTGCTCTCGCCGGCGCCGCCGGAAGCATAGTAACCCACCCCCTCTTGTGGTTTGTCTGGCCCCAACTTATTTCGGACTACACGGTGTACATTGTGAGCGGCGAGTTGATCATCGCAATAGCGGAATCGTTTTCGTTTTGGTTGATCGCCCGTCCGATAAGGATGAAAACAGCTGTTGCGGCTTCGTTTATCGCCAATGCGATCAGCTATGGCGGAGGGTATCTTTTGGGCAGCATCACCGGTTTATAAAAAGAGAACTCATTTTTCGCCAAATGACTGAGCACCGCAAGATTATCGACGATCTCATCTCCTGCGCTCTTGGATCAGTGGATCCTGGCGAAGCGGTTCGTGACAATCTCTCGATCAGCGGCCACAGCCTTTTGGTCGAAGACAGGGAATACGATCTTCGCGATATCAAGAGAATCAAAGTCGTCGGCGCGGGCAAGGCCGCGGCCCCCATGGCTCGCGCAGTCGGAGATGTCCTCCTGGACAGGGTCGACGGCGGCCTGATCATTGTGAAGCACGGTCATGACAGCCCGGCCTCGGATCTCTCACCTGTAGAGCTGGTCTGTGCGAGCCACCCGGTTCCGGAGGCGAGCGGCGTGCTGGCTACCGGGCGAATAATGACCCTCGCGGGGGATCTGCATCGAGAAGATCTCCTCGTGACCGTCATCTCCGGTGGTTGCTCCGCGCTGCTTGTGTCTCCGGCTCCCGGCATCTCCCTCGAAGACAAGCAGGCAGTCATCCGCGTCCTGCTCGAATCCGGGGCGTCCATCCAACAGATCAACACTGTTCGCAAACACCTCTCTTCGATCAAGGGCGGTCTACTCGCGCAAGCGGCCTTCCCCGCTCGAACCATCTCCCTGATTGTGTCGGATGTGGTTGGCGACGCTCCGGACACAATCGGTTCCGGCCCGACCGCGCCGGACCCGACAACCTTCGCTGAAGCGATGCACGTGCTCACCGACTTCAACCTTGTAAGCCGCGTTCCGCACTCCGTCATCGAACGGCTCGAAAAGGGCGCCGCTGGAGATCATCGCGAGACACCGACCGACGACGACCCGTGTTTCCGCAACGTCCAGAATATCGTTATTCGATCAGGCCGGCACGCGGCGAACGCGGTTGCGAAGGAAGCGACCAATCACGGTTTCAACGCCGTGATCGTGGAGACCCCGCTGGAGGGGTCGGCCCGTGACGCCGGATCGATGATCGCGTCATTGGCGAGGGCGATGGTCGAATCGGGGCGCCCGGAACGTCGTCCGGCGTGTCTCGTTTTTTTTGGAGAGACCACTGTCAACGTGACCGGCGACGGGCGGGGCGGCCGCAATCAGGAACTGGCCCTTGCCGCGGCCATCGCCATCGACGGTTTGCAAGGTGTTACCATCACCACCCTCGCCACAGATGGGCAGGACGGTCCGACGGATGCGGCGGGGGCGCTCGTCGACTCTCGAACGATTCAACACGCTCGCAAGCTGGGCATGGATCCCGAGCGATACCTGGCGAACAACGACGCGTATACGTTCTTCGACGCGCTAGACGGTCTGATACGGACCGGCAACACCCTCACAAATGTAGCTGACCTCGCTTTTGTGTTGGTTGAGTAAACCTTGAGGTAAACTGCTCGTGAAAGTCCCCGCACCTGTTCGAATGTGACCATCGCAAAACGATGGTACAATGAGTTTTTGGCTCTCTTACAAAGGAGAGTGCACATATGAAAAACAGAATCTCTGTCGCTTTAGTGACATCATCACCAAACAACGCCGAGAGCCTGGCCCTGCAGTATGTGGCAACTTCTGTTGAGAAAGCGGGCCACACTGCCGGTGTGTCGACTTTCAGAGGAGTTTCCGAGCTGGAAAGTGTGGCGCGCCGAATTGTTGACGCAACCCCTGAATTGCTCGGCGTTTCAATTCAGTCGGGCGTAGCCGCCATTGATAACCTGGCGTTTATCAATCGGGTGCGGGCGCTGGGCTACTCGGGTCACATCACCTGCGGAGGAACCTTTGCCACCATTTGCAGGCGACGGCTCTTCGATCAGTGCCGGCACATAGACAGCATCATTCGCCACGACGGAGAGATCCCCATTGCGTTTCTGGCAAACGCCATCGCGAACGACGAAGGGTTTGACTCGTTGCCGGGAGTCTCAACCATGTATGGCGACGGTCTGCCTGCGCCCGTCGGAAATCGAACTCATCTGGACGTCAGGCCGACACGGCAGTTCAGGAAACTCTACGCCGGCGTCCCGTCTGCGGAGATATCAGCTGTTCGGGGTTGTTTCGGCAATTGCAGCTACTGCGGACTGAAAGCTCTCAGACGTGAAGCTACTTACGAAGCCAGACAGTGCGGCATGAGTACCATGGAAATATCATCTGCCGGCGTGGGCCGCATAAGGCGCAGAAAGATAGACTCCGTGGCAGATGAGATGGCTTATCTGTATCACGAAAAAGAAGTGCGATTCTTTCATCTTGTAGATGAAAACCACCTGCCCGGAGACTCATCCGAGGCCGCCAGGGTGTTGAACGATCTTAGCGATGCACTGGATGCCAGAGGGGTCCGCGACCGCGCGGTTAACCTCATGCTCCGGGCTGACGCCGCGACACAACCGGTTTGTGAGGCACTGGATCGGCTGGGCCTTGTCCGCTGCCTGCTGGGAGTGGAGTCCACTACCGACGAAGGTCTGAAGAAGCTCGGGCGGGGCAACGGGACGTCGGTCAACACAATGGCTATGCACAACCTCGAACAAAGAAACATAGCCTTCCACTTCAACGTTCTGCTGATCACCCCGGACTCCACTATCGACTCCATATGGTGCGAGGTGGAGGGTCTTCGTGAAGTAAGAGGAGGGCTGCTGGACCCGTTCGCCCTGGAAGTTTACGAGGGAACAACCGTCTTTGAGGAGCTTCGCAAGACAGGTAGGCTGGAGGGCGGGCCCATGCTGTGGCACTACCGGCTGCAGGAGCCTGCGGCAAAGAGGTTCGCGCAGCTCTTTTACAGGATAAAACGGGACGTGTTCGCAAAGGTGAACATGACCGCGTATGGATACGAAGTTCTCGGCGCTCTCGCGGTAGCAAAACGCCTCAAGCTCCTGAAGGACGATTCAGCACAGATTGATGCCCTGGCGTCAGCGTTGATAAAAAAGCACAACGACCTCTGGATCAGTATTCTTGAGTCGACGCGAGTTCACGCCGTCTCAGATTCAGACGAGGAGACCATCCATGGGTTTCTCGAAGAAACCGGACTCTCCGCTGCCCGCCTGGTGCTCGAGCTGAAACACCTGGAAACCATGGTTGAGCAGGGCTGCCGAAGACGCCTGAAGAGTGAGATATATTACCCGAGCGCCGCAGCCGCGGTGGCGATGTCACTTTCAATACTCTGCGGCTCTGCCTGCGTATCATGCAATCACGTTGGTCCTGGAAACGACGCCGGTCCGGATACTTCAGTTGATGACACTGATACGACGACCGACACCGACACAGATACCGAGACAGACACCGACACCGAAACAGACACTTATACGTGTTCGGAGCAGGAGACCAGGGAGGAAGGCTGGGGAGCCGTCAACACCGCAATTGACGCAGGATGTGACAACATCTGTGATCAGGGCGAAATGTTTGAGTACAGGCTGATTCTCGACGAAGAAGGTCACATGATCGACATGGAACGTGAGGACGGCATTCCCATCGATCAGGAGCTGATCGACTGCTACATCGCGGCCCTGGAGGGGCAGACCTTTCCCTGCATGGCAGAGCGTGATCACTTCTGGCTGTGGTGCGGAGTTCTACTATCCTGAGCTGCGGAATTCGTGCGGTGCTGACTTCTCTGTACTAGACGCCTATGAACAGGCGGTTTCCGAAATTCCGCTCCATGCCCGCATCGAAGATCTTGTTCGCAGAAGTTTCTATGTCGTACTCCACGCGTTTGAACTCGAAGACTCGGGACTCGGTGTCGAAGATGGTGTAGCTCGCCCGGTTGTCGTAATCCCGCGGCTGCCCCACCGAGCCTACCGAGATAATGTACTTGCGCTCCTGGTCAACGACGAAGGTACGATCGGAGATTTCATCCACGGTTCGGTTCGTCAGCGCGAACACACGGCACAGGTGCGAGTGTCCGATGAAAGTGATCTGGTCGAGCTGGTCAAAGTAGGAGAGCAACCCGTAGGCCTGTTCCAGCGCAAAGATGTAGTCGAACTCCTTTTCGTCGACCGGAGATCCGTGACAGAGCTTGATCCCGAGATCGGGGTAAGCGCGCGAATAGGGGAGGGAGCCTAACCATTCTTTGTTTTCTTCGGTGAGCATCGAACTGTGGAGATCCAGGACCTTTCGGGCGGCGTCGTAATAATACGAGTAATCCATGAGCCCGCTCACGGCGGCATCGTGATTTCCGAGCACCACCTCATTGGTGAGATTTCTCATGAGGGTCACGCACTCGTTCGGGCTCGCGCCGTATCCGACCAGATCACCGGCGAATAGCAGCTGATCGATGTTCTCGTCGGCGTACATTGACGCAACGACCTGCAAGGCCTCCAAGTTTCCGTGAACATCACTGAAAATACCCAAACGCATGTCAACCTTCCCTAAGAAGCGGGATCTATACTTGCAGCGCGAGCAGTTGTCCACTGTCGCATCGCCGTTGCGATCCCATTATCCACCGTCGACGTCATCATCATCGTCATCATCATCAAGAGACATCATGTCGACGAAATCCACATCTTCGGTGTTCTCCGAATCAGTGGATTCCTTGAAGGTGCCCACGCGGTTGCCTCGTGGAGAGGCTGCGATGCTGTCGTCTTGCAGCCAATCGTCGTCGGATGGCAGGTCCTGCTCACTGTTTGCTTCGGGGTCTACTGGGGGTATCGATGTAGACGACACCCGTTCAGGCTCGTTAAGATCCGCGAACGCTTCGTGTATCCTCGGAACAAGGGACATGACGCTCGGTCCGGGGTCGGCTTCGTCGTTGTCCTCGCCCTCTTCGCCCAACCACGCCTCGAGCGCGTTGACGCCGACGACGATCTGGAAATGCGCGAAGTAAACGGGGATCTCCCCCGGATCTCCGGCGGCTATCTTGCCGGCTATGTCCGCCTTGATCTCCAGACAACGATGTGCGAGCAGCTCCGGCACAAATACGGCAAGTCGTTCTCGCCCGGGGTTGTCAACGACAATAGGTTCCGCGAGCGGCCATACTGCGCCGCAGGTGGGGCATCGGACAAGCTGCGTCCCACCCTCTACCAGCGTTTCCAGATTTTTGGGCGTGTCGTCTATGTTTACCGCGACAAGATACTGAACCAGGAAGGTATGCCCCCTGGGACATGTGCACCATGCCTTTCGTCTTTTGGTGGAGAGATCCATTCAGCTTTCCGACGATTCTACAGTTTCTATCATTGTTATAAAACCTCCCCGCTTTTTATCACGTAGGCAAAACGAACACAAAACAGATATATTCCGATCCTTGACAGCCCCAATAAAGACCGATAACAACGCGGTCACCTCGCGGGAGTAACTCAGTGGTAGAGTGCAACCTTGCCAAGGTTGACGTCGCGAGTTCAAATCTCGTCTCCCGCTCCAAAGGCCTCGGATTAGTCGTCCGGGGTTTTTTTATCAACTGTGTTCGGGTCGTTCTTTTTTTCTTGCCGGTTTGCCCAGGAGAAGCTGGTTGTCTCTCGAGCGGGACTCACCCGAGCACGTGACTCGTATGGCCGCCTTGTCATGGACCGGGCAGACATACTCACAAGCCCCACAGCCGTTGCATTGCGAGGGATCCAGGTAGGGTACCTTGAGCTTCACTCGCCGACCGAGAACCTCCACCTCTTCCTCCTTCATCAAGATGGCCTTGGGCGAAGTGGGGCAGAACTCCTCGCATACTGTGCACGGGGTACCCATGGCCCAGGGGAGGCAGCGCCCGCGGTCAAAGAAGGCTGTGCCGATGCTCACCATCCGGGCGCCGTTCTTGCCGAGCTTTTCATTTTCGGATACACGGCGGATCGCGGCGGTCGGGCAGACTTGGCTGCAAAGCGTGCATGTAGGCTCGCAGTATCCGGTTGCGGGCACGAGGATGGGGGTCCACAAACCCTCGATCCCGGCTTCGTCAAGGGCTGGATGTAACGCGTTGTTGGGACAGATCTTCATGCACTGGCCACACCGGATACAACGCTTGATGAACTCCTTCTCGTCGACAGCGCCTGGGGGCCTGATGCGCGCCGGATCGGGTCGGCCCTCGACGGAACTGAGACCCCCCGTTCGCATGGCCGGAATCGTTGCAGCGCCGATCACCGCGCCCGCGATAACCGTTCTTCTCTTGAGATCGGGAAGAGCCTGCTCATCGCTTTTCTCACCGGCAAGCCGAAATGAGAGCGCGCCCTTGTCACAGACCGAGACGCAGTTCATGCAGAGATCGCACTCGGCTCTCTGCCACCTGTCCCCGGGACGAGGGGCTGCCGCGCCGGAACAATCGAGCTGGCATTTGCCGCACTGGTTGCAAAGGTCGTGGTCCTTGTGAAGCGCCAGCGCGCCGAAACGTCCGGAGACACCGAGCAACGCCCCCAGCGGACAAAGGGATCTGCACCAGAACCTGGGAATCCAACGATTGGCCGCCAGCACTACGATAAACAACACGGAAATCAGCGTTCCGCTGCCGACAAGGAAACCGCGCTGGTACACGATAACTCCGTCAACCGCGTCGTAGGTAGCATCCGAAACATGCTGCAGCGCCGGTATGTTGGACTCCGCGAAGAGATCGATGGCGCCGCCGAAGATCCAGTTGAGCCATGGAAGCAGGGTGAGTGAGACCCCCCGCGTGGCAAGGGAAATGGGATCGAACAGACCGCCGATCGCCGATCCGAACAGGGCCGCCACCAGAACGCCGGCCAGGATTACGTACTTGATTTTGTTGTAAGGGCGCGGCGAATTCCTGTCGATACGAGCCTTGCCGTGCCTGGTCTGGTGAATCTGGCTGGCCACATGGTTCATGGTTCCCATGGGACAGATCCAGCCGCAAAATCCCCGACCGAGGAACGCGGCGCTTCCGAGCACCAGGAGCCCGAAAATAAGCGCACCGGGAACAGTCCCGGTGGACAGGGCGACGATCAAGCCGATGAGAGGATCGATATCCAGGAAGGCCTCCACCGGATAGGGCACCGATCCGGATGTGGCCGCATCGATTCCTGCTCCGGTCATGGCGGCGGTGGCGAGAATCAGAAAAAGAAAGAGGAGAAGGAAAATTGACTGAGTCACACGCCGAGCCCACCGGAGGCGCGTCCAGGTACCTGATACCTTTACTGTGTTCTCCGCTGTGGCCATCACGAAACCTCTTCCCGTGGGATCGTGCTCAGATCTGCAGTGCCCAGGCCCTTCTTCTGAGCAAGGGCGAGATATGGTAGATCAGTTGGTTTTAGTCCGATCAAACCACATCCGTATGCATCCACCGCCACCTGATCCGTGGACGCGATCACTTGATTCACCGACCGGACGTCTCCCAGATTTCCACCCTGCGGGCCGTTTCTCATGAGCACCCGCGTGGCGTCCATGACCGTGAGCGTGGGGCGGATAAAATCCGCCAGATCAGCGATTGACTCATCCAGCCTCTGATGCAATCTGTTCCGCCTGCCGCCGAGCACACCGTACAGGTTCTTCATGGCGCCGGTAAAACCGGACATCCCGTGATGTTTGGCCACCGGCACGTTGATGAAGCGGTCGGCCCTGACAGCCGCTGTCAGCACGGGCATTTTGCCGAGAACCATCCCTCCGAGATCATGGATTCTGAATCGATGTCCGGCTGGTAGCACCACGACAGCCCCGGCGTTCGAAGCTTCTTTCCAGATTCCCGAACGGGTAAAACACCTGCGTGACTCATTGCAACTATGGTCTGTCACAACGACGGTCGCCGCACCCGCATCGAGGCACATCTTCACCAGCGCGCTGATAACCAACGGATTGGTGTTGGCCGCCTGGACAGGTGTCCGATCCCATCCGATGTTGGGTTTGATAACTACCGATTCTCCGGATTGGATGAAACGCTCCATCCCCCCCAGAGCTCGGATGGCGGCCCGTGTTGCGCTCGAAGGATCGCCGTTGGCGATAACCAGTTTTTCGCCGGAATCTCCCATGTGTGCTCGGAAGTTGCGCACCTGAACTGCTTTCGGATCTAAAAGCGGTTCGTCGCGCCCTTCGTCGCGCAGCAAGATGCCCGTCGCCGTCGCGCCGGCGATCCCCACACATCCAGCGGCCACCCTATTGAGAAATCTCCTTCTATTCCAGGAGTCGTTCATCTTGAAGCAACCAGCCTACTTCTTCTTGGCCGGCGCCTTCTTCTTGGCCGGCGCCTTCTTCTTGACGGGCGCCTTCTTCTTGACGGGCGCCTTCTTCTTGACGGGAGCTTTCTTCTTGACGGGCGCCTTCTTCTTGACGGGCGCCTTCTTCTTGACGGGAGCCTTCTTCTTGACGGGCGCCTTCTTCTTGACGGGAGCTTTCTTCTTAACGGGCGCCTTCTTCTTGACGGTTGCCTTCTTCTTGGCCGGCGCCTTCTTCTTGGCCGGCGCCTTCTTCTTGACGGGCGCCTTCTTCTTGGCGGGCGCTTTCTTGGCGACGGTTGCCTTCTTCTTGACGGGCGCCTTCTTGGCCAGCGCCTTCTTTTTGGCCGTTGTTTTCTTGGCTTTGCCGGCAGCCTTCGGCTTCTCGTCCGTGACCACCGGTTGCACGATAGTATTTTCGATACGGGCTACCATGCGACCGCACGCCGGACACGAGTGAATGGGTTCGTTCTTGAGCAAACGACAACGAATACCCGTGGGCATCTGCATTCGACACTCTCTGCATATACCGTCAACCATGGTCGTAAGACCGACGCCGGAACGAGAAGTCCTCAACCGCTCGTATTTCTTCAGGAGCATGGAGGGGACACCCTTGACTGCCTCGGTCCGTTGCCTTTCCAATCGCCGGACGCGGGATTTGAACTTGCGGATTTCCTCTTCCGGCGCCTGCTGGGAAGACTGCACGTCGGCGGACCGTTTCTTTATCTTTCTTTCCACATCATCCAGATCTTCGCGCAACCGGCGGATCTGCTCCTCGGTCTCTGACAGCAGCACGGTGAGCTTCTCCTCCTCCATCTTCAGAGCTTCAGTGGAGGAGCGCGTACGCGATTTGAATGCGCCTGACTTGTTCGAGATAAGCCCCTTGATGGCGCTTTGAATTTCCTCGAGGGTATTCTGGTACATCTCCTGTTGAGATATTGTCGCTTCGATGCTTTTCTCGATCGATTCGAGTTCTGCCCGCAGATTGTTCAGGGTGGAATCTTCGCGCATGGAACGCTGGAAAAGCTCTTCGACGACCATGTCTACAGCGCGAATTTTCAGATCAATTTCCTGCGCATTCAACAATTTTTCCAATGATTTCGGATCCCAATGTCTCATTGATTGTCCTTCAGTATTGAAAGATTACTATATCATATATATTTGCATGTCAAAAAGGACCACCCGAACGACATTTGTTGCAAGACGAATTGTCTTGCTGATTATCCAAAGATAACAGATGTTTAAACAATGAGCCGCGCCGCCTTTCCGCATCTTGATATTATTGTAATCGGTGGAGGACACGCCGGATGCGAGGCCTTTGCCGCCGCCTCGCGGATCGGCGCTCGGACCGCCCTCGTCACTCCCGACGTTTCTCAGGTTGGATGCCAGCCGTGCAACCCGGCGGTCGGAGGACCGGGAAAGGGTCATCTTGTTCGTGAAGTGGTTGCACTTGGCGGGCTGATGGGCAGGGTAACCGATCGCTCAGGTCTCCAGTTTCGAACTCTCAATCGGCGCAAGGGGCCGGCGGTTCGATCCACGCGAGTCCAGACCGATTCGAAAATCTATATAGAAAGAATGGCGCAGGAGCTTGCCCGGATCGATGGCAAGAGTATGGTCATCGAGGACTCGGCCATCGGAATCACATGGTCTGCGAAGGGCGGCAAGCGCAGGATAACCGGTGTGCAACTCTCGAAAATGGGCGAGGTCCGTGCGCGGGCGGTGGTCGTCGCTACGGGCACGTTCCTGCGGGGTATGCTCTTCACTGGAGACCAGGAGATCCCGGGCGGCCGCATGGGAGCTGGTTCCGCTGTGAAGCTGGCCGAATCCCTCGAAAAAACAGGTCTCCCCATGTTTCGCTTGAAGACGGGCACGTGTCCGAGACTCGCCGGGGACAGCATCGATGTTTCCAGGCTGGAAGAACAATTCGGCGATGTTCCGCCCCCGTTTTTCGATCCCGGCACCACCGGAGTAGTTCTTCCACAGCGAACCTGTTTTCTTACTTACACCGGTGAGCCGTCACACGAGGTCATCAGGAAGAACATGGCCTCCTCGGCGCTCTACGGGGGGTCCATCACCGGGATCGGGCCGCGCTATTGTCCTTCTATTGAGACCAAGATCGCCCGCTTTCCCGACAAGGATCGCCATCAGGTTTTTTTGGAGCCACAGGACGCGCAGGGGAAGGAGATCTATCCATCAGGGTTGTCCACCAGCCTACCTCAAGAAGTTCAAGAGGAGATGGTCCACTCCATCGTGGGACTCGAGAAGGCTCGGATTGTCCGATGGGGATACGCGGTCGAATACGATTCGTTTCAACCCACCTGCCTCACGCCCTCGCTGGAGGTGGACGGTTTTTGCGGGCTATTCCTCGCCGGACAGATCCTCGGCACTTCCGGTTACGAGGAAGCAGCTTCCCTGGGTCTGGCGGCCGGGGCCAACGCCGCGCTCTCGATCATGGGCGACCGGCCCCTGGATCTCACCCGCGATCAATCTTACATGGGAGTAATGATCGACGATCTCACCGTGAGGGGTGTGGACGAGCCCTATCGAATGTTCACGTCGAGGGCCGAGTACAGACTGCTTCTTCGGGAGGACAACGCAGATGAGCGTCTGGTGGACGAGGGGGAACGCACGGGTTTGATCAGCGCGCAGGTTGTGAAGGAAGTTCGGTCCCGCTTGAAAGACGTGGGGGAGATCAGGGAGCGTCTCGAGAAGACTGTGTTGACGCCGACGAAGGCCTCGAACGCCGCCCTCAATGACCTGGGCCTGGCACGGATAAAAAAGCCCATGTCTCTCTACGATCTGATGCGGCGCGATGGTGTGAGGATGAACGATCTCGCGCACTTCGCCCCCTGGATAATGGAGCAGTCGGAGGCTGCCCTGGCGCGTGTGGAGGTGGAGATCAAGTACTCGGGCTATCTCGGCAGGCAGCGTGCCTCGGCCGCGCGACTTCGCGACGTGGACTCCGTGCGGCTCCCGCCGGACATGGACTACCAGTCCATTCCCGGTCTTCGGGGCGAAGCAGTCGAGAAGCTTTCGGCGATGCGACCGTCGACTCTGGGTCAGGTAAGTCGTATCCCGGGCATCACCTCCGCGACCATCGAGATCCTCCGTGTTTTCTGCCAGCGAACTGCGAGGAACGGCAGTTGATCGGGAATTTTGGGGCCAAGAGCCGCGTTCTTTGCCACGTCGATACAATCTGATATGCAATGGCCATGAACGATCAAGACAATTTCATTTTCACCAGGCGTGATTTTTTGGTGGCCGGATCGGGACTCGTGTTGGGCGCGGCGTTGCCAATCGGGTGCGGCGGCGACGATGACGCCGAGCGACCCGCAACCGACGATCCATCGGCCGTGGGCACGCCATGGGCAGGCACCTCAAAGGCGCTCGACCTCATCGAACAGGTTCACATGGCCGATGTCTACCACCACGGCGAGTTCGTCGACTTCGGCACTGCGGCTCGCTTCAAGTACTCCCTCGGTGGATGGATGAGTGGATGGGACAACGACACCCTGATGAACGGCGTGGCGTTCACCTGGGCTACCAAGTCTCCTTCCAGGCTCTACTTCAGCCTGGACGAGGCGAAGCCGTTGACCTTCGAGTTCCGGGTAAAGAAGGGCGGCATCGACGTATTCTCAGCGTATCTCAACGACAATCCCCTGCAACGCACCACCATCAAGGGCAGCGAATGGGAGGTGCACAGAATCGAATCCACGCAGGAGCAGGCCAAGGTCGGCGAAAATTATTTCAAGCTCATTTACAAGGGATCCGACAAGGTGGTGGATGGCATCCCCGCCGCGTTCGCGGTTGATTATCTGCGCATCATTCCACAAGGAACGAACACGCCCAAGGAGTTCACACCCCCACACGTGGACAGCCTCAAGCAGAGATTCAAGGTGAAAGACCGGGAGCGCGACGCCCTGATACTTTCATCGAACACTACGCTTGCGTACTACGCGAAGATCCCCGCCAATGCCTCCCTTTGTCTCGCCGGCGCTTTTGTCCCGGAACACGGGCAGGAAAAGGTCAAGGAGTTAAAGCTCAAGGTCCGGGTAACGAACGCCGACGGCGGCCCACCGAACGATCTGTTCGACGGGGCGTACGGAATTTCCGACTGGAAAGAGGACATGGTCGATCTGGGCTCCGTCGCGGGGAAACTCGCCCGCATCGAGTTGATCGTCAGCGGCCTCGCACAGACGCGCCTGGCCCTGGGAGATCCTGCTATTCGCATCAAGACGCCAAAGGTGGAGGTCCCCGATAAGAAGATCAAAAACGTGATCGTTCTGCTCATCGATACCTTGCGGGCGGACAAGCTCACGGCATACGCAAAGACGCGGGTCAAGTCCACGGTGTTCGAGAAGTTTGCGGGGGAATCCGCCCTTTTCGAGCGTTGCCAGGCCAATTCCAACTGGACAAAACCGTCGTGCGCATCGGTTCTGACCGGCCTTCACCCGGACTCCCACAAGGCCTGCGGACACTCATCGCGGCTCGCATCGTCGGTCAAGATGGCATCAGAGATCTTCCTCGCGGCCGGATTCTCCACCGGGGCCTTCATCGCCAACGGATATCTGGCAAAGGAGTTCGGTTTTAATCGCGGCTGGACAAAGTACGTCAACTACATCCGGGAAACAAAAAACACGGACGCACAGAACGTTTTCAAGGAAAGCCTGGAGTTCATCAAGGAACAGGCCGACAAGCCGTTCTTCACGTACATTCAGACCATCGATCCGCACGTTCCCTACGACCCGCCGGAAGAATTTCTCAAGATCTACGACGCTCAATCCTACGAAGGTCCGGTGAGGCCCCGCTCCACGGGGAATATTCTCGAGCAGTTCAAGCGCAAGAAAGTCGAGTTCAACGCGCGGGATAGACGCCGATTGGAGGCATTGTACGATGGGGAGGTCAATTACCACGACGTGCACTTCGGACATTTCCTGGACGGGCTCAAGACCCTGGGCGTGCTCGACGACACTCTCATCATTGCCTGCTCCGATCACGGCGAGGAATTTTTCGATCACGATTCGGTGGGGCACGGTCACACTCTCCACCAGGAGCTTCTTCACGTGCCGCTCGTAATGCGCGCTCCAGGTCTGGTACCCGGGGGCCGACGAATTTCCGCCGACGTCGGGCTGGCCGATATTCTTCCAACAGCCCTGGCGGCCACCGGGCAGGCCATACCCAAGGGAATGGAAGGGGCCAACCTGATCCCGGCCGCCAACGGCACGCTCGAAGACCCGTTGGGCGCAGCCTTTTCCAGCTTCTGGAGCGAAGCCGATTCGCGCAATCTTCAATGGAGCGTCCGCACGGGAAATTGGAAGATGCGGATGCGCGGCCCGGTAAATACCTACGTCCACAACCTGGCGCAGGACCCGGCGGAGAAAATGGACGTTGACGAGAGATATCCCATCGCTCTGCGGGCGCTGCGTATAGCCCTTGGACAGTTTATCGCCGCACCGGACAAGGCCGCCTGGACCTCAGGACAGATCGCCTCCCAGATCATCATCAAGCCCGAGGCTGACGAGGACAAGATAGAGGCCCTCCCCGAGGATCTCAAGGCACAACTCAGGCAACTCGGATACATGCAGTAGGCGTGTAATTACTGTTCTGTTTGCCGTATTAAACAATATCGAGTGTTGTGAAATTGAAGTTAAACTGGCATTTTGTCGTCCTAAATGAGAACATAATAATGTATAGGCCGTGTTCAGAATTTATTTACGGCACTTGATATTAAGTAAGTTAAGGCAATGAAATCTAAGTCAGTAGTCGCTCAAAATCCTGCAGACAGCACAGCATCTGGCGGGTCTTTTCGCGAATCGACGGAAAGTCTGGTCGAGGAGCTTGGCGCCGAGAGATTCTTCGCTCGTGTTCGCAGGGTCTTCTTTCAGGTTCTCGCGGCACCCAAGATCGATCGGGCAGCTTCGGTCTTCATCGCCTCCGCAATTCTGGGTGGTTTCATCCTCCGCATGAAGATGGTGGATTTTCCGTTCGATCCCAAGGCGTTTCTTTCGGACCTGGCCGTCTTTTCCTTCTTCGCAACCATTGGCTTCCTCTTCAAAAGAAGCTGGAGACACGGTTATTACATAGGGGCTTCGGTGGTCTTCTGCTGTCTGCTCCTGTTTGACACAATCTACTTTCGATCCCATCACTCGGTGCTGTCCGTGTTTCTCATGCCGCAGGTCCAGTTCCTCCCACAGGTTGTTAACGCCGCCGTATCGTTGGTCCACTGGACAGACGCTTTCTTCGTGATCAACACGGTCGCCCTTGCCGTGTTCCTGGTGCGGTTGAGACGCAAGGGCCATATGGACCCGAGCACCGAGCCGCGAGTCGATCGACTGAGAAAAGCGGGCACCACCATGCTGGTCGCGCTTCTCATTTTCGGCATCTTCGCGGCGTTTCTCACCCGGACGGAATCCAGCCGTCTAAAGAAACAATGGAACCGGCCGTTTCTCGTGGAGAGGTTCGGGGCATGCACCTTTCACCTGAGCGATATCGTCAAATACGCAGTTTCTTCCTATGGTTTCACCGAGATCGCCGATGAAGATTTTGAGAATGTAGCAAGATTCTTCAAGGAGCGAACCGCCACACCCAAGGCTCCCAATGCATACACAAACCTCCTCAAGGGCCAGAACCTGATCGTGATTCACGCAGAGTCTATACAGGGGGCGTTCATGTTCGCCCGTGTGGGCGGCGCGGAAATCACACCCAATATCAACAGGATAGCCCGGCAAGGACTCAATTTCGACAATTTCTACACCCAGCAGTCGTCCGGAACCAGCTCGGACAGCGAGTTGACGTTCAACACCTCGCTCTACCCGATCAACAACGGCACGGTTTTCATCTCGCATTTCAAAAATAGTTTCGTCACCCTGGCCGATATGCTCGGAGAAGAGGGATACACCTCCATTGCGATGCACGGGAACAACGGTGATTTCTGGAACCGTGATGTGATGAACAATACGCTGGGGTACGATCGTTTTTACAGTAAAAAAGATTTTGAGATCGATGAGGTTATCGGCATGGGATTGAGCGACATGTCGTTCTTCAAGCAGTCCCTCGATTTCATCCAGAACACACCCAAACCTCTTTATTCGACACTGATCACATTGACCAATCACACACCGTTCGAGGAACTCGACAAGTACGGAGAGTTCGACTCGGGCGACATAGAGGGGACAAGACTCGGCAGGTATTTCAAGTCCCTGCACTACGCCGACAAGGCAATAGGATATTTCCTGGACGAGCTGGACAACCGCGGGCTGCTGGACGACACGACCATTGTCCTGTACGGCGATCATCCGGCCGGTCTCTCTTACGATGCCGTAAAGGAATTCATGGGCGTGGAGAGTCTCGACTGGTTCGAATACAACCGCTTCAACACCAACCCGTTCCTCGTCTGGTCCAGGAAAATCGACCGGCCGATCACCATTCACAAACCCATGGGTATGATCGACGTGCTCCCCACCCTTGCCAACATGATGGGTATCGAGGCGCCGTTTGCTTTCGGCAATGACATTTTCAGCGTTGACTCCAATCAGGTGGTCTTCCCCGACGGGAGCTGGCTGGATGAACATGTCTACTACAATTCCTCGAACATGGAATTCAAAATTATCGATGAGGGTTACGTCGAAAAATACGTGAGATCGATTTGTGCCGGAGACAAGGGTCAGCTTTCGCCCAGATGCAACGAGGCGCCGTCCAGCCGGATCTTTCAGTACCGGCCCGGCAAGCCTGCCGTGTGCGGCCTGGGACGATACGCATATGGGCACGTGCACAGCAGCACAGCCGTCCTCAACAGGAATCTCGGCTTTTCATCGCTCATCCTCGAGCACAACCTCCTTGGCCCGTCGGACAAGAAGCACCGACACAGCCTGCTGGATCTGCATTAGCACCCGCAAAAAAGGTCTGGGTATGAGCGGGATTGGCATCCGCGCTTTGGCGAAATACCACAGACTGTCTTGACATCACGGTGGTTACTGCTGAAAAACAAGCGTCGTTTTTTTTTACCCGTTCATTATTTTGGCAACTTATCCGGCAAACGTCCGATTACAGGAAGGAACCTTTGAGAAACCTGAGGAGAGTTACGATGACTGACAGATGCTTGTGGTTGGCGATCATGGCGATTGTGGTTTCCGGGTGCGTGATTGACAACGCCGATTACGATCCGGATGCGGGCAACGGAGCGGACACCGACACAGACACCGACACGGACCCGAATTGCCAGGATGAACATCACGTCGGATGCAACGAAGATGGTGATGTAGCCTGGTTCGACTCGTGCGACGTTGAGGGTGATCTGGTGATGGATTGCGACGAGGAGCACGGTGGGTGCGTGGTGACCGGCGACGACCATGCCGAATGCCAGTGCGACGATCACTGGGATCCGGCCGCGGGTTGTTACCAGTGCGAAACGGGTTTTGCCGGGAGCGCGTGTGCGGTGTGCGAGGTCGGCTACAAGGGTAGCGAATGTGACGCCTGCACCGACGGTTATACGCTCGCGGACGGCGAGTGTGTTTACGACGATTGGTGCGGTTCGGATCGCTACTGGCTGGTGGACGGAGATCTCCAGGCTGCCGAACGTCCGGATGCGGATTTCGACATCGAAGGCATCGTGGACGAGCCGGTGGTGGTGGACAAGGTGACAGGGCTGGAATGGAAGCGCTGCCTGGAGGGCCAGATCTGGAACGACAACACGTGTTGTGGGGACTCCACCAAGTTTGGCTACAACGATATCAGCGCTGCGTGCACTTCTTCCTACGCCGGTCACGGCGACTGGCGGATTCCGGATCTCACAGAGCTGAGAACCTTACTTGTTCTGTACCCGGGCGTGTCTACCAATGAAACCATCTTTCCGGGGATCGATGATCCGGAACAGTTCACCTCCACTATCGTTCCGGGTGATATCCACCCCACCTACCTGTCGTTTATAGATGCCCACACGGCATCCGCCATGCACGTTGAAACGGGGCCCATCCGATGCGTTCGCGCGGGCGTTCCGGCCCAGGATCCACCGAGTCGTTTTCTCGTCGCCGCAGACGACGGGTCCACAGTGGTAGACACCTGGAGCGGCCTGGAGTGGCGGCGCTGTATCGACGGCGACACCTGGAACGGCGAGAAGTGTACAGGCGACGGAAGACCGGTGAGCTGGAGCGCGGCGCAGGGATTGTGTAGTGGGAGCTTCGCGGGGCACGACGACTGGTCACTTCCGTCCATCACGGCGCTCGAGAGCCTGAGCCGCGTGTGCATTGAGGACAATCCGTATCCCTCCGCCGTGTTCGCGAGAGACGATCATCAATTCCTCACCATGTGGAGTTCCTCGGAGGGCGGTCAGGGGGTGCAAGCTTTATACTTCGATCTTTCTGCGGACCAGATGGATTTTGTAAACAAGTCAGAACAACACGCCGCGCTCTGCGTCCGGGAGCCTTGATCTGTAAGAATGCTCAGTTTCCGGAGTGCTGGAGGGTGAAGGGGTAGGTGGCTATAACTACGCCGTTGTCCTGGGGCCTGGGGAACACGATGTGGCGAACTACGCCGGCGATGCACTGCTCGGTGGCGGCGTCGGCAAGGGACGATCCGACCACCACGGAGCTTTTGACCACACCGTCCTGGTTTATCAGGAACTTGATCGAGACGCGCCCCGCCATGTCCGGGCGCCTGGCGAGACCCTTCTCGTAACAGAACTGGATCTGCGAGAGCTGGCGCCGCACGAGCCTGCGGATGACGTCCTTGGGTATGGAGCCCAGTATTTTTCCGGGACCGGTTCTGACCGGGGGTACCACGGACTTGTGATCGCCGCCCCTCGGCCTCAAGGCCCTGGGCCTGTACGGAACCCCGTCCCCGTAGATGGAGCTCTTGATCCAGTTCAGGTTGCCCACGCCGATTGTTCCCTCGCCGTAGTCACCGCCGCCGCCCCGGCCGGTGCCGCGCACACCGAGGCCGTCGTATCCGAAGTTCGCGCCGGGCTGGTTCCCTATCAGTGCGCCCAGTGCGTTCTCAACGTCCCTACCCATGGGATCATGACTTCCAAAAGGTGACGTTGGCGCCGCCTGGTTGCTGATGAACTTCAGGATGCCGGAGCTCTGCGCCATCTCCTTCACCATGTCCCTGGCGAGACGGATCTGCTTGTTGTCGCGCTTTCCCTTGATGGCATAACGATTGTCTGTTCGTTTTGCCTTCCTGTCGCCCATCTGTCCCTCGGTTCCCTTGTGGCGCAGGCCGAGGTCCTTCACGGCCTCCTCCTTCTTCTGGAGCATCTCCGGCACCACTTCGGTCCTGGCTTCGGAAGGGACGATCATATATTTGAGAAAGCGGTTTCCGACCGAGTCGGGATCGATGATCAGACCGCTTGCGTCCGGGGGGATCAGCGCGACTATCCCAAAGAAGATCGCGTGCACCATAACCGAGATGCCGGTAAAGAGGTTTGGTCTCCATCCGGTCCCCGGGGGCGCCCTGAACTTGTCTTGCGCGGGAGTTGTCCTCATCACAAACGTCCACGGCTCCAGCTCGATTACGGTGCTGGCACCGGAGATCAACGGCAGGCTTGTGCCGTCATGGATCCCGTCCTGGTTGGCAACCGCCGCCAGCCCGTGAGTGCTTCCGTCCGAGAGCACTACCTCGCCGTCGGCGCCCGGCGGCACGTTGATGTGGGCGTTGGAAGATCGCAGCTCCACCAGGGGGAGCTTCGTCTCTCCTGCGAGGTGCTCGGATGGGACGGGGAAGTCGCACGAGGGATCTTCGCCGATGGTGAAGTCGAGAACACCCTTGCTTCCGATATTGCGGTGTATGACCATCTGCGGGTTGGAGTTCCACAGGACGATGATCTCAACGGTCTCTGATGCGCGTTCGGTTGAAATCGCTGATTTTGAGATGTTCATGGCTTTCCTTCCTTTCGCTTCGATCCGGAGGACGCAAATGTCCCTTCGAACAGTGCTCGCTCCATGACTGCTGTTTCGGGTGCCGCCCTTATCTCGCTGTTTTTACCCGGCCGGGGTGCTGTTCCAAAAATGCGGCCTTCACTGGTATGGACAACCCGACCCCAAAAAGGTTCCTTTCTCCAAAACCGATTTCAAAAAAAAGGCATGTCATTTTGCTCGACGGTGGTACTTTTCGAGCATGAGTGAGGATTCGAGAATCCAGGCAGTCGAGAAGCAACTACTCCAGTCTCAGAAGATGGAAGCTGTGGGACGTCTGGCAGGCGGAATGGCCCATGACATGAACAATGTTCTGGGTTCTATAATGGCGTTTGCGTCAGTGCTGGAGATGGAGATGGATCCGGATGACCGGATGACATCAGACGTCAGGCACATCCTCGAAGCCTGCAAGAAGGGCCGCGACCTCATGCTCAATCTCCTGGGCTTCGCCCGCCGCGGGAAGTACAGCCTGGAGTGGTTCGATCTGAACGAGCGCTCGGCCCATGTGGTGGATCTCCTCAAGCACACCATCCCCAAGAAGATAGTCATCGAAACGAAGTTCGACGATCAGCCCCTGCCGGTGCATGGCGATCCCTCCCAGATTCATCACGCAATGATGAACATCTGTATCAACGCCGTTGATGCCATGGACAACTCCGGCACCCTGACGATCACCACCGACAAATTTATCGTGGAAGAAACCAGCGATGTCCGTTTTCCGGATCTCGAACCCGCCACCTACGCCCGACTCCGGGTAACCGATACCGGCGTGGGAATGAGCCAGGAGGTGATGAACCAGGCGTTCGAGCCGTTCTTCACAACGAAGCCCCAGGGCCTCGGTTCGGGGCTCGGGCTCCCCATGGTCTACGGAACCATCAAGAACCACGGGGGCGCGGTGATTCTGGAGAGCACCTCCGACGAGGGCACGGTGGTGACCATACTTCTGCCGTACAATCGAACCGGGTCCAACGCTTTTCCGACGATCCCCGGTCGCAAAACTACTTCAGATCCGGCACTCGCCACGATCCTGCTCATAGACGACGAGGACATGGTCGTAAAGGCAGAAAAGCGCCTGATCGAAAAGATGGGTTACAAGACTCTGGTCGCGCGCGACGGGCGCGAGGGCTTGCGGGTGTTCGCAGAGAACAAGGACAAGATCTCCCTGGTGATGCTGGACATGATTATGCCGGTGATGGACGGAGAGGAAACCTTTTACAAGTTGCGGGAGATAGACCCGGAGATCCCGATTCTCCTGTCGTCGGGCTACAGCAAGGAAGACAAGGCAGAGCAGCTCCTCTCTGCGGGCGCTGATGGGTTCCTCCAAAAACCTTTCGAAATGTCCGAACTGCGTACAAGACTTTCCGCCCTGCTGGATATGAATCGGTAATAGGGTATTATACGTCGCGCAAGATCCCCTGCCGAAAGGAACGCGAAGATGCAGAGTCTGGCAGTTGTTGTTCTGGCTGCGGGCCAGGGCAAGCGGATGAAGTCCGGCAAGCCCAAGGTCCTTCACGAGGTCGCGGGGCGACCCCTGCTGAGTTTCCCGCTGGATCTCGGCAGGAGGCTCAAGTGCCGGCGGACTGTTGTCGTGGTCGGACACTGCAAGGAACAGGTGATGGCGGCGGCTACCGGCTTGCCCGGGGGCGAGAATGTCGAGTTCGCATTTCAGGATGAACAGCGGGGAACCGGACATGCCGTGTTGCAGGCGTTGCCGCTGCTCAAGGGAGTGAAGGGGCCGGTGCTCATCCTGTCGGGGGATGTTCCCCTGCTCGAAAAGAAATCCATCAGCGCTCTGGTCAGGGCCTATCATCGCGCGGGCGGGCCCGTCGCGTTCCTGTCCTTCGTTCCGGGGGATCCCTCCGGGTACGGGCGGGTGATTCGTTCCGGGAGGGATGTGGTCGCCATAAGGGAGAGCCGGGACTGTTCGCGAGAAGAAAAGAAAATCGCCGAGGTCAACGCAGGCATCTACCTGATCGATGCGGCGTTCCTGCGAAGGGCCGTCAAGGGCATCCGCTCGAACAACGATCAGGGTGAGCTGTACCTGACGGACCTGGTGGAGATGGCCGCGGGCAAGGGAAAGAAGACGGCGGTGGTGGAGGCTGGCGAGCAGGAGGTGAGCGGCGTCAACGACCGGATCGACCTGTCGAAAATCGAGTCAATTATTTACGCGAAGATCAACGAGAGCCTCATGAAGGCAGGTGTGACGATTCACGATCCGATGAGCGTTCGGGTGGATATGGGAATCGCTATTGGAAAGGACACGGAGATACACCCGGGTGCGCAGATTCGGGGTTCGAGCAGGATAGCGCAAGGCTGCATCATCGAGACCGGCGCCCTGGTTGTCGATTCCATCATCTCGAAGGGAGCGGCGATCAGAGCATACTCGGTGCTCGAGAAGGCCTCGGTGGGAGAAAACGCGCAGGTCGGCCCCATGGGGAGGCTTCGACCCGGTGCGGTGCTCGAGAAGGACTCGAAAGTGGGCAACTTCGTGGAGCTGAAAAACACGGTGCTCGGAGAGGGTTCCAAGGCCAACCATCTCGCCTACCTTGGGGACGGAGAAATAGGCAAGGGTGTCAACGTGGGCGCCGGCACGATTTTCTGTAACTACGACGGGTTCATGAAGCACAAGACCGTTCTGTGCGACGGTGTGTTCATCGGTTCCGACAGCCAGCTGGTGGCGCCGGTGACGGTGGGAGAAGGAGCTTACGTCGCTTCCGGCTCCACCGTGACCCGGGATGTTCCCCCGGACGCGCTGGCCATCGCCCGGGCGAAGCAACTGAACAAGAAGAGACTTGCGGCCATGCTTCGCAAGACCCTTCGAGCGCGCAAGAAGAAGATGCTCGAGAAGAAATCAGCGGAGACCGAAAAATGAGGGTCATCATCTTTGCAGCGGCGGTCATTGTGTGGTCGTGCTCTCCTGTAAAAATTACGCGCATCGGCCCGCCGTTGATTCCGCAAAGCGAGGACTGCGAGGTGCAGATTTTCGAGGAGGGCGACCTTCCGAATCGCCCCA
The DNA here is from genome assembly GCA_030595125.1 of Deltaproteobacteria bacterium. Classification (GTDB taxonomy): domain Bacteria; phylum Myxococcota_A; class Polyangia; order JAAYKL01; family JAAYKL01; genus JAUVAN01. The sequence continues at coordinate 30,800 of JAUVDV010000044.1, forward strand.
ACCGGGATGTGGGCATGGTTACCCTGGACAATTGCCAGGATCATCGCGTTCCACCCTGCAGTAAATGGCTTCGAAGGGCCGTTTGCGAGATCGGCGGATCGTTCGCATACCCGGCGCAGGGAGCCGGCACCGACGCGGCGGATTACTTTCCGAACGACAATCTGACCGCTTCCAGCGCCCACATGATGACCGTGAGGATGATGGTGGGGGCGTACGTGGTCGATCTGGTTCCCGGCCCACTCCTGAACGCACCCGATTGCGAGGAGCCACAGGAGGATTCGGAAAACGGCGGGGACGAGCCGCAGAAATGCCTGGAGTAGACAGTTGAGAAGTTTCTCGAAAGATCTGGCGACAATTCCCAACTTGATGTCCCTGTTTCGGGTCGTCGCGGCTCCGACTCTGGCATTCTTCTGGTTCGTCCTGGACATGCACGCGACCGCCCTGATCATCGGTATTCTGGCCGGAATAACCGACTTGCTCGACGGGATTGTCGCCCGCAAGCTCAACCAGGTAACAAAGCTCGGCTCGCTAATCGATCAACTCGGCGATCTCGTATTTGAGTCCTGTGGCCTCCTGATCGCGGTGATGATCGGCGAGTTCTGGATGGGGTGGCTCATAATCTATCTCTTCAGGGAGTTCACTGTCACGGTGATAAGGAGCTACGTTCACAGCCAGGGCGGCAAAATGCCGTCGTCAAATCTGGGCAGGGCCAAGTCGAGTTTGCTCGGGTACGCGTTCTTCCTTCTGTTTTTTGGCGCGATCCTCAACATGCCCGGCGTGTTGCCGGAATCCTGGACCCTGTGCGGTATTCCCCCCGGTCGGGTACTCATATGGGTTGCCTGGGCCTCCATGATCACCGGCATCACGGTGAGCCTGATGGCCGGATGGACATATCTCAGGGCGTTCGCCAGGTTCTACTCCGAGCAGCTTCAGAGAAAGGCATGATCCGGTGCTGACCCTCGTCGCCCGGCATTCCCACGAGCAGGACATCAAGAAGAGCAGGTTCATCGCTATCGTGACGAGGGCCCAGTCCCCGGCGGAGGCCCTCGAATGGCTGGAATCCGTCAAGGATCCGGAGGCGACCCACAACTGCTGGGCGTACAGAATCGGGGATCTGTACCGTTCTTCGGATGACGGCGAGCCCAGCGGAACTGCCGGTCGGCCGATCCTGTCCGCCATCGATAGTCAGGGATTGGATCAGGTAGTGGTTGTGGTGATCCGTTTCTTCGGCGGCATCAAGCTGGGCGCAGGCGGCCTGGTTCGGGCGTATGGCGGGACTGCGGCACAATGTCTACGCGCCGCTCCGCGAGTGGAGATCTTCCCGAAAGCCATGTTGGCGGTGGAGATCCCGTTCGATTCCATCGGCGCCGTCTACCAGGTGCTCGATCGTTTCGGCGCCGTCAAGTGCATGGAGGAGTACAACGAATCCGGCGTTATTCTGAAGTTGGAGATGGACGAGCGATACGTTGCAGATCTTACAAACGCCCTTCAAGACGCCACTCGGGGAATGGCCGCTATCAAGACAATTTAAAACACTTCATTTTTTTTTATTAATATAGTTGTCGAAAATGCACTAATATAAATGGGAACAAGTAAGTGGACAAATAAGGTTACTCGGTTTTTCGTTTCTATAGGCCGCGCGGCCAGGTGGAGGAGAAAATGTTTATTCGTGCATCAGGACTGATTTTTGTCGCATTGTTGTGGGCGTTCGTCTCGGGTTGCGAGGGAGCGAATAGCGGGTTCAAACCCGGATCGGACAGCGATTCCGATGGAGACACAGACGGCGACACGGACGGCGACACAGACGGCGACACAGACAGCGACACAGATCCCGGCTATTTCGGAAGTCTGTCCGGTACGGTGAGGTCGGCGTCGGGCTTTCCGATCTCCGGCGCCCTCGTGTACGTGACCGACGGGGACGGGACCGACATTGAAGATAACGCCTATTGCTACACATGCGACGAAATGACCGGCAAGAAATGGACGCTGTCCAACGCGGACGGAACCTGGTCCATCGAACAGGTGCCGGCGGGAGACCACAACCTGGTTACGCGAAAAGGCTTCTTCCAGCGGCAACGAGCCATAACCGTAGCCCAGGACACGGTCAACGACATCCCCGTCGATCAGACCACCCTTCCCGGAGAGGCCACCGGCGACGGACTGGACCAGATCCCCAACTATGCGGTGCTCCTCAACTGGTGGGATCGACCGGAAGACATGCTGGCCAAGATGGGCATGGCCGATCTCAGCACCGTGGGAGAGGTCGTACCCGGCACCGAGCACTTCCACATGTACAATGATTCAGAAACCTATCCCTCGGCGGTCGGACCTTCGTCCTCACTGTTTTCGCAAGGCCAGGACTGGATCAACCAGTATCACATGATCTTTTTCCCGTGCATATGCAACATGAATACCGCAGCAAGCCACATTCCTATGCTCAAGGCCTACGTGTCCGCCGGCGGCAAGATCTACGGATCCTGCTACGCGGGACAGTGGCCCGAGCAGCCCTTCCCGGACATCATAGATTTCCAGGGAGATGACTCGGGAACATCGCCGGGGACCGTCCCCGAGTATTCGACGATCGGCACGATAGACAATACGGAGATGCGCGCATGGCTCGCTGTGGTGGCGCCCACCGAGAACGTGGACTCATACCCCTTCCACGGAGCCTGGGTTATAATGGATGGAGTTGCCAGCGGTTACGACACCCACGGAGTGCTCGACGACGGCTCGATAGGCGGCCTGGTGGAGCCCACTGTATGGGTTACGGACCTTCAGAGATCGCCGGGCAGCCCGCTGACCGTGACGTTCCCCTACGATTGCGGTAAGGTGTTCTACTCGTCTTATCAGGTTGTTGAGAACGACCCGTCACCTGCAATTCGCGCCCAGGAATGGGTGCTCATCTACCTGTTCTACGAGGTCGGAGTGTGCGAGGGCACCTACGAGCCACCGGAGTAAGCTGTACAGGTGTACAGGTCCACTGTAAGGATTTTTTGAGCCATCGACACGATATGTCTGCACAACATATACGATGGTAGTGGTAAGACGGAACCAGCAACGGAGGCCAATCATGAAAAAACGGGCAATATTCTACGTGCTCGTTGCAGCTCTCGCGACAATTTACGTGGCGAATTGCAGCGACGACTCGGATCGCCGGTCTGCCGGCTCGGACGGCGATAGCGATGCCGACAGCGATGTGGACACAGGGCCCGGCTATTTCGGAGATCTTGCCGGTACGGTTGTGTCGGCGACGGGCTTCCCCATCTCCGGCGCCCTCGTATATATGACCAACGGGGATGGGGCCGACATTCCCGACGAGGCCTACTGCTACGTATGCGACAACATGACCGACCAGAAATGGGCGCTGACCGCCGCAGACGGAACCTGGTTTATCGGTCAGGTGCCGGCGGGAGACCGCAATCTGGTTACGCGAAAGGGCTTCTTCCAGCGGCAGCGAGCCATAACCGTGGTCCAGGACGTGGTCAACGATATCCCTATCGAGAAAACCACCCTTCCCGGAGAGGGCACGAGCGACGGGCTGGACCAGATTCCCAACTACGCGGTGCTCCTCAACTGGTACGATCGCCCGGAGGACATGCTTGCCAAGATGGGTATGGCCCAGCTCGACGCCACGGGTCACGTCGAGTCCGGCACCGAGAACTTCGACATGTACAACGATTCGGAGACCTATCCGTCGGCAGTCGGCGAATCGTCCTCCATGTTTTCGCAAGGTCAGGGCTGGATCAACCAATATCACATGATCTTTTTCCCGTGCGTATGCGGCATGAATACCGCCGCAGACCACATTCCCATGCTCCAGGAATACGTGAAAGCCGGCGGCAAGATCTACGGATCCTGCTACGCGGGACAGTGGCCCGAGCAACCCTTTCCGGACATCATAGATTTCCGGGGAGACGACACGGGAACATCGCCTGGGTCCGGCTCCCAGTACTCGACGACCGGCAAGATAGAAGATCAGGAAATGCGCGCCTGGCTCGAAGTGGTGGCGCCCACCGAGAACCTGGACTCCTTCCCCTTCCACGGAGCCTGGGTTGTAATGGATGGAGTTGCCGCCGGATATGACGGCCACGGCGTACTCGACAACGGCTCAATAGGGGGCATGGTGGAACCCACGGTATGGGTTACAGACCTGCAGGAATCGCCGGGCAGCCCGCTGACCGTGACGTTCCCCTACGAATGCGGCAAGGTTTTCTTCTCCTCTTATCAAGTCGTGGAGAGCGAACCGTCACTTCAGGTTCGCGCCCAGGAGTGGGTGCTCATCTACCTGTTTTACGAGGTCGGCGTGTGTGAGGGCGACTACACACCGCCGGAATAGACCAGAGCCAACTTGGCCGTCTGAGGATAAATCCGATCCAATCGTTGAAAACGATGCGCGTTGCCTGCAAAATCAAGACATGAATCGGAAAGATGTGCCAGATGCCCCGGAACCGGGCACAGTGGAGAACCTCGGATCAGTGCTCCTGGTGGGCAACCCGACATCCCGTAGCGGGAAGGCGGCCCTGAGGATAGAAACGGCGCGTGAGATCCTTCTTCGGCACGACATCGTTCACGAGTTTCGTCCGACTTTACCCAACGCCGGAACAGTTGACATGGTTGCCCGGGCAGTCACGCAAGAGGGTTTCAAGACAGTGATCTACCTCGGCGGGGATGGCACCTTCAACGAAGTGGCCAAGGGTATCTGCCAGGCGGGTAAGAGCAGCCACGTTCAACTGGGGATGCTCCCCTCCGGCACCGCAAACGACCAGGGCAAGTCCTTCGGTATCTCCGGAGTAAAAAGCGCCCTCGAAAAGAACGTAGAAACAATCAAGGCCGGGCACACGACCAGGCTCGACGTGGGCGAGATCACCGCTTATTACGATGGGGGGACCGCCATGGCGCGGGATCTCTTCTTCGACTCCATGGGATGTGGGCTCTCGGCGGCGATACTTGCCTTTCGAAACCGGGAAAAAGATATCGTCAAGAAGATGCCGATCTGGCGAGAAATGTATCGCGATCAGGCTGTATACGTCCGCGCTGCGGTACACAAGCTCGCGATCAACTGGATCACCCGCGATCGCTTCTCCGCCGAGATCATCGTGGACGGCCAGGTACACCAGTTCGATTCACTCTCCGACCTCGTGATCAGCAACACGCTGCTGTACGCGGGCGAATGGATCATCGACCTGGAGGCGCGGCACGATGACGGGATGTTCGAGATCGTGCCGTTCGCCGGAACCCGCGACTGGACCAGCAAGCTCATTGTTCACCACAAGAGGAACCCGCTTACCGAGGACTTGCTCAACAAGATCGGAGTCTCCCACACCCCGAACCTCAAAGGAAAGCACATACAAGTACAGATCCTGCGACCCAACAAGGATAAACGCCTTCCTGCCCAGCTTGACGGCGACGAGTTTCCACAGTCAGATCATTTTGAGGTTGTAGTTCATCCGAAGTTGCTCAAGATTATTGTTCCAAAAGATCACCACTGGATCTAGTTTCTCCGCTGGAGGTTGTCGATGACAGGAACGAATGAAAGACGAGAAGTTTTCAGGCGGTACGGCGATCGCCGGCGAGCGCTCATGCTGTCCATTCATGAGATCTTGTTCGATCAGCTCCCCGGTGAGGCCAGGGACCACAATCTCCTCGATGAGATCTGCGGCGATTTTTGCACCGACGGCGCCGTTCTGGTTCGCAAGCTTACGGAAAAGGGCACGCCCGATTCCGTGACCCTTCTGGCCTCTGCGGGAGACTGGGACGGGGTGCAGTCCGGGGATATCTTCGAGGGAGAAGGGATCGAAGCTCTATTGAGCGCGCAGGAAGATGCGCAGGGGGCCGTGGCGCTCTCTCGCTTTCGAAGAACGTCGCTCATCAATGACAACGCGTGGGAGCAACTCTGGCAAAACGATCTGGGAAAACCGGCGACAGGGTTGCTAAGCGTGGATCTGAAGCCGTCGGAGGCGAGCCCCTCGCTGATATGGCTGATCCTCAACGGCGCCTCCAGGGAATGGAGCAGTCATGATCGGCAGCTACTCGAAGAAGCCGCCGATCTCCTCTCGCGCGCCGCAGACAAGGTTGTGCAAGAAGACTCAAAATGATCTGTCTGGGCATCCGCCGGGCGCTCCTGGTCGGGGTGTTCGTTCTGTCCGCATGCGGCGCACGCGTCGGGCCTCGGGTTGACGACGCCACTACCCCGCGAAAGGTCGACCTGATTCACGTGGTGGCGACCCGCGACGGCGAGCGGCTTCACCTGGATGCCTACGATGCCACGGAGCTATTCTCTCGCGGCGGCAAACTGCTTCGGACCGGCCGCTGTGACGAAGCAGTGGGGAATTACTCACGACTGGTCGACGAGTTCCCCGATTCGGATCTGGTCCCCCTCGCCCTGTACAATTCCGGCCTGTGCTACGACGAACTCGGGAGGTTTCTTGAGGCCGCAGCTGCATACAGCCGCCTGGTAGAGAGGCATCCGCAGTCGCCGGATGTTCCCGACGCTCTTTTCCGGTTGGCCGGCTCCTATGAAAACATCGAGGCCTGGGACGACACTATCGCGGTGTTCGATCGCCTACTCGAGGAACGGAAGGATCTTCGGGGAGTGGAGAGAATCGAGGCGCTTGCGCGCAAGGGATCGGCCATGATGCAGGTCGGGCGCGGGAGCGATGCCCGCTGGGTGCTGGAGGAGGCAGTGGGGATATATCGGGCGGGGCGCGGTGTTTCTCCCTCCGACTCCATCTATCACTACTCGATGGCCCAGTTCAAACTCGCACAGATCGTGCACGACGAGATGCGCGCGGTGTCTCTCCCGTCGGACGAGGCGTTGATCGAGGAGATGCTTGAAAAGAAAGCGCAGCTGCTGCTCGACGCTCAGCGTCTGTACACCAGGGTGATCCGCATCGGCAACGCCAAATGGGCCGCAGCCGCAGCCTACCGGATCGGATCCCTCTACCACCACCTCTGGAAGGATATCCTGTTTGCTCCCGCTCCGGACGACATCGAGGGCGAGGCGAGGAAGATCTATTTCGAGATACTGAGTGATCGAATCCGCGTTCTGCTGCGCAAGGCCGTGGTTCAGTGGGAGCGAACCCTGAAGCTGGCGACCAGGCTGGGGCTCGACAACGAGTGGATCGACAACACCAATCGAGACCTCGCGGAGATCCGCAAGGTTCTGTCCATCGGGGAATCTGGAGTTAGTACGGACGCGAAGGATGGTGAGTAGTTACTTGTCGTCCGCGTCTTCATCGGCGGACGCTGCGGGGGCCACTGACGCCCGCTCGCCTTCGAACGAGAAATCGAGATCACTCGATTCGTCCGCATCCTCGCTCTTCGGTGCAGTTGTGGGTTCCTCGACCTCCAAGTTCATACCTGCGGCCGCAGCTTCCTCCTGGGCGAGCATCTGATCCACCAGACGAAAGTACATGCCCGCGGTGCGGTTGGAAGGATCTTTTTCGAGAACCCGCTCCCACTGGGCCCGTGCCTTTTTCTTGTCGTCCATTGCGAAGAGCGTGGCGCCGAGGGAAACCATCGCCGGGATGTACCCGGGACGTTCCTTTTCCACTATTTCGAACTCCGAGATGGCCTCCTCGAAATGTCCCGCGTCCTTCAGCAGCTGCCCCAGGCTCGTCCGGATATCCACGAAATCCGGGCTCAGGGAAAGCGCCTCCCGGTACTGGGAGATTGCCTTGTCCGGGATCTGCAGTTCGGCATAGGCCTGGCCGAGATCCGCGTGCATATTGGTCAGCTTGCCTCTCGCAAAGGGCTCTATTTCACGCTTCCCGTCGAATTGCAGGGAGGTGGCGTGCTCGTGTATCTTTTTGGCTTGATCGTACATGCCCTGCTCGTTGTACGTGACTGCCAGGTTTAGCGCCGCCTCCGTGTAACGAGGGTTGATCCTTATTGATTTTTCGAAATACTCCTGCGCGAGCGCCACCTGACCGCGATCGTGGTAGATCACGCCGAGCATGTTCATGATGTCCGCGAAACCGGTCTCTTCCTGCGCGACCTTGAGCAGATAGGGTTCTGCCTTGCTGTACTCTCGGTTCTTGTAGTGCTCCCGGCCCCGCTCCAGTCTCTGTAGGGTTTTCTTATCCATCGTTCCCCCTGTTCGACTCGGCGGGTTTGACCGCCAGATGGCGCAAATAGTCCCTGGCTCGCAGCGACTGATGGTGGTCAGGGTAACGCGCTATTATCTCCTTGAATACCCGTGTGGCCTCATCAACCCTGTCCATCTCCAGGAAGGTCTTGGCCTGCAGGAACATGGCATCCGGAACAAGAGAGGAGCCTGGAAAATGGATCCAGATTCCCTCCAGCCGAACGGCCGCAGCCTTCCTTTGTTTTCGTTTTAGATAGAACCTGGCCACGTACATTTCATGACGTACCAGCGCGTTGACAACTTCCTTCAGGAGGTCCGTTGCCTTCTCCCTCCACGGACTTTGTGGATAGCTTTTGAGGTACGTTCCGAGGGCCGAGCGCGCGTCCCGGGTGGCCGACTGATCCCGTTCGTGAGGAGGCGGCGTCACGATCCAGTCGCCGGGAATCATCTCGTAATAGGCTTCCCCTCGCTTGTACGCGGCGTAGTGCGCCTCCTCGTGAGTAGGGTGTGTCTGAACGAAATGCTGATAGGAAACCGCCGCTTCCGCGTTGTTACCCTGGATGAAGTGGCAATCGGCAATTCGCAGCTCGGCAAGTGGAGCATACCTGCTGTACGGAAACTGCCGACGCACGTCCTGAAAAAGCTTGTCCGCCTCAACGCAGTCCTCATCGTCGAATTCCTCGAGAGCAACTTCGTACATCTCCTTCGCCGACTTGGTGTAGTCGAGGAGCGCATCCTGTTTTTGGGTTTGTGCACAACCCGACAGGAGAGACGCCACGGAGTACAACCCCGCTAAAAGGAGTATCTTCAAAGCTGTTTTCCAACCGGTGGTCACTTTATTCTACCTCACTCGTAGCCGCAGATACTACCAGCCCGCCGCCATACTAAAAAGAGAATTTCATACTCATCTCAATTGTCTTTAGATGCGCCAAGTTGTGAAAACCGAGACTTGCCTTCATGGATTCGTTGAACTAGCATGCCTACGACTGACATAGACAAAGCAAATAATATGAACAGGGTTAGTAACCCTGCCAATCGAACCATTCGGAGCAAGAAATGTCACACAACACAAATCGGTTTTGGGCCCTCATAGCTGTCGCCATCCTTGCGCTCAGCACGACTGCCGTCATGGCGGATGAGGAAGAAAGCTCGGTGTCCCTTGACGTATCCCTCGGAGCGGATGGCAACGCCGACGGAGTGGATCGTCCTACACATCGCCCGTTCAATATCCATTTTGGAGCGGGTTTCAACCTGGGGCTCGGAGACGAACTCAATGACGGCGGATTCGGCGATCTGGGCGGACAGGGCCTGATCGGCCTGGACATCGTCATGGCGGATCCGCTGGCTTTCTCGATTCTGGGTGGATTCAACGCGTTTTCATCGACAGATAGTTATGACGGTCTTCGCAGCATGTTCATCGGCGCCGGCCTCCATCTCCGTCTGATTGCCGACAAGAACGGTGCGCTCTTTGACGAAGGCACCGCGGCGGGCAACCTCTGGATCGACGCCCATTTTGATTATGTAGCCCATCTCTTCGAGGACCACGGCGGCTACAACGTCGGTCTCGGTTACGAATTCGCTCTCTGGAAGGACGTAAACTTCGGGCCGTACGTGAGGTTCCAGCACGTGGTCTGGGGCGAGGGCCAGCTGTACAAGGTCCTGTCCTTCGGCGTGCAGATATCCCTTGGCGGATCCACCGGACCGGACGACAAGGACGGTGACGGCATCCTCGATCCGAATGACAAGTGCCCGCTCGATCCCGAGGATATGGACGGATTCAAGGACACCGACGGATGCCCGGACACCGACAACGACGAGGACGGAATCCTCGACGTGGACGACAAGTGCCCGGATGTGGCCGGTATCGCGGCGAACAATGGTTGCCCCGACGACGACCTCGATGGGGACGGCATCAAGAACGATGCCGACCAGTGCCCGGAGGAAGCCGAGGACATGGACGAGTTTGAGGATGAGGACGGCTGCCCCGATCCCGACAATGATCAGGATGGCGTTCTCGATCCCGATGACAAGTGCCCGCTCGAGCCCGAGGATAAGGACGGATTCGAGGACGAGGACGGCTGCCCCGATCCCGACAATGATCAGGACGGCATCCTCGATGCGGACGACGAGTGCCCCAACGAGGCAGAGTCCATGAACGGCGTGGACGACGAGGACGGATGTCCCGACCTTGTTCGCGTGGTGGGCGATCAGATCAAAATCCTCCAGAAGGTGTACTTCGCCACCGGCAAGGCCAAGATCCTCGACAAGTCGCATGATCTTCTCAAGGAAGTGGCCGCGGTCATCAAGGCCAAGCCCGACATCAAGGTTCGGGTCGAGGGCCACACAGATGACGTGGGCAGGGACAAGAAGAACATGAGGCTCTCCCAGAAACGCGCGGACAGCGTGCAAAAGTTCCTGGAGGATGAAGGCGTCCCGGCCGCCCAGCTGGCGGCAGAGGGCAAGGGGGAGACCACTCCCATCGCCGACAACAAGACCAAGGAGGGCAAGGCGCAGAACAGGCGGGTGGAGTTCCACATCATCTCCGCACCCAAGCCTGTCCCGGCGGTAGCCCCGGAGGCAGCGCCTGAGGCAGTCCCGGCGGTAGCGCCGGAGGCAGCCCCAGCGGTAGCCCCGGAGGCAGCACCTGAGGCCCCCGCGTCCCCGCCGCCCGCAGCACCCACCGCCGCCGAATAGAACACCGCAATATCCGCGATCACGCGAAACGCTCAGATATGAAACCAAAAATTCTCGTGACAAGACGAATCCCGGACGCGGGGCTTTCTCTTATCGAATCCATATGTGACAACCACGTCTTTCCGGGCGACCTTCCTCCCACCAGGGAAGAGCTGATCGATCTGGTTCCCGGCATCGACGGCCTGCTGTGTCTCCTTACCGACCCCATTGACAAAAAAGTGATCGAGGCCGCCGGGGACAATCTCAAAGTGATCAGCAGCTACGCCGCCGGGTTCGACAACATCGCCGTGGACATAGCGACAGCTCGGGGGATACCGGTCGGCCACACCCCGGGAGTACTCACCGAGACCACCGCCGATCTCGCGTTCTCGCTGCTTTGCTCGGCCGCCAGGCGCATCGTCGAAGGTGAACGGTTCGCTCGGGAAGGCAAGTGGAAGACCTGGGGCCCCACCCTGCTAATGGGGAGGGACATCCACGGAGCCACCCTGGGGATCATGGGTATGGGCAGCATCGGGCGTGCAATGGCGAGGCGAGGGGCCGGCTTCGGTATGCGAGTGATCTACTACGATAGTTCACCCGGCGAGATCGAGACGCAAAAATTTGCCCGTCCGGTTTCCCTTGACCAGCTTCTTTCCGAATCCGATTTCTTGAGCCTGCATGTTCCCCTCACCGGGGATACGAGGCACATCATCGATGGGAAGGCCCTGGCAAAAATGAAGGCTACCGCCATTCTCGTCAACACGGCCCGCGGCGGCGTCGTCGATCACGACGCCCTTTTCGACGCGCTGAAAAAAGAGATCATCGGGTATGCGGCCCTGGACGTCACCGAGCCCGAGCCACTCCCGCCGGATCACGAGCTCTACACCCTCCCCAACTGTCTCATCGTACCGCACCTGGGAAGCGCGAGCGTCGCGACGCGGGAGACCATGGCCGTAATGGCGGCCAAAAACCTGATCGCCGGCCTAAATGGAGAACAGCTTCCCAACTGCGCAAACCCGCAAGTCTACAAATAGACCTCTAAAAAGCCCCGCCCATCACCACTATTAATTCGTTGGATCCGCCGGCCATCAGCCCCCGCGCGTATCCGGTGCGCAGGGTAATGGGCATGTAGTAGCCGAAAAAAACCGACCACACCAGCTCAGCGCCGATGCTGCTGTGCCAGTCGTCCCGATCGAGTTCGTCGAAAGTGATCAGCACGTTGTCGGTGAATATCCCCGCATGCAGCCGCCTGAAGAACAGGGGCAACGTCTTGTAGGCCGCCTGTGCCCACCACAAGGGGAATCGATATTCGAGTTTCAGCAAATGGTACTGATCTCCACGCAAGCTCCCCGGCGGGTATCCGCGCAATGACGCCTGTCCCATGAAGGTGGCGTTCCACAGGGCGTCCAGGGTGTTCTGTTCCCTGTATCCTCCCACTGAAAAGTCCGACTGCTCCGGCGGACTGCTGATGTGAACCCCACCCGAAAGGCGAAGAGCGAATACATGATGATCCAGCCACGGCGCTTCGATGTACTCTGACCAGCCGTACCTGAACGTGGCCAGTTTCTGCTTTCCCCCGAGCGCGGGATGATAGAAATTGACGCTTGCCAAAACATTTCTACCCTCTTCGGGCGAGATGCCGTAAATCGCCGAGAAGGTGTCGCTGTAAGACCAGCCGAAGCTCAACCCCGCGCGGAAATAGTCAACGGGTATCTCGGGCAGATCGGCGTTCGGGTTGAATTCTATCTCCAGATCTCCCCTTGGCCTGGCGTGGATCAGCGAGTACCTGACGGAGAGCGAATGGCCGCGATCCAGACCCGGAACCGACGCGGAGAGACCTGCCGAACCCGAGATTATCTCCTGAATCCAGCGCCGCTCCTCGCCGCCCACAAGGTATCCTGTTTCACGGGGGGCCATTCGGCGGGAAAAACCGAGATTTAGTGATGGATCCATGCCGTAGTACGCGTAGCCGAATCCTGTGGATAGAGTGTTATCCTGTATTCCGTAATTGAAATTTGCGGCCACACTATGCCGGCCCACCGCATCGCTCATCGAGACGAGGGCCTGTAGAACCGTCTGCTGGCCCTGCGTGGACAGCCCCAGCATCCACGCGCGCGGGAGAATGCTGGGCAACGGATTGTAGGTTACTATTTCGGCGTTCGACGGATCGGGCACCGCGCGGGCCTGCGGTAACTCTACGGGATCATCTGTGACCTCCGGCGCATTGTCCGGATCAAAATCCATCACGTGTACGTTCCACCCGAGGGACGAGAATTTCAGAAACGCCAGCGTTTGCCCGTCTGGTGAGACTGCGGGGGCGAGCGCGCCCGAGACGACGTTGGTTATCCTGATAAGTCGGTCACTTTTCAGGTCGTAGGCGTATATGTTGTTAATGCCGCTACGATCCGAGGAAAAGACGACGAAGCGCCCGGAAGGATCGAACGCAGGTGAGGCCTCCAGGCGCGCATCATCTGTGACGCGTCGTTTCTTTCCCGTGCTCGGGTCTATGATGAACAGATCTACCTGAGGCCCGGTGCGAATGATCGTCGCAACGGAGCGCCCATCGGGAGACCATACGGGTTCGTAAACCTGATCGCTGTGAGCGGAATCGATGAGAGTCCGAACCGGATTGCCTCTCTCGTCGGTGAGTACGAGCCTGGTGGTTCCCGCCTCGTTGACCGTCATGACAAGTAAATCACCTCGGGGCGAGACGGCCGCCTCTCGCGCCCTGGCTCCATAAGTTATACGCCGGGGATCCAGACCGGGCCGGTCGAGCACGAACACGTCGCTGAACCGGTACCAGTTTTTGAAAGGCGCGTTTCGCGTGTAGTAGATATGCCCGGCATGATCCATGGAAACGCTCGCGTTGGTTCCGGATCGCGCAATACGCTCCCTCGAGGATCCGTCGATGGCCAGCATGTACAGCCCGGATCGTTCCTGCATGTTGGAGATGGGGATGATCAGCGCGTCGCCCCCCGGGGTGAAGATCGGGCTGCCCTTGGTTTCTCCGTCGTCGGTCACTGCCCTGGACTCGGTCAACCCGTCGGCTTCCACCCGCTCTTTCGTCTCTTGAGCCTTCTTCAGAGCCTCGTTGCGCCAGTCGTCGTACACCGTCACAAGGTCCACCCCGAGTACGCGCTTGAAGGTTCGGTTCATGCCGTAGGGGAGGGTGGCAGATCCGTACAGTCGGCAGATCTCGACGATCTTCTCCTCGCCGAACCGGGTCCGCAGGTAGTCCATGAACATGGCGCCATAGTTGTAGTGCGCGCCGCCGCGAGGAAACTTCATGCTTTCGTTGGACAGCTCTCCGAGGGTGAGCAAATGTCCTTCGAGCGCATGGGTTCTTATCAACATCGAGTATGCCGTCGATCGAATACGACCTCCCCCCGTGCGATAAGTTTCGTCCATTATGGCGAGGCCCTCGATGAACCAGCGCGGCTGCATCTGATTGGGCAGGTACACGTCTCCGAAGATGGTGTTGATGATCCTCGAGACGCCGCCGTGCATCTGCAGATGGATCACGTGGGTGTACTCGTGGGTAATCAGCACGCGCAGCCAGTCCCGATAACTGGAGAGCCCGGACCTGCCCACGTCCATCCGCGGCCCGGTGGCGTACAACCTTATCAGAGGCCGCGGCGAGGCCATCGCCAGGCCGTTCGCCGAATCGGTCTGGTCCGTCAGGATCATCTCCGTGGGACCGTTCACCTCCCATCCGAACAGGATCGTGAGCTCGTCGTGAATCTCTTCGGCCAGGGAGGCTGCCAGTCGCGCGTTGGGCTCCAGTCCCTGGTGGAAGTGAATATTGAAATGCTCGGTGTGAATGGTGAAGTAGGCGAGATTTGGATCGCCGCCTCTCGACGAGATGGGTGCAAGCACGCCGATCATCAGCATGATGCAGCCAAAAATGCGAGCAGTGTATTTGTTGAAAATACCCATAAAACGGTCCCGGTAAATCCTATCTTCGCACGTAAAAAGCGTCAAACCGCAACCGGGCCGTCGCTTCACCGACAACCTGTAACGTGATACCGTGACCTCGAATAGACAAGACAATGGAGGTGAGCGGATGGCGGCGGCGCGCGCCCATTGGGGATCTAGATTCGGATTTGTATTGGCTGCGGCGGGCTCGGCGGTGGGACTGGGCAACCTGTGGAAGTTCCCGTACATAACCTGGGAAAACAACGGCGGCGCGTTTGTGATCGTCTACCTCGTGGCCATCCTGGTACTCGGCTTGCCGATCATGATGGCTGAGATTTTGATCGGTCGACGGGCTCAACTATCCGCGGTCCCCGCCTTCGAAAAGTTAGGTGGCAAGGGGTGGTCAATTGTGGGATGGCTCGGGGTTGCGTCGGGCACGACAATCCTCTCCTATTACATGGTGATCGCAGGATGGTCCGTGCGTTCGTTTTACCAGTGTCTCGTCTGGTCGTTCACATCGTACACACCGCCGGCGGAGGGTGATTTCGGTGCGTTCCTGGCCAACGCCCCGCTACAGATCGGACTGACCGCCATTTTCTCCGTTGCTACAGCGTTCATCGTTTATCGGGGCATCGGAGGTGGAATAGAAAAAGCCACCAAGATCATGATGCCGGTCCTTATCATTATATTGCTCTACCTGGTGGGCACAGCGCTCACTCTGGACGGACGCGACGAGGCTCTCTCCATGTTGTTCACGCCCCACTTCGACCAGCTACCGGCGAAGGGCTACCTCGAGGCGGTTGGCCACGCGTTCTTCACCCTGTCGCTGGGGCTTGGGGCTATGATCGTGTACGGATCGTACATCGGGAAAAAGGAGTCGATCTTCGGCGCAGCGGCGTGGGTTGTCGTGCTGGACACCTTGTTCGCGCTTTTCGCCGCCATCGCGATGTTTACCATCATCCTCTCTGTGCCGGAAATGCAGGATCGGATGTCCGGCTCCACAATGGGGATGCTGTTCATCACCCTTCCGGATCTGTTTTACACCAATATGCCCGGTGGCAGGATCCTGGCTCCGGCGTTTTTCATCCTGGTGGGATTTGCAGCGCTTTCTTCGACCATCTCCCTGGGCGAGGTGATCACGTCCCTTATGATTGATAAAAAGGGTTGGTCCCGGCCAAAGGCAACGATCATCTGCGCGGGGGGAGTCTTCGTCGGATCGATCCTGGCCGCCCTCTCCCTGGGAGCTGTTGAGCCCCTGTCCAGTTTCGAGTTGATCGAGGGCAAGCCGGGGGTCTTGGCCACCCTGGACCACATGGCAGCCAACTGGATGTTGCCCCTCGGAGGTCTGGGAATTACCATCTTTGTGGGGTGGTTCCTCGGCAGGAAGAACGCCATGGAAGAGCTGGGCATCACCAAGCCGTCCCTGCCCTTCACCATCTGGATCTGGTGCCTCAGGATTGTCGCCCCGGCGGCCATAATCGCCCTGCTCGTCGCCGTCGCTATCGGCAAGGACTTCAGCTGAAAAGACTGTCGGATTCGTTTCCGATTTTTCCCTATTGACCCCGATAGGCGTGCCGCCGATACTCCCTTTCAAATTGCCACTATAAAGGAGGGGAATCGATGACACCGAACCAGGCGTTCGACGAAATGCTCACCCGAATCGAAGCGCTCGACAAATCCAATATCAGGCCGC
>JAUVDV010000145.1 GCA_030595125.1 Deltaproteobacteria bacterium
CTCCCACGAATCGCTCAAGATACGAATGGAGGACCTGGATTTCCTCAGGGAACTGATAGAAAAAGGCGCCCTGACGACTTTTATAGACAAGACCTATCCGCTGGAAGAGATAGTCGAGGCGCACCGGTATGTTGATAAGGGACACAAGAAGGGGAATGTGGCGATTACCGTAGCGCAAGACTGAATTGAAAATCTCGCCTTTTTAAAGAGTGGGAGTCGTTATGGGGGAGCTGTCGAAGATCGTCGAGGCGACCATCGACGGACCGGGGGTCGGAACCTCGCAGGTCGGTGCCATGGCCGTGCTCCTTGAGAGAATGAAAGACCCCGCGTGCACAAATCTGTTGCTCATCGGCAGGGAAGTCGACGAAATCGGCTGGCTGCACTGGATGAGGTAAAGGCGCTGGAGTTCGCCGAGAAGGACAATGCAAGCCTCCTTGCGGACGACAAAGATTTTGAAAAGATCGCGCAGGTTCGCCCCCTGCGGCTCATTGCGTGATTTTCAATCATATGGACTTCGCGTAAATGTCTCCTTCGCCTCCCGGTCATTCGGTGAACTTCTAATGTCCGTATCCGTGTTTAAAAGAAAATCCGCGATACGTGATTCTGGAGAGTCGCCATTATTCATGTTTTCTCCTTGGTAGCTAATCAGTCGCACGTTCACCACGGTCATTTATGTAGATTGTTTTAAGGAGTTCTGCTTTCGGGGGGACAGAAAAAGTGAATTCACAGTGAGGATTCTGAACACCAGGTTTTCGCAAACAGCATACGCGATAGGTTTTGTCAGATCCGCAAGGGCATTTGTCGGTCGGATGAACGTGTTTGTAGAACTTATGCGGGTGAAAAATCCGTTTCCACCGCACGCCCCACACATGATAAGGTGATGTTAATCTTTCCATGAGGTAATTAACCAAACTGTAGTCATGGTCGTCGATCTTCGTACCATCTTCAGATTGAACAAACCCGACACTATATTTTTGAACAGGCTCGGTAACTATTGAGATCCCCAAGATTTTCATCTTGCTAACGATTCTACAACACAGCTCACCATCATAGATCTCGCCAACCTCATGTGCGCATTTTTTTCGAATGGTCTGCACACTGCCACAGATGCTACATTTTAACTCTTCTTCTACGATTTCAGGGCTAAAGAAAATCCTATATGGAAAGATTGACTGTAACTTGGGGATGTGATTCTGGAGAAACTCCAAACCGAATTGATTCAGATCATCGTCGGCGTGCCTGATCAACGAATTCAATAAAATTTCAGCCCTTTCAAGCAAACACCATCCTTCATAGTATTTTTCAGATTTCAGTAGGCTATAGGATTCACAGTATCGCTGATGAACAGTTATAACGCTTTCAAGTATCCATATTTCCTTGGCGACATCTTGCTTGCCTGCCTGGACAGCTTCACGTTTTAGTCGATGGAGATTCTCTACATGATTCGGAAGACCATCAACGTTTACACCACCGTTATGGTAAACGAATTTACTTACAATTTGCGCCGTTTTCTTTCTCAACGCAACAGTCATTGTTTTGATTCCTTGTCTTCTTGAAGAAACGCTGCTGCATTAAGCACGATGCGCTCGAAATCGTCGGCACTTCCTTTGTACTCAAGTGTGCGAGCAGATCCGTCAACCTCTTGCACTGTGATGGAAACACTAATAGGCGGGTTCTTCTCCAACGGCCAACGCTGTGAAATGTAATTTCCGACCAGGCTCAACACCAGAGGCAGAACGACAAACGTAACTATCATACTCGGCAACCGTTTTTCATCGCTGTGCAAGGCGATTTCAGTATATTCTTTGTCCGAAATACACGCCTCGATCGACAATTCAGACTTTTCTACAAATTGAAAAAATTCCATCGTTCCAACGGGGAAAACGGCCCGTCTATAGTCCTTGAAACCCTCCCAAGGCACTAGAACAACATCTGCATTTGCCGCTGATTCCACGATATCGTCTGGGACAAACGGTTGTATCAGCCAGTAACCCAAGTTGAATTCAGTGGGTAAAAAATCAAAGATAAGCTTACGAGGCGTTTTGGGAGGGTATGTTTCTATTGATGAGCCAAGCCATTTTCCGATCTCCTGTTTCAACAACTTCGAAAAGAGCTGGCTTATTGGGTTCAGCCCGGTACGGTATTTACTGATCGTGCTTGGGTCGCGGTCGGTCATTGCCGCGATTTCCGCTTGGGACAGTCCGGTCGCTTTGAGAATAATAGCAAGATCCGTGTTCGAGATGGGATTGTCACATTCAATTATTTCCCTCAGACTATCATATTGTTCATGATTCATGACTGTATCCTCCGTGATATTGACACAATCATGTATTAAAATCATGATTGTGTCAATGATTCAAGACTGGCAAGACATCGACCTTAATACTTTGAGTCCTTCGGAAAGGTTTTGGGAATCGAAGAGTTCTTGCGCCAAGTCATTAACCAGACACAAGAAAAGGTGAGTGATCACTTGGCCGCGTTTACTAGATCTTTTTTTACTTTGTTGATGGCTTTTTTCAGTTTCGACTCTATCTCCTCGAATTTGATGGTTCCTTTTTCAAATCGAATGATCTTCATGCAGTCTGCAAGAAATCCTGCGGAACTAGAGAGCGATTTTGATTTCTTTTTTGCGCGTTTAAATTGCTTGGTGCCTGGATATGCGTTCATACAACCGTAGAACATCTTGGCGCTCGATTTGTCCTTTTTCTCAGATGGCATTATTTCAGAACGACACTTTTGGGGTGAATCTGCCTGTTGTAAGCAACTCCAATACGAATCAACGTATTCTCGTCTGGCGCTAACGTAACTACTCCAGTACGGCTTGCAGCGTTCGGGTTCGTCTTCGTACACGACGAATCCATCAAACGCGGCGATGGCTCGCATCAGGGGCATTTTATCTTGGCGTTCATCCACAACGGAAACGAATTGCAACAGCAGTTCAATTTCTCGTGACCAATTCTTGCGTTCCTTCAGTTCGTAAAAAGGAACAAGTATTGAGAAGTAGCCAAATTCTTCATCGTTGATAACGAAGCTCATTCCTTGGGAGCCGTTTGAGTTGCTAAGCAAGGCAGAATCAAACAAATTGATGCCCATCCCGGACGGCCATTTGATTTTCTTATGGAAAGTCTTGCCCTTGTACTTTTTCGGGGACTTGACCAGATTCTGGTAAGGCTCAAGTGGCGTGACTTTTTTCGTCGTTAGCAACTTCTGCCACTTCTCCGTTGCCACTGCCGGATCAAAAACCTCTGTCGTGAATTCCTCTGTGTTTATCTTCCAGATGTTCCCGTCTTTGCTCTTAGCATAATGCCAGGGATGTCCTGGCTCGAGAGGTCCCAAGGAGTCAGCCCAATCGCCGATTGTGATGGTATTTGGGGATGATGTCAGAGGTGGTTCGGCATCAAGCTTGAAGAGGTAGGTCACCAGTTTTTTTGCGTAGAGCCGAATGGTCACGTTTCGTTCTCCGAGTTTCTTCAGTGGCTCAGATGACAAGCAAGCAGAGAGAATCAGTTTTGCGCCTCCTGTCTCAGTTGCGACTGAACTCCAATTCTCACAGGTGTGAACCGGCTTGGTGAGCAGCATTTTGTCGCCTGGATATGCACTGGTTATCTTTTTTTGAAGGGACATCCAGTTACCAGCGCCCAATTGGCAATTGGGGCCAATAGGTGTTTGCTCGGGGTAGAGTTTGCAAACATGAGAAACCCATCTTTCGTCTGTTTCAGGTGCTGCTCTACCGCTTATGGGTATTACAAGGAGAGCGGCGAGGGCAGCAGTGAAGAGAAAAACTCGCTGATTAGGACGGTTGCTGGGCATGGAATCACCTTTCCGTTCATCAAGTTGATTGTACTATTAGAGACGAAAATTCCTCCTCCGGTATTCTACAGCAGAAAGAAAGATATGGACCATTTCTTTCTTGAGGAGTCATTATTCGCAGGACGTCTACGAATTTCTGGATTTCCCCCCCAAAAAAGATGTTCGCGACGAAAAGACTTGACTACGCTCGGTTCGCCGGGTTTCTATTCGCGCTTACAGTGAGAACAGCAAGAGGAAGACGATGGCAAAAATGAACTTCAATTCGACGGTAGCGGCCCGCACGAGAGCCGCGATCCAGATCCTCGAAACACCGGATCTTCTCAACAAGTACGAGGAACTCGGCGGCCTGCGACGCGATCTGGAGGCTATTCGGGACGCGGGATTGGAGGCCGAGGCAGCCAACCTTAGCCAGAGCCAGGCAAAATCGACCGGCAAGGGCGCCACGATCGACGTGCTGGCCGGCTTTGCCTCGTTGCAGAAGGAATACTCGTCCGTGATGGCGATATTGCAGGTAGTTTACGCGGATCTGGTCCGGACCGGCGCACCGGCCGGCCTCGTCGCCAAGATGGAAGGAATCATCCGCAACGAAGCCCAGGTCACCGTGTCGGTATACGAAGAGGGCGGCGAGAAAAAGCGCAAGGTCGGCAAGTCCAAGAGCCAGGAAGCCCTGCGAGCCGAGATTTCCAAGGACGCCGGCGCCCTGCTCGGCCTCACCGGCATCCACCCGGCCCTGGCCGAACGCCGCGTGACCACGGCCCGTCTCGATGCCCTGCTCGCCTCCGCCGGTGATCTGGCAGGCATGCTGGGCTCCCGCACCGCGGCCAAGGGCGCGGCAAAGACCTCCACCAAGCTCGAAAAGGACGCCGTTTCGCGTCAGCGGGACGTCTGGGGTGCCTCCTACCGCCTGCTTTCCTCCCTGGGCAAACGCGACGACCGCGTCCGCTCCCTGCTGGCCCAGGCCGCGAGATAATCTTCAATTGATTCACCGATCGAATGCATCGACTACCAATGTAACCAAAACGGCGTCGGGCGCTTAGTTCTGTATTTTCAGATACTTGGAGCAATGGGACCGGGTATGTTGAGTAATGGTACCCCCCCCTCTGAGTAATGGTACCCCCCCTCTGAGTAATAGGACCGGGTACCTTGAATTATGGTAATGAGCGTCTTGAATAGTGGACACGGGCACCTCGAAAGACGGGGCAGGGTGCGTTGAGCAATGGGACCAGCCGCATTGAACGATGGGAACGACAGGCAACAGCTTCGGGACAGCCGCATTGAGCGATGGGACCGGCCCTACTTCACAATAACCTTGTCGGTGCCGGCTCTGCCGAAGGTCTCCGGGTGGTACATTTCCTCCGCCTTGGTAGGTGGAACGACGTATTCACCCGGCGTGGTGGCGCGCGCGACGTAGGTGTATTCGTGCACACCGGCCCACAGGAGGGACGCAAACGCCTCGACCCGCTCGTCGCGCATGTTCTGATGCTCGTACCAGGGCCGCCACCACCACCAGTACCTGTTCGAACTGCTCTTGGACGCCTTGGGATCATCCGGAACGGATCCGCTCACCGCCAGGGCGGGGTTGATGGGCTCGAGCCCGGCGGGCATCGGGTCCACCAGGGCCACGTGGTATCTTCGCATGGGCGCGACCATGGTCAGACGTACCCGCACCCGGGCGCCGGCCGCGATGCGCCAGGTTCCGTCCTTGTCCTGCTTGACGTCCTCTGGATCGTCCACCGCTTCGTAGATCCTCTCGATGGCGAAGCCATAGTCCACCGGCGCCAGATCCAGGCTTCTGGGCGCGTACCGCATTCCGATCCGGTAGTACATGCGGCCCTTACCGTCCTTCTGCAATACCAGGGACTGGTTCCCCTTGCGCTCCGCGATGAAGCTCATGGGAATGTCCATTTGCGCTCGCTCGGTGGTGCGCCCCTTGAACTCGTGCTCGCCGATGAAGTTGTTTCCCAGCCATGCGCGGGCGATGAAATCCGGGGTTACCTTCTCGTACACGTTGAAATATCGATCCATGGCCAGCAGTATGAAGGCGTTCTCCTGGGTGTTGGACCACTTGCCCCGCACCCGATGCGCCAGGAGCCCTCGAACCAGCTTGGGGATGAGATCGCTCCTGGGCGTAACCTCGATGAGCGCCTCCAGGATGATGCCGTCCACCCGCCTGTTCGAATGCAGAAGCACGTGAGCGCCGTCGCTGTAGCTCGTCACGAAATGTGCCCCCGCCGCGGTCTCCGTGACCTTGTTGGTGAGGTTCTTGACGATTTTGGCGACTTCGTCCTTCCTGTTTCCCGCCTGCAGGACCGGGAGGATCCACCCCTGCGCTTCCATGGGAAGACTCTTTATTCCCGCTTCCCTGAGCAGCGCCGAGGCCTTGGCCTTGTCGGTCGCCCCCATCAGGTGGAGGACGTTCAGGGCGTAGGCGCGAATACTCCAGCGGCTCTCCTTTGAGTACCAGTGGGGGATGTGCGTCTCGATGTTCTTGAGGTACCTCATCGCTCGATTCCACATCACGTCGGGCACCTTGTATTCCTTGGTCTTCGCCCGCGCCATGGCGCTCGCCACGTGGATGGTCAGGTAGGGCCAGTCTCGATCCCCTTTTCGCCAGAACGAGAACCCCCCGTTGGAATTCTGACGTGCGGCGAGTTTTTTCAGATCCCGACCGATCGACTTCTTCAACTCCTTTGGGGCTGGAAGTTCCTGCGACTCGAACGCCGACAACACGTCCCGCAGGGCCGCGATGGCCAGTATCCGGGAAGCGATCTGCTCGTTGCAATCGTACGGGTAGCTCACCAGGTAAAGGACCGCGTCGGTCAACGCCTGTAGCTGGGTGGACGACGTGGTGATCTCGAGCCCTCCAAATTGGGGCCACACCTTCCCCGGAGCCCGCACGGGCTGCTCGATGGCGCCCTTGTCGACCTCCCCGTAAGTTGCGAACGCCTCCGAGGTGGCCGGGGTCCATACGGGCAGCTCAAAGTTGGCCGCGTCGGAGCCACGTTTTGAAGAGGCAACTATCTGGAACCGAGCCTTCCCGGCCATCTGTGCGGCCGTCGGGAACCGGACCTCCACCCGGTCGTTAGCCGGCACCGTCACGCGTTGCCCGGCGGTCACCAATCGACCGTCGCCTTCGCCCACCACCGCCTCGCCCAGGGTTGGCGCCATGGACACGTTGGTTGCGCGCACGGCCACGGCCACGGACATCTCCTCGTCGGTCTGGTTCTGGAGGACCACCGGCAGCTCGAACCTGTCTCCGAAGTTGAGGAACCTCGGGGGTGAAGGCCTCACCATGAGGGGCAGCCGGGCGGTGATGTTTGACTCGCCGGTCCCGAACTGTTTACCTCCCGCCACGGCGACCACCATTACCCGGTACCTGGTCAGGGAGTCGGGCAGCTTGATGGAAACCGACGCCTTGCCCCGAGAGTCGGTCTTCACGTCGGGAGCGAAGAGCGCCAGGGCGTTGAAGTCGGTACGCACGGCTATCTTTTGAGATCCGTTGTCATCGTCGCCGTTGAACCCTCCTTTATCGGCCGCCAACAGAGCATCGACATTTGCAATCTCGGCCATCTTGCCTCGCCTGTCCGCTTTCCCGCCGTTTCTCCCTCCTTTCTTTTTGTATTTGGTCATGGATTCGGTGGGCATAGCGGCAGGCGCTCCAGCGCTTCCCATGGGCCCCATGGTCATCATGGATTGCGCGGCCACCGGCATGTTTCCCAATCCCCCGGCCGGCGCGCCATCGATCGTCGCTACCAACCCGGAGGGATCCGAAAGCACCAGCTGGTGCCGCATGTGATAATCGGAAACGCCGCTTCCACGTGCTGTGTAGAACACGCCGATGGGATCCGGCAGTTTGTACCCGGTGAGGGCCAGCACGGATTCGTCCGCGGCCACCACCACTAGCTCGGCCCCGTTGACCGGCTTGCCGTTCGCGTCCTTGACCAGAAGATCGATTGTGGTCTTCGTGCCGGGATCCAGCTTGGTTTTTCTTGGTTTGGCCGTCACGTCCAGAGTGCGTGTGAGCGGCGGCACCTTGAAGGTC
>JAUVDV010000060.1 GCA_030595125.1 Deltaproteobacteria bacterium
GGCGGCAAACGCAGGATCGCCGCGTTCGTGTTCCTGCTGACGATCATCGGCGGGGGCGCTTTCGCGGGAGTTGCGTCCTACCAGACTGCGCGCGCAGCGATCGGAAGCGAAGAGGCGGCCGCTCAAGGAATGAAAGAGGCAGAAATTCAGATCCAGGATCTCGAAAACCTGGAGGATCTACAACTCGACCTGTAAAGAATAAAGATGACCAAGACGTCGAACCGAACATTCACAGTGATGATGACGCTCCTCCTCGCAGCGGTGGGCGCGGCTGCGGGGGTCGGATTATCGTTCGCGATGAAACAGACCGGATCCACGTGAGGGCTGCTCTGCTCACCGGTGGTCGCCGGTGTTTTCGGAGGGTTCATGGGCGGCTCCATCGGTAGTGGTATCAAGAGGAGCAATAAGGAGTCTGCGTGACCTCAAGGCTGCTGATAGTCGATGACTCGCGGGCCATGAGGGCATTCGTGCGCGGTTCCCTGCGCGGTTTCGTGGACTGCGAAATCGACGAAGCATCCTCCGGGTTCGAGGCCCTGAGGCTCCTTCCGCGCACAGATTACAAGATGGTGATAACCGACATCAACATGCCCGATATCAACGGACTGGAGCTCATCAAATTCATGCGAGCTTCCGAGCGATATCGGGACGTTCCCATAATCATTATTTCCACCCACTCGTCGAAGCAAGATCAGGAAAAAGCTCTTGAACTCGGAGCCAGCGCCTTTCTTCCAAAACCCTTCACACCGCCTGAAATCGTCAATGTCGTGACGGCCCTCATCGACGAGAAGGGCAGCGAGTCATGAGCAAGGGTTCGCAGGGCAACAAGGCGATGAAGGAGTTTCTGTCCGAAGCGCAGGATTTCGTCGAATCGCTGAGCCGAAACCTCATCGAAATCGACAAGGCGGTCAAGACAGGCGAGCCGGATCCCGACATGGTCAACGAGGTGTTCAGGGGATGGCACACCCTCAAGGGGCTGGCCTCTACCTTCGGCGTGGAACCCCTTTCCCTGCTCGCCCACGACGAGGAGAGCCTGCTGGACGATATCCGGCTTGGCAGGAAAGTCTTCACGCCCCATATCCTCGATTCTCTGTTCGAGAGCATCGAGGAAGTGACCAAAATCCTCGGTATTATCAATGAATCCGGTGATATCAAGGCAACTGGCTACAGCGACACTCGCACAAAAACGACCAGAGGGCAGGCTCCGGATTCCGGTGCATCCGGCCAGAGCGAAGACGACAACACATCCCTGGTCGACCCCAAGAACCTGATCGACTCGGAGATACTCGAGGTCCTCACCGAGTTCGAGGAGCATCGCCTGCAGATCAACCTGCAGCAAGGTCAGGCTATCTACAAATTGCGAATCAGCTTCTCGCTGATGTCCATCGATCAGGAACTCGAAGACATCAAGGGCAGGCTCCGGCCCGTAGGAGAGGTCATCACTTACCTCCCCTCCTCCGAAAGCAACGATCCGGATATGCTCGATATCGATGTCCTTCTGGCGCTTCACCAGAACCGGAAAGATCTGGATACCGCGCTCGAAGGGGTCTCGGCCGATATAGGCACGCTCGTTCCCGCCAAAATGACGCCGGGGGCCAGGTTTGACACGGTTATCCCGGCTCCTCCAACCGCCGAGCAGCCATCGGATTCATTGGTGACCGACCATGACGCTGCGGCAGCCTCCGAAATCGAGAGACAGGAAATACCCGGACGTGGCCTGGTGCCACAGCAGAAGGAACAATCCATCAGCCTGCGATCGGTTAGCCAGTCTGTTCGCGTCGACATCGGCAAGCTGGACCATCTCATGAACGTCGTGGGCGAGCTGAACATCATTCGAAATTCCATAACTAAGATCAGCGACGAGTTGCGCTCCATAAACGAGCAGAGGGATCTGGCAAACGAGCTGCATCGAGTGTCCCGTGGCTTCGATCGACGTCTGGCCGAGATGCAGGAGGGGATTCTCGAAGTGAGAATGGTGCCCGTGAGCCAGATGTTCGATCGGCTCTCGCGCATGACACGCAAGATGTCGAGAGGCGTTGAAAAAGAGATCAACCTGGTGATCTCCGGCGCCGATACCGAGGTGGACAAACTGATCATCGAGGAATTGTCCGATCCGGTGATGCACATCATCCGCAATGCCATCTCTCACGGCATCGAAGATACCGGCGAGCGGCGCGCAGGTGGAAAGCCGGAATTTGGAACTGTCGCGTTGACCGCATACCAGAAGGGCAATCACATCCTCATCGAGGTAGAAGATGACGGCGCGGGGATCGACGGGGAAAAAATATTGGAGGTGGCGATCGACAAGGGCCAACTGTCGAGGGAGGCGGCCGCGTCGCTATCCGAGCGAGAGATCTTGAACCTGATTTTCCTGCCCGGCGTCACAACAACGGCCGAGGCCAACGAGCTGTCGGGCAGGGGCGTGGGAATGGATGTCGTGAAAACGAACATCTCTGCGCTCAGCGGCGTTGTCGAAGTCCAGTCCGAGCTTGGGATCGGAACGAAGTTCACCATAACCATGCCGGTCACACTGGCGATCATCCCCGCCCTGTTGGTCTCCGTGGACGAGAACACCTTCGCGGTGCCGCTCAACACAGTGGCCGAGGCGCTGACGATTTCCGGGGCGGACGTGAAAAAGGTGATGGGGATTGAGACTTTTACCCTGAGGGGACAGACCCTTCCCCTGTGCCGCATGGACGGCTTCTTCGAAAGGCCGCGTCAAGGCCCGATACCGAAGGGCTCGCGGTTGCTGGTAGCCTCCCTCGGACAGCGGCGGTTGGGTCTGGTGGTCGATGAATTGTTGGGTCAGCAGGATGTGGTCATCAAAACGCTTGGCCGCAGCCTGGATGAAACCAGGTTTTTTGCGGGAGCAACCGACCTGGGGGATCAAAAACTGTCACTCGTGATCGACACGGCCGCCGTCATAGAAGTTTTCTTCACCTCCAACGAAGATTTCACCCAGCCGGCGGCGCTGGTGGAGTAGCGCATGAGCAACTCGATAGTCATCCCGGACATGGCAAAACTGAACACGGAAAGTAAAAATTCCGTCATCGTCGGCAAGGAAGACGACTTGATGCTCGTTTTCCTGGGGTTCGTCCTGGGGGATGAAGAGTTCGGCGTGGACCTCCACCTGGTCAAGCAGATCGTCATACCTCCACCGGTCACCTGGGTGCCTCGGGTTCAACCGTACATCCTTGGCGTGATCTCGATCAGGGGCAGCGTCATCACTCTGATCGACGCGCGCCGGCTCATGGGATTCGAGGCGTCCGATCGGCACGACACAGCCCGCGTGCTGATGGTGGATGTGCGCGATGAGAGGATCGGGCTGCTGGTGGACGCGGTTACCCATGTGCGCCGCGTGCCGGTCGAAGCCTTCGAGGAATCCCCGGAACTCGACGAGGGATCCATGACCGATCACGTGGTGGGCATCATACGACCCGACGAGCAGACCCAGGTGACCGTTATCGACCTGAAGGAGATCTTGCTGGAGGCAATGAGATGAAGTCCGACGCGTTTGCCAGGCTGCACGAATCCGTGCACAGGAACAAGGATCGCAAGGCAGTAGAGTTCCATGTGGAAGAGATACGGTGCTGCGTGGATATCATGCGGGTACGCGAGATCGTCAGCCCGGAAAAAACGGTGCCGATCCCGTCCGCTCCGCACTGGGTGGTGGGCGCCGCAGATCACCGGGAGTCGGTCGTTCCGGTGACGGATCTCCGCTTGCGCCTGGGTCTGAAACCTTTCCAGTCGCCCCACCCCAAATGGATCATCGTGGACGCGGGCGGGATGGACATGGCCTTGCTGGTGGATACTGTCCATGGTGTGGTGACGGTTTCAGTCGACATTGAGAGGGAGCGGCATCCGGTGATGGACGACACCGACGTCACCTGGGTCCGTTCGGTCTACAGCATGCCGGACGGACTGATCTTCGAGCTGGATCTGGACAACATGTTCGATGTCCAAAAAGATCGTGACGAGCGTCCGAAAGACGGGAATACCGTGTGACCGGCGTCATGAAAGAAATGGCCCGGAGGATAGCCGACTCGAGCCCCGAGGTAAGGCGGCGAGCTGTCCGGGAACTCGCCACCCTCCCGGTAAATGATTCAATCGATCTGATTCTTGTCGCTCTGGCGGACGACGACTGGCGCGTGAGAAAGGAAACCGTATCAGTACTTTCGGACATGCCGTGTGAGTCGGATGTCGTGGGTCAGCTCGTAACCGCTCTCGTGCAGAACGATAACGTGGGCCTTCGAAACGCAGCCGCAGAAGCGCTCGGCACAATGGGGGCCGACGCAGTCACCATGCTGAGCGACCGCATGGGATCCCTTGGTGCACAAGACAGAAAAATCGCTCTCGAGGTCATCGGTCGATCTGGTGATCCGCGCTCCAGGGGCATGCTCATTTCCCACCTGAAAGATCCGGACGCCAACGTCCGTGTCTGCACGGCGGAGCTCCTGGGGGAACAGGGAGGCGGAGAGGCTCTGGACGCCCTGATGGAATGCGTCGACAAGAGTGATTACCTGCTCACCCTGGCCGCGTTACAATCCCTCAACAAGCTGGGAGCCCGCATCCCCTGGCAGAAACTGGAGGATCTCTCCGACGATCCGATCCTTGGCTCGGAGATACTGTTCGCCATGGGCAGGAGCGCACAACCGGCGGCAGCGAGCATCATCGTAAAAAACGTGCCCGACGAGCCCGCGGCGGTTCGCTCCCTCGAACTGCTGCACGGCGCCTCCCCGGAGACCGCCGAGGCTGTCGAGCAGGCCCTCAAGAACGCCGATGAGGCTGTCCATGAGGCGCTCGGCGCAATCGTATCCCAGGAAGAAACCATCGATCAGAGGGCTGCCGTACGTTGCCTCATGTGGTCCAGGAGAATCGAGAGCTTGCCCTTGCTCGTGGGCCTCGTCAGCGACGAGACCATGCATCGTGTCATTGTTGAGGGCCTGTCCGATTGGGGCTATCCGGCCTTTGCGGCACTGGAGGAGATGCTTCCCACACTGGACGGGCGACCCCTGGCGTCCGTAGTGGGTTTGCTGGCCAGAACCCTCGATGAGGAACAGGGGAAAAGCAAGGCCGCTCTTTTCACAGCGTACCTGCACTCGTCCAATATCGCAGTGGCAACAGCGGCTGTCGGAGCCATCGCGCGTTTTGGGAATGAGGGGATGATTCCCCGGCTCATCGAGCTGTCGGGCTTCGAAGATCAACGGGTACGACGCGCGGCCGGGCACGCGCTGGTTCAGGTGGGCTGCAGAGCTCCCGACGCGGTCCGGGACAGGTTATTGCAGATGGAGATCACCGGCCTTGGCGGAATCGAACTCTGCCGCGTATTGGAGGTCGTTGGTCGTCCCGAGGACGCAAGTGCCCTGGCCGGCGCCCTGAACTCACCGATACCAGAACTTCGCAGAGCCTCGCTCAGCTCTCTAGCTGCAATCGCGGGCAGCGCGGCAGTCGACACCATCTCTCTGGCGATGACCGACGAGGACATGGGTGTGAGGATGGCTGCCGCGTTCGCGCTCGCCAGAATCGGCCCGGCGGCGGCGGAAACGATCGTCTCGGCGATTCACACCGCGCAGGGACCCCTGAAGGCCGCGCTCGTGCGGGCGCTCGGGCGCGTGGGTCACATCGAGGCGCCGGCCATCCTCAAGGGGCTCTGCCGCGAGTCGTCCGAGGTGGCCATGGCGGCCCTCGAAGCCATGCGAAACCTGGGGATCGCTCCTGGCGAACTGCAATACGAGATACTCAACCACGACGACTCCGAAGTGGTGAAAAAGGCACTTTCGTTCCTGGGTTCCGCTATTTCGGGACAAAGGATCGCAGGCCTTCTGAAACACCCGGCCTGGGATGTCCGGCTCGCCGCCGTGGATCGGCTGTCCTGTGGCGACTACGGGGATCCGGAAATATCTGTCGAGCTCGAAGCCAGACTGCTGGACGAGAGAGACGATCTCGTGAGGGCATCCATAGAACACGCCCTCGGTGAGAGGAAAGGGGTGAAGTAGAACGTGCGCCTGGGCGATCCTGTCATACACCTTTCGCTGGAGCGGTTCCGCCTGTTGCGGGATCTGATCAACAAGCGATTCGGCATCTTCTTCTCCGATGACGACCGGTATCTGGTTGAGAGCAGGTTGTCGGAGCGTTTGATGCATCTGGATCTGCCGTCTTTCGACGACTACTATCACCACCTTCGATATCATCAGGACGGAGAACAGGAACTCGAACAAGGCGCCGAGATCCTCACCACCAACGAAACCTATTTCTTTCGCGAGGAATATCAGCTGAAGGCGTTCTCACAGGAGCTCCTGCCGGAGTTGCACGAAAGGTTGATAAACAAGCGTCGCCTGATGATCTGGTCGGCGGGTTGTTCCTCCGGGGAGGAGGCCTACACCATTGCCATGCTCGTGCGCGACTCGGGCCTGTTCCATGATTGGGACGTGCGGATCTTCGGCAGCGACATCAGCGCCAGGATGCTCGCCAAGGCCAGGCGCGGCATTTTCGGGCCCTCTGCCTTCCGCACCACGCCGGAGGACCTTCAGCGCAGGCACTTCACCCCGGCGCCGGGCGGCCTGCGGGTAAACGAAAACATCCGGGCTCTGTGCCATTTCGGCCGATTGAACTTGCTCGACGAGGAAAAAATCATTTTTGTGGGCCGGGCCGACGTGGTTTTGTGCCGCAACGTACTCATCTATTTCGACAAACGTTCCAAGAGCCGCGCTCTTTCGATCATCTACGACCGCCTGAACGACGATGGATATCTGCTCCTCGGCCATACCGAATCACTCCTCAACCTTTCAACGGCGTTCGAACTCGTTCACCTCAGGAACGATCTGGTCTATCGACGGCCAAAGGCGGTTAGCGATGGTTTCTAGCCGTGTTCTGAAGGTGCTGATCATCGACGACTCGGCGTACAACCGCCGGGTCATCGCAGACTTCGTCGAGGAGATCCCCGAAGCGATTGTCGTCGGCAAGGCCAGTGACGGGCAGGAAGGGCTGCAGATGGCCCTGAGGGAACACCCGGACGTCATCACCCTCGACCTGGAGATGCCCAGAATGGACGGCTTCTCTTTTCTGAGGCTGATAATGTCCAACCAGCCGACACCGGTAATCGTGATCAGCTCGCATTCCGACAAGGAAAAGGTATTTCGGGCGTTGGAGCTCGGCGCGCTCGACTTCGTGGCCAAACCGAGCCATCGCGCCACGCCTGAGATCCTCGAACTGAAGGACGAGGTGATCGAAAAGATCCGAATGGCGGGGCAACTCAAATCGAACTCATTACATCGTCTGAAGTCCTATGCTCCGGCCGATCTCTCCGCCAGTGGTGGATTTCCGGTGATCGACATCGACACCGATGGCGGCTTCGAACCCGGCATGGAACCCCTCGCGCAAAAGGTGGTCGTAATGGCGGCTTCTACCGGGGGACCGGCCTCCATCATGCAGATCCTGAATTCGCTCCCCGGGGACCTGCCAATCTCGATACTCGTTGCCCAGCACATGCCGCCCATGTTCATCACAACCTTTTCCGAGCGCCTCGATCGACAGTGCGCCATGAGGGTAACGGAGCTCACTCTGGTGGATATGGCTCGCAAGGGCGTGATCTATATCTGCCCGGGCGACAAGAACCTGGAGCTGACACCCGGTTTGTCCGGCACCATCATCACTGCCGTCCGGCCGAAATCAACGGACCGTTACGTGCCATCGGCCGACTACCTCTTCAAAAGCGCGGCGAGCGCCCTTCGAAAGAACGTGATGGCCGTGGTGCTGACCGGCATGGGAGATGACGGGGCGAACGGGTCGGTCGCAGTGGCCTCGGTCGGCGGTCCCGTGCTCGTAGAATCCATTGACACCGCAGTGGTGGACGGCATGCCGCAAGCTGTGCTTCGGACCGGAACCCCCGCGATGGAGGAGCCGCTCCAAAACATCGCGGACAAGATTGTACAGTTTGCACATTCATCGACTAATGGTTAAAGCTGGCTGCTATCATCTTACCTTTCCCAAGGAGGGAAATATGATTCGATCCATAGTTTTGGCAACTCTCGCGTCGGCTCTGGTCACCGCGTGCTCCAACGACTCCGAGGTTCCCCGAGCGGTGGCCGTGGCCGTAACGTCGCCCGCACCGACTGCGGACATGGAAATACTGATCGCCAGCCAACCTTCCGAAGCAACTGTAGTTCTCAAGGGTGCGGAGGTCGGCGAGACGCCCATGAAGCTTCTGGTCAGAGGTAACACCAACATCATCCTCGAAAAGGAAGGCTATGTGCAGCAGGCCCTGATGATCACTCCGAAGAGCGAACCCAACCTGGTGGTTACCCTCGTGCCCCTCGACGGCGCGGAGCCCGTCGAAGACGGCGACGAGGAAGCCGAACAGGAGGCGGCCGCCTCGAGCACCGCGAAAAAGAAGAAGAGCACCAAGAAGAAGACCGGAGGGGCAGAACCGGCCCCATCGACCGATACCGGCGAAGAGGACGAAAAAGACAAGGTGGCGCCTACCCCGCCTTCACCGAGCCCGGAACCCAAGCCCAAAAAGCCGTCCTACAACACGATGGCGCAGATCAAGAAGGCCATTCGGGAAGGCAAGATCACGAAGGCCGACTACAGAAAGTACCAGGCGGAGATCCGGCGCAAGCGCGCTGTGGACGTGGCTGCCGCCAAGAAGGCCTATAAGCAGGGCAAGCTCACCAAAGCCCAGTACAATGAAAAAGTCCGGAGCATCAAGATCAAGTACGAGGGTTAGTCTCAAGCTTCAGAAAAGCGCCAGCTGCGCCATGCGCCTGTCCTTGAGCTTGCCGTCGAAGAGCAGATATGGGGCTGCGGTGCGCCATCTCGGGGTGATGCGCTTGAGCACATCCAGCTCGCAAATTCGCGAACTTCTCCTCCGCTCCAGAATTCGATCAACGGACAGGGGGCCCAGGCCGGGGACGCGCAGCAACTCCCTTCGTTCAATATCGTTGACCTCCATTGGAAACACCTCGGGGTGGCGACCAGCCCACATCATCTTGGGATCTTCGGCAAGGGACAGGTTCTCCTCGTCATCAAAGATGATGTCATCGATCTCGAACTCGTACTTCCGAAACAGAAAATCCACCTGGTAGAGTCTGTGCTCTCGCATGGCCGGTACCGGCGCGGCGCCTTCCAGGGGGGTGCCTGGAACGGGCTGAAAGGCCGAAAAGTAACCCCTCGCCAGATTGGCCTCTTCGTAGCTCTCCCACAACGTGGAGATTGTCTCCTTGTCTTGCTCGCCCGCAGCCCCCACCACGAACTGCGTGGTCTGTGACTTGCACCGCAAACCCTCACGACCAAGGTTGTCGCCGATGAACCTCATCGTGCCCTTCAGCTGGTCATGAAAGCTCTTCCCCGGCGCGATCGCCGCCAGACGCTCCTCGTTAGGCGCCTCCAGGTTTACAGACACGCGGTTGGCAATCTCCATCGCCCGTACGATCTGTGCTTCCTGCGCCCCGGGGATGATCTTTAAATGAACATATCCGAAGAAACGATGCTTGAACCGTACCCGCTCCACCGTAGCCAACATGCGATCCATTGTGGCTATGGGACTTCCCATGATGGCGGAGGACAGAAACAAGCCCCCCACCATCCGGGCGCGGACCATCTTCATGAACTCCCGCGCGAGGTCATCCGGCGAGAAGCATATTCGCGATCCTTTTCCGCCGTTGCGCTCTGCGCAATAGGTGCAATTGCGCTCGCATCCCGAAGACTGCAGCACCTTGAGTACCGGCATGGTTTGCCCGTCGGGAAGCGCCGCAGGGTAGATCCACAGACCATCGTTCCCGAGCGTGCGCTTCTGTGGACCTCCGCAAGCACAAGAAAGATCGAACTGGGCCGCCTCCGCCAGTGTCTGCAATTTGCCCCGCGTGTCCATCCCGATAAAATACTGAACAACTGTACAGGTGTCAAACAAACGACCGCGTCGAGCCTATAAAATATTTGCGGTGTGATACAACCAGAGCAACAGGAGGTAAAAATGGCCGTAACAGGAATGTTTTTAAAAGGAAATTTCGCGCATATCGTCACACTCGCGGGAACTCAAGCCAAACACGATTTGGTTGACCGGGACTTCAAGAACATGGAACTCGGAAAGAACCCGACGCAAGAAGACGTGGCCGCAATTCGCGAGAATATATCGAAGTACATCGAGAAAAACAGCATCACTCAAATCGTGCTGAACCGACGGGTCACCGCCGGGCAGATGGCAGGGGCCGCGGGCACGTTTTTATGGGAGGGGATTCTCCTTGTTGTGAGCCCCGTACCGTTGAAATTTATCCACGCTGCAACCATCCGCGCCACCAATAAAAAAAAGGGGGCGCTCAAGACACTCAAGTCTCAGAACCCCGAGGAGAACGTCCAGTTCGACAAGGCATATGATTTCGCGTTTGAGGGCCTTGAAGAGGGCTAGCCTCATTAAAAATATGGCACTTAGGAAAGGGGGAAGGAAACAAATGACCCGAATTCACGTCTTGATTGCCGTTGCCTGTATCGCAACTACCCTTGCCGGGTGTGAGGACGAGGGATACTGCTATTACAATTGCCCGGAC
This sequence comes from Deltaproteobacteria bacterium, assembly GCA_030595125.1. Taxonomy (GTDB): domain Bacteria; phylum Myxococcota_A; class Polyangia; order JAAYKL01; family JAAYKL01; genus JAUVAN01. Next base: position 10,539 of record JAUVDV010000060.1, read on the forward strand.
GAATCCACGAAGATCTGCGGCGTGGAGATCATGGGCGGGGATGACAAGTCAAAGTGCGAGCAACTGGCGAATAGCCAGTGCGCAAAGAATCCGGGGCACCTAGAGGATTGGGACGGGGAAGTCATGCATCAACTTCTGGTCTGCGCCTCAGGCGACGTATGCGGCCTGCCCGACTGGTGCCTACCGGAGTGAAAATGGAAGTCTTTTAAAATTGGTGAACGGTTCCACCTTCCCAGGTGTATATTAGGTAGGCAACTTGCGGAGGATATCATGAAACTTGTACTCATTTTTCTTGTTTTGGTTTCCCTTGGATTCGTTTTCGGTTGTGGCAATGGCGATATCTACAACAGTTACGGGATTGACGATCTGGAGATAACCGCCACCCAGTGCCAGGACAACCTGGACAACGACGGGGACGGATATGCCGACTGCGACGACCTGGACTGCCAGGGGTATGTTTTCTGCTCGGGCGGCGACGGGGATACCGACGGGGATTCGGACACGGACACGGAATCCGCCACCGACACCGATTCCGAAACGGACACCGACACAGACCCGGACGGCGGTGGTGGGGACGCAGGCGACGGCGGGGTTTGACCCCATCCCGGCCTTCGGGAAGATGATGGCGGCTGGCTTTAACGGTCAGGTGCGGGTGGATCCGTCGCTGTCGGAGGAGACGGCTTCGAGCCCCATGCAGATCACTTTTTCAAGGGCCTCGTCGTACGCCGACCGACTATTCTGCAGGATATAGACGGCCAGGCGGTCAGCGATGCTTTTTCGCATCATGACCGGAACCCTGACAGGCCCAAATCCCATTTCCTCGGTGTCGATGATATCATCCATCTGCGAATAACTGTCCCATATTCCCCGGTCACCGCAAAATTATCGGCATTGTGGATAGTCAGTCCCGGGCCGTTGCCCGGTAAACGACTACGGTGCTCGCCGCGAGATCCCCGATCCGCTGGCGCTTTTCGGTGAGGGCGATCAGCAGGATGCCCAGAAGGAAATCGAACATACTGTCCACCAGGTACTTGAGCATGTTTCGAAGCAGGGCGCGACCGAGCCCGCAGGGATTCAGATCCACATGAAGCACCCGTATCCCCGCGAGGCGCTTGCCGGGCGTCATGCCCGAGCGACTCTCCATGATACTGAAGAGCGCAATCCACACGACCATCCATACCGATGCCACGCCGAAAAACTTGAACATGTCCACGACCCCCGATATGCCGTGCTCCTCCACGTCGAAGGGGTTGGATTCCACAAATAGAAACCACCCCGCGATCACCGGACCCAGGATTATCATAGAATCCACAATGGTTGCGGCGCCTCTCCTGGCAAGGGACGCCAGCACGAGATCACCGTGTTCCGTACGAAGCTCGGCCAGCTTGTACCTACGCATCCATCCGGAGATCATGAGGCCCACGATCAGGGCTATGATCACGCCTATTGCGTTGCTCAACAAGGAACCGTCCGGACCGGCCTGCGCCGGGATCAACCCGCTTTGCGACAACCTGGTTTTTTCAACCACTTCCCCGTCACGAACATCGAAGATCGTTATTGAGCCGGGCAGGCCCTCGGCGGCGATGAGCAACCTCCCGGGATCATCCGTGGGATAGGCGCCCATCCGGGAAACTATTCCGGGGGAGGCTTCAAAGAACTTCTCGAAGCTCTCGCCCTCCTTGCGGAACCCCTCGATCTTCTGCTGCAAAATATCTTCGCTAAGCGTGATCAGCACCGGTTTCCCGTCCAACACCGTGGCGGTCCACACCGTGGCGTACTTGCCCATCTTCACAGCGAACGGCAGGGCCTCTATCGCTTGTGTCGCGAACCCTGACAGTCCTTCCCTGTAGTGGATTCCTTCCTTTCCCCGGGCGAACACCATGGGGCCGGACGGGGTATCGAGTATTTCGAGTTTGTAGAAGTTGAGATTGTCACCGCTCCCGGCCGGCAGGTCTTTCACCTCGGACGTCTTCCACGCGCCGTCAACGAAGGCGTGCAGCTCCAGTCGATCGCCATCGATCTCGAACATGGAGGGTCGGCCGGAAAGGAGAAAGGCCCTGGACGTGTAGCCCGACCTCCGGATTACCCGCACGGGTACGGTGCCCTCTGACGACATGGCCGCAACCACATCGGATCCGACGATCCAGAGTGTCTCGTCCGTGGCGAGCAGCTGGGGGTCCAAAATCGGGGGGAGCTTCGCCTCATCCGGCGAATTTTCGGAATCGGGAACCCATTTTAGCAGCTGTGTGTGGACGGGATCGTCGGGGTTGAGGGCGGTCCCTGGATCCACAACCAGCCAGAGGGCCCCTTTCCAGAAAGCGCCTTTCGAGGGATCGATGCTTCTGTTGCTCGTGCTTAGCCCCATGACAGTGTGGATTGTCATGAACATGGCGATGATGGGGATGGCGATCTGCACGAACGCTCCCACACCTACCGAGAAGCCGGCTCTTTTTATAAAAGCGGTCTTGGCGGCGGTCGATACGTAGCCTTTCGGTGTCTCCATCGGGTCACTTTATCCTAGTTCCCATCTCAGAAGTACTGTTTCTGTAACCCCGGAAGGTAGGACCCGCCCCCGATCCAAAGAGGCCTTCAAAAAGGTATCTACGGACAACTTCCCGGAACGGGGGTGCAGGTGTCGTCGAGGTTGTTTTCTACATCAATTGTGCCTGGAGTAGTGGCGAACTGGTCTATCAGTTCGCAGACTTCGCAATCGGGAAGAACCGTGTTGTCGTTGATGTACAAGCTTCCGCTTCCCCACAATGAGGTAACGTTGCCCAGTCCATCCAGATTGGTGAGGACGTCATTTCCCTCGATTGTTATGCGCCCACCCCCCACAGAAGTAATGCCGCTCAGACCGTCCAGATTCTCAAGGGAGGTATGTTCCGTGATTACTATATATCCACCCAAAGAAGTGATGCCGCTCAGACCGTTCAGGTTTGTGAGGGCATCATTTGAGATGGGGGAGAACGGGGTCAAAACCCTCCACTTGACATATAGAAAGTTCGCAGACGCCATCAGCGCATCATCTGGCCAAGGGTACAATGCCCCCAAAGCTGGATCAGGGGTAGAGGTGAGGCTATATGTCAAGTGGAGGGTTTTGACCCCATGTGTTCCTCCCATGTGTTCCTTTGGGGTTGTTTTTTCATCACTAATATCTAAGGCAACGAACACGCGCTGTGTCATACATATCGATAGTGGTAAGTTCGCCAGGATACAATATCACTACCCAAGCTAAGTCCGATTCCGCATCATAGGAGTTTGCCGTCCAAAGAGTATGAATAGTATCTCCAAAAATAGAAATGCAAGAATCGCTTTGGCTACATGAGTCACAGAAAATAAGGTTATTATCATCGAAATTGCCATTGCAGTTGCCAAGAAGTTCAGCATAGTCGAAGTGATGGGCAACGACGTAACCCACGGGGCAGCTTTCCGATGCGGACTCCCAATCAAACCCTTTAGAATCTCCTTCGCAGATCTCTCCGTTCCATGACTGGCCGACGTCGCAACGACACCAAAAAACTCCATCGACTTCCACTTCGCCGGCGCAAGGATCTCCGTAGATATCGGGGCCCGTGTCGGTGTCCGTATCCGAATCGGTGTCCGCATCAGTGTCCGTATCGCCGTCGGCGGTCCCACCGTCGATGCTCGACGGGCCGTCCGAGCACCCGCCAACGAACATGGCAACCAGCAGACAAACCGCAACGCTTGCTCGAAGAATATCCATAATTCACCTCTCTTTGATTTTTCAAGTATATCGCCAACGACGTCCGAACGGGGAAAAACGAAAACGGGTTGCTACATCCGCGCCTCGTGGGTAGGTTTCCCCTTGCGCAAGCTGGAGGTATTCGTCGATGACGCAGACAGTCGAGTTCAATCCCGTTCCTTTCATCTCAAAAGAGATGCAATTGCCAAGCTCAAGCGTGGAGGCGGTTGTGAAGCTGCTTCACGACGGGAACACGGTGCCGTTTATTGCGCGCTACAGAAAAGAGGCCACGGGCAGCCTCGATGAAATCCAGATCCGGGCTGTCGAAGAGCGCGCCACGTACCTGGGGGAGCTGGAGAAAAGAAAACTGGCGATATTGTCCTCCATAGAGGAACAGGGAAAACTCACCGATGAACTGAAAGCAAAGATCCTCCAGTGCCAGGTGAAATCAACCCTCGAAGATCTCTATCTCCCGCACAAGAAGAAACGCCGGACGAGGGCGACTGTCGCACTGGAAAAGGGGCTGGAGCCGTTGGCCACGCGCATCGCGGCGCAGCCGAAGGATGGAGATCCCGTTGCGGAGGCGGCTCAATTCATCAATGACGAGAAGGGCGTGAAGGACGCGGAGGAGGCGCTGGCGGGAGCGCGCGATATCGTCGCGGATATGGCGGCTTCGGTAGCCGAAGTTCGGGCGGTGGTCAGGGAGGCGTTTGCGCACGACGGGATCCTGGTTTCGAAAGCCGTCGATGACAAGAAGGAAGAGGGCAAAAAGTTCAAGGACTACTTCGACTACCGTGAGCCTGTGGCGTCGATACCGTCTCATCGTTTTCTGGCGGTGCGGCGGGGTGAACGCGAGGGGGTATTGAAGACCGGGGTTTCGGTGAACGACGAGCGGCTCATCGAGAACATTCTGAGGTTGATGAACTTCGACGAGAAATCTCCGTTCTGCGGTCAGATGCGCGAAGCGATCGAGGACGGCTACAAGAGGCTCATCTCGACCAGCGTAGAGAGCGACATCCGAATAGACCTGAAGCTCAGCGCCGACAAAGACGCGGTGGATGTGTTCGCCAGCAACCTCCGGGCGCTGCTCCTCGCGGCGCCGCTTGGAGGAAAACCCGTCATCGGTGTGGATCCGGGTCTGCGCACGGGATGCAAGTGCGCCGCAGTGGATGCAACCGGAACATTCTGCGGAAACATGACCTTCAACATCGTCCAGGGTGACCGGGCGGCGAAAGCGGGTCGAGAAGAGCTTGCGACCTTCGTCAAGAAGAACTCTCCCTTTGCAATCGCCGTGGGGAATGGAACAGGGGGAAGGGAAACCGAGAAGTTCGTGAAGGAGTCCCTGAAATCGGCGGGTGATACAAAGACGATGGTTGTGCAGGTCAGCGAGGCGGGCGCGAGTGTCTACAGCGCTTCGACGCTGGCCGGGAAGGAATTTCCCCAGCTGGACTTGACGGTTCGCGGAGCCATCTCGATAGCCCGGAGGCTCCAGGATCCGCTGGCGGAGTTGGTAAAGATCGAGCCCAGAGCGATAGGAGTGGGCCAGTACCAGCACGACGTACATCAACCGTTGCTCGGCAAGAAGCTCGAAGAGGTTGTCGAGAGCTGCGTCAACGGTGTCGGGGTAGATCTGAACACGGCGAGCGCTCCCTTGCTGGCGCGGGTGGCCGGCATCGGACCGAAAACTGCCCAGAACATAATCGAATTCAGAGCGGAAAAAGGAGAATTCAGGAGCAGGCGGCAGCTTCTGAAAGTCAAGAAGCTCGGCCGCAAGGCGTTCGAGCAGGCGGCGGGGTTTTTGAGAATTCGCTTCGGAGAAAACCCTCTCGACGCGTCGGCTGTTCATCCGGAGCGATATGAGCTGGTTGAAAAGATCGCGCTGGACATGGGGGTGGAGCTGTCGGCTCTCGTAGGGGACGAGAAGTTGCCCGACCGGATAGAGATCCACAAATACGTTGGGGGCACAGTGGGTGAGCCCACTCTGCGGGATATCGTCGACGAGCTGAAGAAACCCGGGCGTGATCCGCGAGACGAGTTCGAGGCGCCGGCGTTCCGCGATGATATCAACGCCATGGAAGATCTCCAGCAGGGGATGGAGCTGGAGGGAGTGGTTACCAACGTAACCAACTTCGGCGCGTTCGTGGATGTGGGTGTACATCGGGACGGGCTGGTTCACATCTCCCAGCTCGCCGATCGGTTCGTCAAGGATCCGAACGACATCGTCAAAGTGGGCGACAAGATCAAGGTCCGTGTGATGGAGGTGGACCTCGAGCGCGGGAGGATCTCATTCACCGCCAAGACCGGCGCGCCTTCCCAACAGTCGAGCGGTCGTCCACCGGAAAACAAGCGTCCACCCGATCCCCAGAGACCCAACAAGGGCAAAGAAAAAAAGGACAAGGCTCAGTTCTCCAACAATCCCTTCGCGAACCTGTTGAAGAAGTAGGGGCAACCCCCCGTGGTTGCCCTGTCATCGACTTGAGGTTCAGATATAACCCAGAAAATAAGCGGCGGCGCCGGCGCCAGCGATCGCCAGAACGATTCCGGCTGCGATCAACCCGATCCGGCCCGATCTTCCGGATGAGCCCGCCATCCCGTCGAGGCGCACTGATCCAATGACGACCGACTGGCTCGGATCCCGGTGGGCCCTGTCGAGTGTGGCCCGGGCTCTCTCGTCCACGAGAGGAGGCTTGGATGAAGGCCTGGGCGGAGGCTCGGGTGGAATGGACTTCGCCTGCTCGAACATCTCGTCCACGAGATCGTCGTCGTCCTCGTATTCCTCGGCCAGCAATGAGGCGGTGATGGGATTCTCCTTGAGCGAGAAACCCACACCGGTGGAGCCGTCCACCGGGATAGCGGGAATGGAATCCCTGCGCGAAATGGGATCGTGCAGGTCCATCAGCTGGGCCAGCTGTCGCTCTCGTTCCCTGCGCTGAGCCATGAGGCTCTCGCCGAAGTTGTCCATCAGGAAGTTGGAGAACCGCAGGTGTGAGATCACCTGGCCGGACGCGTGCATGTAGTCATCGAGGGCCCGAATAAATTCCTGTCCGCTCTGAAAACGATCGTCCGGATTCTTTGAAAGCGCCTTGTGAACTATTTTGGAGAGCATCTCGAATTTGGGGAACTCCCGGTCGACGAGGGGCGGTATCTGCGCCGCCTTCGCCCTGCGGAGGGTTTCTTCCTCATCTTTGGTCTTGTACAGGCGTCTCCCGGACAGGAGTTCCCACATGAGGATCCCCGCCGCGAAGAGATCGGCGCGACAGTCGATCTCCTTTCCCGCCACGTGCTCGGGCGCCATGTAGGCTACCTTGCCCTTCAGGTGGTACTCGTCCAGGCGGTGCTCGGCCCCCACGTCATCGAGGGCGACCTTGGCAATACCGAAGTCGCACAGCTTGACATCCCCCTCGCTGGATATCAGCACGTTGGTGGGTGACACGTCCCTGTGGATGATGCCGAAAGGTTGGCCGTCGTCGTCGTTCAGCCGGTGGGCATAGTCGAGTCCCCGCAACGCCTCGATAATGATGTAGAGCGCGAACTGGAGCGGCAACGCGATCTTGGCGCGGGACAGCAAGCCGAGGAGCCGATTCAGGTCGACACCCTCCACATACTCCATGGCGATGTAGAACTGGCCGTTGATCTGACCGAGCTCGTTCGTCTGGACCACGTTGGCGTGGGAGAGCCGGGCACACAGCTTGGCCTCCTTGATGAGCATCTCGCAAAAACTCGTGTCCTCGTTGAGATGGGGCAGGATGCGTTTGATGACGCACAGGCGTTCCGTGCCGAGGCTCGTGTAGGTCTTGGAAAGGAAAATCTCGGCCATCCCACCCTTGCCGATGAGATCGAACAGGTAGTACGGACCAAATTGAGAAGGAAGATCTGACGTTGTACTGGTCACGGAAAAGATACTCGCGCTTTAGGCTTTTCTCGTCAAGCGGGTGTGGGAAGATCCGCGATCCGCCGTAGTGGTGGCTTCCGAAACCTTTGCTGGCTACCGAGGCCTGGCTTCTCAGAGTATGGTGATGACAACCTGCCCGGTAGTCGCGTTGGCTCCGGCGGTATTGCTCTGGCTGGTTCCCACGTTGTACGACCCACCTGCCCCACCGCCGCCGGTACCGGCTCCCGAGTACATCTCAACCCCTCCGCCGCCACTGTATCCGCCACCGGCGCCACCGGCATATGTGGTTCCCACACTTCCCCTGCACGGAGTAGCACCGCCTGCGCTTCCCGAACCGCTGCCACCTGCGGATAACCAACCACCGCCACCACCGGTACCCCAGGCACCGGTTCCGGCCGCACCACCGTCGCCACCGGTTCCTCCGGCCCCCCCTGTATGATTTGGTGAAGCAGTACCATCAGTTGTTACGAGTGCATCGCCGCCGGCCATTCCATAGCCGCCGCCACCACCGCCGCCGGCGACGATCAGCGGTGTTCCCGCATCATCCACACTGGATCCCTGACCCCCGGCCTGCGCTCCCGGGTTTCCACCGGCGTAGATTGTCAACGTAGTGCCGGGAACGGTCACAAAATCACCTTTCATCCTTGCTCCGTTTCCAGCGATACCACCCCCGGTACCATTGACTCCATTTGATCCCCATACTTCAATAGAAATGGCAGTTACGCCGGTTGGTACGGTCCAGGTCGTTGCGCTTCCAGTGTAAACAAAGGTTGTTACGGCCGGGCAACAGGTGTCGGTGACCTCGTCGCAGTACTCGTCGATTCCGCAGGGTGAGGTGCCCGGGTCGCAGGTGTCGGTGGCTTCGTTGCAGGTCTCGGTGCCGTTGCATGCAATGCTGTCGGAGCAGTCCAGGGTAGTGCCCGCGCACGTTCCGCTGCCGCAAATGTCACCATCGGTGCAATAGAGCCCGTCGTCGCAGGTGACGCCGTCATTGTCGGTCCAGGTGGTTATACTGATAGCTGTGGCGCAACGCTCGCACTCGTTGGCCGGGTTGGCCTCACCTTTTGCATAGCAGGTTTCGTCGATTTTGCAGTCGTCGCAGATGAGCTCGCAAATACCGTCCACGCAGTCGTAATCGGTTTCACAGACTTCGCCGTCGTTGCCGCCGATGCAATCGCCCGATGCGCCGCAGAAAAGGTCGTCGGTCAGGGGGTCAACGCACACGTCGTCGCACAAGATCTGCCCGTCTGAACAATCGGTTTCGGAGCCTTCGGAGTCCTGAATCTCTCCCTGGACCTCGACGTCAGCCGTGACGCATCCGTTGGCAAAGGTCGCGAGGATTGCGAGCAAGCACAGCAGCTTGAAAGGTTTCATTGACTACACCTCTTATGAAAAAGTGAACATCAAGAGTTTATCTTACCAATTTCAAAGGAGTGGGAGTCATTATTTATTGGTCGCAGTGACGAGCGGATTCGATCGGTCCACGAGAGGCTGATCAGGTAAGTCAATCGCCTGTGGTGTTCTCGAAGGCCAGTTTCTCTCCGTCCCCCTCGATGACGAGTCGATCTCCCCGAGTGACCTCTTTGGAGAGCACGAGCTTTGCGACCGGGCCTTCGATCAGCCGCTGGATGGTGCGCCGCATGGGACGGGCGCCGAGCTCCGGGTCGAAGCCGCCGGCCGCGATCAGCGTGTCGACCGCGCCTTCCCCGACCTCGAGGGACACTCCCTGTTCGGTTTCCAGCTGTCTTCCGAGTTGGTTCAGCATGAGCATGGCGATCTCGCCGACCTCGGGTCTGGTCAACGGCGCGAAAACCAGGGGTTCGTCGATCCGGTTCCACAGCTCCGGCGCTAGCGCCTCGCGGGCTGCGCCGAGAATGGACTCACAGATCTTGTCCCCGTCGGGCTCGCGCTCGTCTGCACCGGCACCGAAACCCACCCGCCGCCTGGGAGACGAGTGGTTCCTCATATCCGATCCCAGGTTGCTCGTCATGACAATGACCGTGTTTTCAAAAACGATGGTGCGCCCCTTGCCGTCGGTCAGACGACCGTAGTCGAGGACCTGGAGCAGGATCTGCAACACATCCCGGTGGGCCTTCTCTATCTCGTCGAGCAGGATCAGACAGTAGGGACGCTTTCTCACCGCCTCGGTGAATTGCCCACCATCCTCGTGCCCCACGTACCCGGGCGGCGCCCCGATCATGCGGGCCACGGCGTGAGCCTCCGAAAACTCTGTCATGTCCAGGCGTATCATGGAGTCCTGGTCCGTGAAGAGCAGGTCTGCGAGTGCCTTTGCGGTTTCGGTCTTGCCCACGCCGGTCGGTCCGAGGAAGAGCAACGACCCGATGGGGCGGCCCGATCTGAAACCGGCGGCGTTGCGGCGCAGCGTCTCTCCAAGCGCATCAAGGACATGGCGGTGGCCGATAATGTGTTCGGCGAGATCCGATTCCAGGTTGAGCAGGCGATCATGGTCGCTTGTACTCAGACGCTTTGCGGGGACACCTATCTGCTCGGCCAGAACATCGGCGATATCCTCGTCGGACACCAGGTCGGCATGGGATCTGCGAACCCTGGCGCCCGCCAGATCCAGCAACGCGAGCGCCTTGTCCGGCAGCGCGCGGTCGTGCACGTATCTGGACGACAGCCTTACCGCCGCCTTGAGGGCCTCCGGGGTGTAGGAGAGCTGATGGTGTTCGGCGTAGGACGGCGCCGCACCTTCGATTATCCGCACTGCCTCGTCATGGTCCGGCTCATCGATTTCGATGACCGTGAAGCGCCGGGCGAGGGCCGGATCCGATTCCACGTGGTGGGAGTACTCTTCGCCGGTGGTGGCCGCGATACAGGGCATCTCCCCGCGACCGAGCGACACCTTGAGATCCTGGACAGCTTCCGCACCGTCCGAGGAAGCCAGGAGTGAGTGTATCTCGTCGAAGAAAAGGACCACCCGCCCGTCGGAGCGGACTACCTCCTCCCGCAGGGCATCAAACCGCTCGGACAGGGCGCCCCTCAGGGAGGTTCCCGACAGGAGGTCTCCGGATCTGACCTCCAGAAGAATACGGTCTTCGAGCCCGGGGGCCTCTCCTTTTACGAGCTTGCACGCGAGGCCTTCGACGATCGCCGTCTTTCCGACCCCGGGGGCTCCCACCAGGCAGGGGCTGTTTGCCCGCCGCTTGTTGAGAACATCGGCGATCCGTTCCATCTCCCGCTCGCGGCCCACGATCTCCTCGACATGACCCCTTGCGGCGTCGGCCGTGATGTTTCGTCCGATGGCGGCAAGGGTTGGAAACTCGGTTGGAGACAGGTCAAATCGCGAGGGTGCATCGGAACCTGAGCGAACCGGTTCGGGAGAGATCGGGGCTGCCCGACGTGTAAATTGTACTACAGGCGGCGCACTTTCAAGCGAAGCCGGAGAAGCCTGGCTGCCTTTTTGGGACTCGGATCTCAGGGCCCTCGTTTTCTGCTGGGCCTGCTCGAGGGAAAGTCCCATGTTCGAGGGAGGGTGCAGCTTCGAAAGACCGGGAGGGGCCGGTTGCCCGCAAGCGGGTTTCCCTTGTCGGCGCTTCTCTACGACGGGGTCGAATTGCAATGGTGGAGCTCTCAGTTGCTCCGGAAGGGGCAGGGATTCGCGATTGAAGTCTCCTCCCGGACGCGTGACGGTATCGTTGCCGGCGGGGGATCCGTGTTCCCTTGTCAGGCCGGTGGTCATGTTGCGAAGCGCCTGATTCCTGATCACGTCCACATTCAGGCCCCCCTCCACGAGGATGAGGTGTCCCTCACAGTTCCGGACGGTCGCAATTGCGGCGAGTACGTGGATCGCGGAAGGTGTGGTGACCCCCAGGGATTCCGCATACTTGTTTGCCTTGTCAATTACTTCATCAACGATATCGGATGGTTCCGGATCTGAATTGCGAATTGCGTTTCGGAGCTTGGTCTCCGTCAGGCCCCTCAGGGTGAGGGTCTTCGCAGCGGCGCCGGTGCCTGTGAGGATAGCCAGCAGGAGATAACCCGTGCTCATGTCCCCGTTTCCATTGTGGGCAAAATCGGCGGCCCGACTCAGCACCTCATGGATTGTTCCGGATGTTGCAATGCTCATATTCTTTAATAATACCAAACCCTTACGAACTTTCAAGGAGTATGCCATAACCAATTGTGCCGGGCAAATTTTTGGTCTTTTTTTTGCCGGGTTGAGCCGCTTTGCTCTCCGCCTTGGTCTATTAGTATTATTATAATAAACTCAGAATATGCTGGGGATGCGCTCGTCAAAAACAAATGAGTATCAAAGGAGAATCTACATGAGAAAGTCAGCAGTCGGACGTATCGCCATTCTCATCGCGATGTTGTTTTTCCTCACCGGGGTCAGCGAGGTGTTGGCGCGGAAGGTAGAGGACATCTTTGCCGGGAAGGTCCTCCTGCTGAAGAAGCGTCCACCCACCTATTTCAAGTCCAAGGGCGGGTTTGTCGGCTACCTCAGATCCAACTCGGTCAAGACGGTCTTCGCCGATAAGGAAAACGTCTGGAAATTCGAAACAATGGCGTTCTTCAGGCGGCCCCTCGGCGATTATGAGGTCGAAATGGTGTTCTACGATATTAAGAGCGGGAAGAGCGACAGTAAGCGCCGCTTCGTCGACTCCTACACACAGTACACCCAGGATCGAAACACGCGTATCCTGTCCGGAAAGGCCAACCTCACCCGCCCGAGTTTCGACGCCAATAAGAGCTACATGATTGTGGTCCAGTCCCACGGAAGGGATCTCGCAAAAGGCTTCTTCAACACCAAGGGTGTCACCCAGGCCTCACTCGACCAGCAAAAGAGGGTGGATCACCAGATGAAGGAGATGGAAAAATCCATGGCGGACCTCCAGAAGAAGGTCAAGGAGCAGGAGGAGGCGGAGGCCAAGAAGAACGCCGAGCAGGACAAGGCGGCCTCGGACGATTTGTTCTAAATCTGCCCGTGATTACCCACCCAGGATCTTGACATTTCAAATCTGAACCTTACACGTCTTGTACACGTTACATGAATAACAGAAGAGACTATTACGAAATTCTCGGCGTTCCACTCGACGCCGACACAAAGCAAATCAAGCAGGCGTACCGGCGCCTGGCGATGAAGTTGCACCCGGACAGGAACCCGGACAGCCCTGAAACAGAAGACCTCTTCAAGGAGGCCGCCGAGGCCTACGATGTCCTTTCCAACCCTGAAAAGAGAGAAATCTACGACCGCTTCGGACACGGGGGGCTGCAGGGACAGGCCGGATTCACCGGGGTTGACGATATTTTCTCGCATTTTGGTGATATTTTCTCCGATTTCTTCGGAGGCGACGTTTTTGGAGGACGTCACAGATCCCGTCCGCCGAGACCGCCGAGGGGGGCCGATCTTCGTTACGACCTGTCTCTGAACTTTGAAGATGCCTTCAGGGGAATCAAAAAAAAGATCGAGTTGGTTCAACTGCGAAATTGCGGCCGATGCGAGGGAAAAGGATCCGAACCAGGAACCACTCCGCAGACCTGCAGCGACTGCCATGGCCACGGGCAAGTGATCCAGCGCACAGGGTTCATGACCATAGCCACCCCCTGTCCCTCCTGTCTGGGCCGCGGCAGTGTGATCACCACACCTTGCGAAGAATGCGAGGGCACCGGTCGAGCGGCGTACAACCGCACCGTCACCGTCACTGTGCCCCCGGGGGTGGACACGGGCATGAGGTTGCGGCTCGCCGGAGAGGGAGAGCACCCCGAGAGCCCCGGAGAGCCCGGAGACCTCTATGTGTTCATTGACGTGGAGCCCCACGAACGGCTCGTGCGAAACGGAAATGATCTCGAGTACACGGTTTCCATTCCATATACCCGGGCGATCCTGGGCTGCTCGCTCGAGGTCGAGCTCATCGACGAAACGGTAGAGATTGAGCTACCGCCGGGGACTCAACCCGGGGACAAAATCCACGCCAGCGGAAAGGGTATTCCGTTCGTGGGCGGCAAGGGGCGCGGAGAGCTGATCGTCAATGTGAAGGTCGTGCTTCCAATTGAAATAGGCGACGAGGAGCGTACCCTTCTCGACAAGCTGGACAATATTTCAAACGGCAGCACCTGACCGCACTGCGCCTGCCCCTTCACTTCTCCTCTTCGCGCTGTCCCTTGACCTTGCGAGGTGCTTTTCTAGTGAGTACAATGCGCCGACAAGGAAGTCGTTTTCGATAGTCACCGCGCAAGGGGCGAAGAATGAACTCATCAGTGTGTACTCATCAAGCTGCAGACAAGAGCTTGCAATCGGGAGATCCCCTGCAGGCGCTTCGCATCGTGGGACCGATGCTCGAAAACAATCCATCCGATCTCACAGCCTGGAAGCTCGGGGCTCTCGCGTTGATCGCACGTGGCGACACAGGCCCGGGAACGAAGAACTTGAGGAGCGTTGCCCTCGCGATGGCCGAAGAAAGAAACCCGATCCAGGCCATCGCCACGGCGAAGGAAATACAAGATCTGGGCCAGGATCCCAAAGACCTGATCTCCGCTATCGCGCAAATCTACGGATCGGAATCAGACAGAGTAGAGGAAGCGGAAATCCCGCCGCCCCCATTGCCCGCCAAACTGGAGGTGGAACCGTGGGGGAACGACCTGGACGACGAACAGGTCGTCTCCAGGGCCGGAGACGCCATGGCCATGGCCTGGGGAGCCGCGCTCACGCTACCGGATCGAGGCATCCGGTTGCCGTACATACCCCTGCTGTCCGCCCTTGGCACCTCCGATTTCGAGCACCTCACAAATGCGCTCGTCCGTCAGGTGGTCGAAGAGCAGGAGGTAATCGTGGAGCAGGGCACAACCGGAGACGCCATGTACATTGTGGCACAGGGATCGGTGGCGGTGATTCATCATCCCGCAAGCGGCGACCCGGTGGAGCTGGCTCGCCTTGGCCCCGGAGCGTTCTTCGGGGAGATGGCCCTGGTCTCCTCCACCATGCGCGCAGCTACAGTACGCGCGAACGAACGCACTGTCCTTTTACGAGCGGACAAGGCCGAAATGGAGCAACTGACCGACCGCTTTGCGAAAACCGGAGACGTGCTTGTTGCGTTTTGCCACGTCCGGATGCTCGAGAACCTCATGCGCGTATCTCCGGTACTCAAACCGGTTCCCCCCAAGCGCAGGCCGGACGTGATCTCCAGATTCAATACGGATTACAGAAGCGAGGGCGAGGTGATCATCGAACAGGGCCGCGATTGTCCCGGATTGTTTCTGATCGTATCCGGAGGAGTCCGGGTGAACAAGGTCGAGAACAATGAAGACGTCGTTCTCGCCACTCTGGGTCCCGGCGATCTGTTCGGCGAGATCTCACTGCTCATGAGGAAACCTTCTACGGCGACGGTGACAGCGGATCAAAACACGGCGTTGTTGTTCTTGCCGCGAACTGAGTTCGAATCGGCAACCGCAGAGTTCCCTGAATTTCTCAAGGGCGTGTACGACATTGCCGTGAACAGAGATATGCGTAACAATTCGATAATGGGACTTCCGGCGCAGGACGCGGACGGTCTCATACTTGTGTAAGCCATGAAAAACACGAAACAAGGACCGCCGTTGGTAGTTTCATTGTTGCTCGCGCTCGCGGGCATCACCGGGCTCGTCACGGCGATTGTGCTGGTGCCCTCCATGGTGCGGCAATTCGCCGCCGCTCGAAACGCCGAAGCCTCACCGGTTGTCCACGAAACGGCGAAAAGCCCGGATCCCATACCCGATACTATCGCTACGGTCGACGTCGTCCAGGCAGTAGAGGTCGAACAGAAGGTCGAGGCGGAAGCCGAGCAGAAGGTCGAGGCGGAAGTCGAACAGAAGGTCGAGGCGGAAGTCGAGCAAAAGGTCGAGGCGGCGGCTCCCGCAGCTGATTCGGAAACACAGTGGACCATCGAACTCGACCCGGGAAACTACGAGATCCTGGAAGGGGGAGAAAAAACTGTGGATGCGATCGTGCACTTCCTCACTACAAACGAGAGCGCCAAGGTCAAGCTCACGGGAGTCAATCACATCAACAAGAGTTCGAAACGCTCGAAGCAGGCGGCCCGGATCATCAAGGAGGAGATCATCAGGGATGTGGGGGTCGCGAGGCACCGGGTCTCCATCGCGGGAACGCAGGAGCAGGAGGTGACGGGCCTGCTGGTGCGCGCCGAGATCATGGGAGGGGGACGATGACGTTCCTGTTCGCAATGATGATACTGGCCGTTTTTCTTGGCGGGGTTCTCCTGTGGCTATCGGGATTGACCGTCGGCCTTCGCTCGGACTCCGACTCCGACTCGCGCGGCGACAGGGACCTGGAAAAACTTCGGCAGGACAGGGACAAGCTCGCGGCCGAGGCCAGCGCCGAGACGGCCCGGGTCGTCGAGGAAATGGAGCGCGTGGAAAACGAGCTGACCATGGCCGCAGAAGAAATGAAGCTCCTCAAGGATGAGAACGAGGCATTGAAAGCCGAAAGCGCCTCCCCAAAAACCAAACCGTCACCCCCCAAAGCGCCGTTACCCCCCAAGCCGCCGCCTTTACCCCCTACACCGCCGCCTTTGCCCGACAAGGCCCCCGACGACGACAGCGAGGATCTCGACTCGGCGCAGACCCAACTGAACCTCGAGAAGGTGGCGCACCGAAGAACACTGGATGAGCTCGCGGCTATCAAGAATCTTCTCTCAATCAAGATTGCCGAGAGTTCGGACCCATCAGAGGACCTCGGTCCGAAACGGGACCGAAACAGCGCCGGTTTCAAGACCATGTCCATTGACAACAGGAGCCAATCCGTATCAGGCACAGATCACGATCGATTAAGGCAATCGTACGATCAGAACATTCGTGAAAAGGACCGCCTCGAAACAGAACTCGCCCGTACACAGCAGGAGCTGCAGCTCCTCAAGATGCGACAAAAATGAGCATTAGAGCATACGAAAGAAGTGATCTGCCGCTGGAGGAGAAGTTACCCTCACTGGGAAAACGTTTTCCATGCCTTGCGGGAGCTCTGGGTCTCGATCCGTGGAATTCAACCGAATTTCACGCGTGGGTGTCCCAACAGGAAACCGGGAGCGGCGCTTACCACGCCGGTCACCTGTTGCTGAACCTTTCCGGTGACGGCCCCTGGGAGTCATTCGATATCCTGGCGGCCAGACGGGTGTGGACACCGGACGACAGGCTGACCTTCATCAAATGGATAAAGGTATGGCAATAAATGCCCCTGCCGCCCCTGAAGAACCCCTCCAAACTACTTACCATTATTCGCGGCATTGCACTGGGGGTGCCGGCGGCGCTTTTTCTCCTGGTGACGCTGATAACAGTCAACTGCATCCAGGTGCTGTTTCTGATCATCGCGCCGTTTTCCAGGAGGACCTATCTGAACTTGAACAGATGGGCCGCAAATTGGTGGTTTGGGTTGTGCGTGAAAGTGGGCCGGGTAGTGCACGGGGTCGAATTCGAACTGACCGGCGATCCTGTCCGAACCGGGGAAAACGCGGTTCTGGTGGTGAACCATCAGGAGATGACCGACATCGTTTTCCTCTTCATGGTCGCGCAAGCAGGAGGACGACTGGGCGATCTGAAATGGTTTGTGAAGGATGCGATCAAATATGTCCCGGGCGTCGGCTGGGGCCTTTTTCTTCTGGACAATCTGTTCGTTAAACGCCGCTGGTCTTCGGACAAAGATTCCATCGAGGCTGTCTTCTCCCGATTGAAACGTAACGAGATCCCATTCTGGCTGGTCCTCTTCGCCGAGGGGACCAGGATAACCGAAGAGAAGCTGGTTCGCAGTCGGCGGATCGCTTCGAAGAAAAACATGACGCCTCTTTCGCACCTGCTGATGCCCCACACGAAGGGGTTCGTCGCATCCCTGCAAGGGCTCGGGGATCGACTCGACGCGGTGTACGACATCACCATCGGATACGAGGAGGGGGTGCCCAGTCTGGGCCAATACATCGTCGGCTTTGTGGAGAGGGCTCACATTCACGTGAAGCGTTTCGACGCGAAAGAGCTTCCTGCCGGACATCAGGCCCTCTCCCTGTGGTTGAACCAACGCTTCGAGGAAAAGGACGCTCTGCTGGACGAGTTCTTTTCAACTGGTGCGTTTCGATGAATCTGTTTGTCTTGTTGCCACTGTTGTCGCTGGTCGCGCTCATGTTCGCGTGGTCGTTCGTCTTCGGACAACGGCGAAAAGATCCGGTCAACAACGCCTACCTGGTCTTCACCGGTGCGGGCGCGACATGGCTTGCCCTGGAGCTCTTACTTTATGTGCCAGGGTTCGGCGGCTACGAGCACATACTGCTACGGTCGATCATCCCGTTCTGGATGATGACCGGATTCCTCTTTCTCAACTTCACCTACAAGCTCATCGATCAAAAACCGGACCCGTTGTACTGGCTGATCCTGGCCGGGACGATGGCCGGAATCGGAGTCGACCTGTTCACCGACAGCATACTGACAGGCCACACCAGCCACTACTGGGGCATTGCCGACCGCAGGAATCTGTTACCTCATACCCTGATATGCATACCCAACGTTACCGGTGGAGCCCTGGGCCTCCTGTTGATCTTGTTGGAACACGGAAAGATTAACGATAGCGACATGAAGGCCGCCTATCGGTCCATTCTCCTGGGTGGTTCCTTGACGCTCACGGCTATTGTCACAATGAATATCATCATACCCAACTTCTTCGAGATCGCCGATTTCCCCCGCTACGGATCCTCGGCCCTGGTGTTGTTCGCCCTCATTATATACCGCTCTGTGATCAAGTATCGGTTCATGACCATCACCGTGGATCAGGTGGCAGAAGAGCTTTTCGAGGACATGCGGGACGGCGTGGCGCTCGTTGACGGACAGGGGATAATCACCCGAACCAACAGCGCGATACCGGGCATGTTCGGTCTGGACCCTCGTAATGTGGTGGGGATGAACCTGAACCAACTGATCCCACGAGTCGATCCGGCCGCCGACGAAGGGGGCGGGCGGCTCAAGGTGGACAGGGACGGGATTGTCAGAACCTACTCCGTCGCCCGGTCCAACGAAACCCAGGGAGAGTCGGTACACGAAAAACTTGTGATCGTTCGGGACGAAACCGAGGAGATCGAGGCTCAGGAGATCTTGAGAAAAGACCGGGACGATCTCGAGAAGATGGTGCTGCGCAGGACCGAGGAATCCCTTCAGGCCCAGCGTATGGAGGCCATCGGCTTGCTCACGGGCGGGGTTGCCCACGACTTCAACAACCTGCTCACGGCCATCATGGGGTTCGCGACGGCCGCGAGAGACGATCTGGCCGAATCGGACCCGATCCGGGAGGACATGGAGGAGGTGGTGCTGGCGACAAGACGCGCCAGGGATATCATCGGCCAGATGATCTCATTCAGTTCCACTGCCCAGATCGAACCCAGACAGGTGGCCGTGCCCGATCTTCTTGAAGAGGTTCTCAACCTTCTGGAGGCTTCCACATCCGGGCCCATAAAGATCCAGAGGGACTACGGCAAAGAAAAAATGTACGTGATGGCGGACATCACCGGGCTTCACCAGGTGATCATGAACATAGGCACCAATGCACTTCAGGCCATGGAAAAATCAGGCGGAACCCTCAGCGTCGGCCTGACCCGCGTGGATTCGGATGTGTGCATAACCATGGCCGACACGGGCGAGGGAATCGCAAAAAACATCATCGACCGGATCTTTGTCCCGTTCTTCACTACCAAGCAGAGCAAGAAGGGATCCGGCCTGGGCCTTGCCACGGTCGCGAACATCGTTCGCCAGCACCGGGGAACCATCGAGGTCACTTCAGATGAGGGAAAGGGCGCCGCCTTCAAGATCTATCTTCCCTGGAGCGATGAGAACGACACCGGATCCAGATCGGAAGACTTCTCGATCACAGGAGGAAGCGAGCGAATCCTCCTGCTGGACGACAAGGAGCAGGTGCTCAGGGTGGAAAAGCGCATGCTCGAGCCGCTGGGCTACCGGATAACAACCTTCTCCAAACCTCAGCGGGCCATCGAGACCATACGAGAAAACAAGGGTTCCTTTGATCTTGTGATCACGGATCTCTCCATGCCCGGCATGTCCGGGATCGAGTTCGGCGAACAGGTTCTCCAGATGTGTCCCGATCTTCCGATCATCCTGGTCTCGGGAAACCTGCGGGAGGATGACAAGGCACGGGCTCTTGAGATGGGTTTCGGCGCGGCCCTGTCCAAGCCCCTGCCCAAGGCCGTACTGGCATCCAACATCCGGGAGCTCCTTCAAGAAAAAAATCGAGGGAGTAGACCATGAGGGTCATGGCGCTCATTCACTTCGCTGCCCTGGCGAGTTTTCTGTTCCTCTTTGCGACCCTCCACGCTCAGAGGGGAAGATCGGATCCCGCCGGCAGAAGCCTGCGGGTGTTTCTGGCAAACATGGTCATGTGGGTGCTTCTGGAGATCTTCCTCTATTTCCCCATGTCAGTTGGTCTGGAAGATATTATCTACCGGGCCATGTCCGTGTTCTGGATTCCGTCGTCCTTCTGGTTTCTTCGGTTCGTCTACAGATTGCTCAAGATAGAAAACGACTGGATCTATTTTTTACTCGCGGGCATCTCCCTGGTCGGCATACTTGTCTACATCACGACAGATCTGGGATTGGTCGGGACAGAACGCCATGAGTGGGGAGCCTCGGATATTCGGGCCGAACATTTCCTTTTCTTTGCCGTGATTCCTCTGACCGCCGGCGTGACAGCGGTATTGCTCACCATTCGTCGATCCTATTCGCCCAGTGTAACTGTCATCCGCAAATCCTTGAGAATAATCGCCTCAGGAGTGCTCCTCGTGTTGGCCGCCTCTGCATCGCTCGAGATCATGGTCATGTGCACCGAGGGAATCTGGAGCACCATCAGGTTGTGTTCATGTACGCCGCTTCTCCTTTTTCCCTTCGTGGTTTACACCGTGAAAAAATTCGACTTCCTGTCCGGCGGGATGGCACGCGTGGCCGAGGAGATCTTCGAGGATGTCCGTGACGGCATAGTTCTGGTGGATCGAAATGGCCTGATACAGCGAGTCAACCCGGCCGCTCAATCCATGCTTGGCATCACCGCTAATACGGTCGAGGGATCTCCGGTGGATGCGATCTTGAAAAACTGGAGTGCCCTCAGGGAAAACAGAAAGGGGGAGATGACGGTTTACGACCGAACTCGGAGCGATAAATTCCTTTCAATGTCTGTCTCGATCGTCACGTATCACTCCGCTCACCGGGGCTGGATAGTTCTGATCCGGGATTTGACGGAGCAACAAAACGCCCGCGAAGTGCTCAAGCGCTCGTTCAAGGAACTGGAAGCGGAGATCGAGAGCAGGACTGAAGAGATCAGGCGTACCCGGCGAATGGAAGCCATCGGAACCATGACCGGCGGCATAGCCCACGACTTCAACAACCTGCTCGCCGCGATCATCGGGTTCACATCGGCCGCAAAAGAGGACCTGCCCGTAGAGCACAAAATCCAGAGAGACCTCAACGAGGTCCTGACCGCCGCCAACAAGGCTCGGGACATCGTAAATCAGATGCTCGAACTCGGAAGACACTCGGCCCCACAACGAGAAATGATCGAAATCGGCCCATTCGTGGAGCGAGTGTTGACCCTTGTCGAATCGTTCCTGCCCCCATCCATATTCCTGGAGCGACAGCTTCTCAAGGACGAGACCTTCGTGATAGGAGATCCAACCCAACTCCATCAGGCGATCATGAATCTGTGCACCAACGGCTATCAGTCGATGAAGGAGACCGGCGGGACGCTGGTCGTATCCGTCAGGGTTATCGGGCTGTCAACCGGTGCGGGTAGTTCCAGAAGGCCTCTGGAGCCCGGACAATCCGTCCGCATCTCTGTAGCCGACACTGGACCGGGTATCGACCGCAACATGCTGGATCGCGTCTTCGAGCCCACCGGGACCACCGCGCCGGACTCAAGCGACGTGGGTCTGGCCATGGCCATGCGCATAGCACGGGAACACGAAGGCACAATAATGGTGGAGAGCGAAAAGGGCCAGGGTTCCATCTTTTCCCTGTTGCTACCGGTGGTCGCCGCCGACAAGAACCGTTAATCAGAAGTTCCTCCAATAGAAGCAATCAGTTCTGCCATGAATTCGGATAGATAGGTTCGATCGCGAATTCCCGTTACTGTCTACACGGTGATACTGCCCAGGAGGTCGTAGACCCTTTGCTGCTTGGGGTTGGGCCTG
>JAUVDV010000104.1 GCA_030595125.1 Deltaproteobacteria bacterium
GCCAGTCCAAGCCCAACTCGTAACGACGAAGTCAAACAACCCGGCACCAACCTCTACTGGCTGCGCTGCCCAGTCGGACAGATATGGGATGGAAGTGATTGCACGGGTAAGGCTAAGTCGATGAACTGGAAATCGGCCAAGAAATATTGTCCGTCAGGATATAGACTCCCTACCGTGACGGACTTCAGCAATCTTTGGGGAGGTTGTAGCAGAGACAAGAAGGCATTGTCATATACGTCACTTAGGAATAATCCCGTCGCTCAGGTATGCAACTCCTGTGCAGAAAGTGAAGCATGTTCGAAGATGTCTTTGACAACATTGGATCATACTTTCTGGTCGTCTTCGACGACAGCGAGTGAAAATGATGCATGGGTAACCATAGCTAGCTTCAACCTTCGAGGGAAACAGCTTTTACATCTCAGATTCATCGGAAGTAATGCATATGTTCGCTGTTTGAGAACCAAATAAGGGGTGACACTGTGGTGACCCCGTCAATTGGAGGATTCTCGTCACCCTAATAAAATCACCGGCTACGGTCCCGCACGCACGCAACGGACGTAACCGCTTCCACTGACTATGTAGGCGAGGTTGACACTGAGTTTGATACTGCTGTCGCCGAGAATATAGTCGTTTTCCATTTGGCCGTGTTTGAAGTCGAAGCGCCAAGCGCGTTCGGAACCGCTCCGCGACGACGACCAGTAATGTCTTGAATCCGAACCGAAAAGCGCGCTGCAATTATCG
The DNA here is from genome assembly GCA_030595125.1 of Deltaproteobacteria bacterium. Lineage (GTDB taxonomy): Bacteria > Myxococcota_A > Polyangia > JAAYKL01 > JAAYKL01 > JAUVAN01. Next base: position 742 of record JAUVDV010000104.1, read on the forward strand.
CTTCGAGCGCACGAGTTGCACCAGCCCCCTAAAGAGCTTTCACGCATCACGTTGCTATCGCAGCCACCTACCATGTTGATGAAGTCCTGTCGCCTCGGCAGGCGCCACTCGTGGTTCCCACCGAGGGACTCACAATAGTCTTTCGCCTCTGTCCAGTTGACGCACTCCTTGGGGCCAGGGTGCTGCCAGCACAGGCCTGTTGATTTATCGCAGACACTCTTCTCGCCGCTACAGCCTCCAATCGCTACCAGCGACATAAAAATCGCAGCCGCGATGATTTTCTTGAGCATGGGCTCTCTCCCCTTATCCTGATTGTCAGGTGTCTATGCTTTCACGTGTTGCGTCCTGGTTCAACTATTGACCCTAGGTCACTCTGCCTCATTCTGTGGTGTCAGGGTCATTTGGACGCTGGAGGGGCCGGGGGCATACGCGCTAACTTAAGAGCTTCACTATCGGCAACGCCCCTGAAAAGGCATCGGCCTGCTGCATTGCGCGGCGGCGTGGACTGTTGAAGAAGTGGCGCTGGAGGCTGTCGGCGTTGTCGCACCAAGCTTTGATGGGCACTCCACCAGTTACGGAGAACCTCATGCCGTCAAGTAAGGCTTTCTGGATTCGCCACAAAGAAGGTGGACGGTTTTGCCAATCGGTGTCCCCAGGGGGAAAAAGAGAGAAACTCGTCGGTGAATTCCTCCAGCAGTAAGGCCGCCAGCAGCTTCGAGTAAAGAAAACTCCGAGCCAGTGGCGGGTCTCTGGCGGGAAGGTGGTCCAGAAAGAGGAGACTCTTCATTCGCTTGAAAGCGAGTTCGATTTGCCAGCGGAAACGATAGAGTTCAAGCGCATCTTCCGCGCAGAGATCATCCTCGGGCAGGGACGTCAGCACAAAGATATACCCCGCCGCTTCTAGGGTTCGGGGGTCCACCTTGCGACCTTTCTTTATCCGCTCTTTCATCACTTTTCTTCTTGCGTCCTCGGCGGCAGCCTCACTTTTGCGGATAGCTACCAGGCGTGCCTCGATGGCGGGGGTTTTGTCCCTGGCAGATGGTTTAACACGGACGTTGAAGTCGCCGGGGGCTACATCGGGAAGACTGCGTAGTGCGTTAAAAATGTCGAACGGTTCGCCCGAGGGCTGCTCAAGGGGAACCGCCGTCCAATTAAGTCGTATTAGAAAATCGGCGCCTGCATTGAGGACCGAAAAAATACCTCGTCGGTGAGCGTAGCCCCGGTCTCCCACCATGATGTCACCCGCATCAATCGGGAAGCGTGCAAGCGTCTCGCCACCTTTATGATCGGTCAGCTCGACGTGGTCTATTGCGAGCGTTTCCAGGTCAAAACCCATATGGACACGCCAGTCCGTACCCTTGCTTCCCGGTCTACTGATGGTCGTGGCATCCACCAGTCGAAGCCGAGTCGTTTTTCGATCACGAAGGGGTGGGGGTGCTCTTTCTGCTAACTTAAGACCAAGCAGAAGACCAAGCCAATCAGAGGCAGATCTGAGGCGTTTTAAAAGAGCCACATCTGATATTGAGGCAATACCCACGACCTCAGCCCAGGCAGCGGTCTGTCGAAGTGTGAGGCCGCAAAAACCGTATGCCAGCGCCAGACGCAACAGCGCAGAAGCACTTGTAACCTGCCTCTTCCGCACAAGGGCACCAGTTTCCTTCGCTGTTCGTTCAAGCACGTCTTCCGATGGAAGAAACGAAAGCAAATACGACCATTGATACTCAAGCATGACTTTTGAATCCATGCTCTTAAGTTAGTATGACAAGAGGCGAAGAGTCAACTTCTTAAGTTAGCGCGTATGGGGGCCGGGGGTGGGGGCGGCGGGATCAGGCTAGTGCTTGTGCTCGTGCTTGGGAGGGGGCTTTTTGCCCTGGCCGCCCTGCGCGGCCTGCTTCTTCATCTGTTCCTGGAGTTTCTTCATGATGTCCGGAGGAATCTCCTGACCGCCGGCGCCGCCCATGCCGGGCGCACCACCTGGGGAGGAACCGGGCTGCATTGCTTTGCGCATCTCGGCGTGCTTCATGTGCGCTTCCCCGTGTTCCCTTGACTCCTTGCGAGCCTTTGCCTGCTGAGCCACCTGCTCGTCGGTGCGCGCAAAATCGTCCACTTTTGCCCAGTAGCGGGAAACCAGATGCATGGAGACCAAGAATATCTGATCGAGTTCGGTCGACTTGACGTAAACCATGCGCTTCTTTTCGTCCTTGTTGCCCAGCCAGATCGTGTAGGACCCTTCCTTGCCGTCCTTCCTGGCTTCGAACTCGACGCGGGTGGCGCCCTCCCCCAACCCGGTTACGTCGTCGCCCGGCTTGTCATCCACGAACTCCTTGGCGGACAGCCCGGTCAGGCTTCTCGATATTCCCAACGCGGCGCGGGAGTTGAAGTTCTGGATCTCCACGCCGACCGGTTTGAAGACCGGCACCGCCACAGTTTCTCCTTCTCTGATTTCTTCTCCCTCGCGCACCATCTCGAGCTCCCCGTGCTCACTGAAGAACTTCATTCTTGTCACCGAGTCTCGATCCAGTCTGGTTACAGTGTGATCGCGCAGGTTGTCGGCCCGCTTGTTGAACGTGATCCGAAAAGATCCGTTGGATCGATAAACCGTTTCCGAACCCGGAACCCGCACCATCGTCATTCCCTGGCGGGCCACACCAACGATGAAGTGGGCAAGCTCGCCATCGCCACCGGAGGCCGTAACCTCGATACCCATCTCGTCATCGACCTCCAGCACGTGGTGCCTGTCCTTGTTCTCGCTAATGACGTCGATGATCCTCAGCTCGGCCAGAGCGTCCACCATTTTCTGCACGGAGGTGGCGTTCACGGCGTACTCCACGGGCTTGATCATTGTCCATTCAGCACCGACCTTCGAAAGTACGATGATCTCCTCGCGCAGCGTCGCCCCGGTGCCCTCGTGCCGGATGATCTCCAGCCTTTCGAGCTTGTCCGGGGAAACCGGCCCTATCAGCGGAGCTTCCTTCTCCTTGTCGACATCGGCCGGGGGCTCCCTGAAAATGAAGAAAGCGACCAGGCCGAGCGCGGCCAGCACAACCAGTGCGATTATATTCTTTTTCATTGAGTCTTCCTTCCCTTCTTCTCGTCAGCGTCGGCGGTTGCTTTTTTGGATTTCCGAAACGCCCGGATCCTCCAGCGGACCACACCGAACAGAATGAACAAGAACGGTACGCCGATGATGTTGGCCCACTTCGCCGTGGTCTTGACACCCTCGGATCCCTTCTCGAGAGGCGGATCGTTTACATTCTTCATGCGAACCGCGATGAGATCGTCCTCGCTTGTGAGCCAGTCCATGACATTCTGAATGAAGGTGAGATTGTTGTGTGCCTGCCTCCTGTCGATGCGGGCCAGGTACATGAGGGACTCGTCCATGGGCAGCGCCGCCGATCCGACCACGATGAGGCGACCCGGTTTGACGCTCTTTGCGATAAAGTCATCGTCCCCTTTTTCCTTGTCAGCCTTCTTCTCCAGGGGAAGATCTTTTCCTTCGAAGAAACTCGTAAAGTCGCCTGTCAGCGCCGCCGCGACCGGGATACCGCTCTGAAGATCGGTTGACTCGATGGTTCCGCACGGCTCTATGATCGCGTCCTCCCCCTCGACGGCCCAGGAGCTTCCGGAACTGAACGCCAACTCCGCCGCCTTTATTGAAGGATCGTTCTCCAGAGCCTTCGAGATCCGCACGGGCGTGGCGTAAGGTAACGTGAGGCTACCCAGCCTGAACGCCACGGGGTGATCTTCGTCGAACGCCGTAATTACCGGCCAGGCCGGATAAGGCCTCGGCAGGGGTATCGGCATGGGCGGGCATTTGGAAATGTAATTGGCCGATTGCTTGTCGAACACCAGCTTGGTTCCGAGCTCCACGCCGTGGTGTTTCAGAAAATCCGAAAGCCCGGCCTCGTTGCGCGCGGTCTCGTAGGTGGGCGGAAGCATCGGAATCTCCGAGGGCGTGATGGCGACATTGGTTCCCGAAAGGAACATGGCTACCGAGCCGCCGTTCAGGAGGAACTGATCAATTCTGTACAGCTCCTTGTCGTCGTACTTTCCGGTCGGGCCGACCACCAGCAGGGCGTCCGTGCTTCCCGGAATACCGACGGTGCCTCCCTTGAGATTCACCTCATTATAATTGTAGAGATCAAAGTTTCTGCGAAGGTTCTTGTACGCTCCGCGGTTGAGCTTCTCGTCGGGCATCAGGGGACGATCCGATTCGGACGGCGGCTCGATGAGCGGCTCTCCGTGCCCGATCACGAACCCCATGCTCGACTTGTAGCCGAGCAATTTCTTCAGCACGGTGGTGATCTGATACTCCAGCCCCACCGGAGACTCCACGGCCCTTATCACCTCTGTGCGCGAGCCGAAGCTGAACGCTATTCCCCGGTACCCCTCCTTGATAGTGGTCTGATCTTTCTCGATGTCCGGGTTGGGCATCTTTTTTATTCCCAGGTTCTTGGCGGTCTCCTCCTCGTTCCCCTCCTCGTCATCGTCCGGGTCGATGAAATCGACGATCATATGCCCACCAGAGTGCTGCTTGTACTCATCGAGCATGTCCTTGACGTGCCTCTCGAGCGAGGCGAAGCGTCCCGGAAGATTCTTTGTGAAGTAGGCCTTCACCACCAATTTGTCGTCCAGATTCTTCGCCAGGGAAACCGACGCTTTCGACAAGGTGAATACGCCGTCCCGTGTGAGATCCGCGCGGGCAAAGAAACGCACCGACAGGAGGTTGACCAGCACCAGGATCCCGACCAGCACCAGAATGAAAATGATCGACTCGCTCCTGAGCTTGAATTTCTTGTTCATGGCGGTCATCTCCACCTCCTGGACTCCAGCGACCTGAACGCCAGGAACAGGCACAACAACACGAACGACAGGAAGAAGATCACGTCACGGCTGTCTATCATCCCTCGAGCCGCGTTGGAGAAATGCGAAGTAAAGCTGAGGTACTCCCCCCAGGGCGCCAGGGAGTTGGGCAGGAACACTATGAACCTGTCGACCATAAGGAACATCATGGAGATGAATAGCGCGACCATGAACGCGACGATCTGGTTCTCGGTCCAGCTCGAGGTCATCAACCCTATGGCGACGAACGCGGCGCCCATGAACAACAGCCCCAGATATCCGCCCCAGACCGGGCCCCAGTCGAGGGGTCCGAAGAACGAGATGGTGATCGCGTACGGCAGGGTGAGGAGCAAGGCCACAACGAGCAACGAGAGCGCCGCCGCGTACTTGCCCAGGATCACATCCACGTCCCTCACGGGCATGGTGATGAGCAACTCCAGGGTGCCGCTCCTGCGCTCCTCTGCGATGAGCCTCATCGTGATTGCGGGCGCGAAGAACACGAACAGGAAAGGCACCAGGGAGAAGAAGCTCCTCATGGAAACCCGGTCCTGCGCAAAGAAGGGAATGAAGAACATTATCCCCACGAGCGCCAGGAAAACCGTTATCACGAAATAAGCGACCGGCGAGTTGAAGTACGACCTGAACTCCCGGCGCCATATTGCCAGCATTGCTCCCATTTACTCCACCCCCTTTCCAGCGTCAACGACAGTGAGGCTGCGGAAGATTTCCTCCAGGTCCACCTGCTTGCGCACGAGCCCCAGGAGAACCCAACCCTTGTCTACAACCGCCCTGAAAATATCGGAGCGCACGTCCGTCTCCGCATGCCCGGTCACGACAAAAACGAGCTCATCATCCGCGCCTTCCATCTTCTCCACCGCTTCCACGCCGTCGATCTGCTCGAACACCGCCGGGATCTCGTCAGCCCCGTCAGCCGGTTTGCGAAGCACGACCTCGTACAATGCGCCCCCCCGCTGCTGTTCCAGCTCCCGAGGGGTACCGTCGGCGACCCGCTTTCCCTTGTTGATAATCACCACGCGCCCGGCAGTGGCCTGCACCTCCGCGAGGTGATGGGTGGACAGAATGACCGTATGCTCCTTGCCGATATTCTTGATGAGGCCGCGTATTTCCACGATCTGGTTTGGATCCAGGCCGGAGGTCGGCTCATCGAGGATCAGGATCCGCGGATTATGGAGCATCGCCTGGGCGAGGCCGGCCCGCTGCCTGAATCCCTTGGAGAGAGTTCGGATCTCCTGGTACACGACTTCGTCGAGTCCGCATTGTCCGATTACCCGATCCGCAGCCACCTTCCTGTCCGCCCCCGACATGCCCCGTATCACGCCCGCGAAATCCAGGTACTCGCTCACCAGCATGTCCGGATACAGGGGCGCGTTCTCGGGCAGGTAGCCCACGTTGCGCCTTATCTCGAGCGGATCCTTGTAGATGTCCATTCCTCCCACGAGCACTTGCCCCTCTGTGGGCGCGATGAAGCACGTGAGGATCTTCATGGTTGTGGTCTTGCCCGCTCCGTTGGGGCCCAAAAACCCCAGCACCTCGCCCGCGCGCACCTCAAACGAGACCCCGTCCAGTGCGCGTATGGGGCCGTAGGATTTGGTGAGATCCTTGACCTCGATCATCAGTTCATTGCTACTCATTTACTGCTTCCTTGACTTCAAAATTAAATGCCATTGAAATTTCGACCGCCAGTTTACGTACCCACCACAAAGGGTCAAGCCCGACTATACGACAAACAATGTTGTGGGGGATTTATTCCAGCGTCAGCGAGTACAACAACGAGCGCCGATGGAGGTGGCCGAGTACGCGGGCCCGTGGACCATGTATAACGCGAACACGCCGGCCGTGGAACCGGTGTTCCAGGCCCCACCCCGGAGCGCCGTCGCAGGAAAATAGGTCGCATAGGAACCCTGCGACTGCGCCGGGTCAACATTCCACGCTCCGTCGCCGCCGAATGCGCCGTCCTGATTCTCGCTCATCGAATCGGCCCCCTGGCCCCACCAGTCGCTCGTCCACTCCCAGAGATTCCCGATCATGTCTTCCACGCCCCACATCGACATGCACGAGTCGGCGCCGCCCGGAGACGCGCCGGCAAGACCCGTGGCCCGGGGAGCACTGTTGGTCACGGCGATTCTGCACTGGTTGCCCGTCTCGGCGCTGCCCGGGTCGTGCGTGCCAGCGGCCGCGGCCTGCCACTGGGCGTTCGTGCACATCGACTTGCCCGATAGCTCGCAGCTCTGCTGCGCCTGGAACCATGTCATGTAGCGCGACGGCGACACCCCGGTCACAGAGCAGGCGTACGACTCCTGGCTCACGATCCAGTTGCCGTTGTCGTGCATGGCCCAGTCGCTTTCTCCGCTTTCTCCGTACTGGTTTCCGGTGCAGTCCGCGCTCGCCCATGCACTCATCTCGTACTTGTCTATCCAGAAATCGCCCACCTTCACCATCCGGTCGGTCCCGCCGGCCAGCGTCTTTTCACAAAGGATGTAGTCGGTCACCGATCCGTCTCGTACATACCCCCCCGGACAATCGGGCTCGTCGGCGATCACCTGTCCGTCCACCACAAGGTTGTTTCCGGCAGGCAGGGCGCAGTTGGTCCCGTCGCAGTCGAGCCCCTCGCCTTGCAGAATGTATGTCTGCGCCTCGGTGTCCCCCGCGAAGGCCGAGATAGCCATGATCGCAATTGCAACCACGCCGCGTAGCAATCTCATTGTTTTTTCTCTTATATTCTTCATCTATTTCTCTTCCCGTTCTCTCTTCTCTTTACTTTCTTCTTCTTCATCCCGCCGTAGTCTGCGGAGGCGGACAAATTACTTCTGACGGCAACAGCGAGCGCCAACACTGTTGCTCGAGTACGAGGGCCCGCGGTTCAGGGCCAACACGAACACGCCTGCCTGGGAGCCGTTGGTCCAGTACCCGCCCCGGAGCGCCGCCGCGGGAAAATAGTTGGTATAGGAACCTTGATACTCCGCCGGGTCCACATTCCACGCTCCGTCGCCTCCGAACATCGCGTCCTGATCCTCGCTCATCGAATCGGTTCCCTGACCCCACCAGTCGCTCGTCCACTCCCACATATTCCCGATCATGTCTTCAACGCCCCACATCGACATGCAGGAGTCGGTGCCGCCCGGAGACGCACCGGCAAGACCGGTTGCACGAGGAGAGGTATTGGTCGCGGCGATTCTACACTGGTTGCCCGTCTCGGCGCTGCCCGGGTCGTACGTTCCGGCGGCCGCGGCCTGCCACTGGGCGTTCGTGCACATCGACTTGCCCGATAGCTCGCAACTCTGCTGCGCCTGGAACCACGTCATGTCGCGCGACGGCGTCACGCCGGTTATCGAGCAGGCGTACGACTTCTGGATCACGCCCCAATTGCCGTTGTCGTGCATGGCCCAGTTATCGGCGCTCTCCCCGAACTGCGTGCCTGTGCAGTCCGCATTTGGGAAGGCGCTCATCTCGTACTTGTCTATCCAGAAACCGCCCACCTTCACCATCCGGTCGGTCCCGCCGGCCAGCGTCTTTTCACAGAGAATGTAGTCGGTCACCGATCCGTTTCGCGCGTACCCACACGGGCAATCGGGCTCGTTCGCGATCACCTGTCCGTCCACCACAAGGTTGTTTCCGGCCGGCAGGGCGCAGTTGGTCCCGTCGCAGTCGAGCCCCTCGCCTTGCAGAATGTATGTCTGCGCCTCGGCGTCGCCGTATGGGTTCGTGAGCGTCAGCGTGAAGGCGCCGGCCACCAGACCCGTCGGCAGCGCCAGCGTTCGCTCGGTTGAAGTCCCTCCCGCCATGAATTCCAGGCCGTCGGTCGCGGTGAAGACCGCCGTGCCGCCACTGGTTTGTTGCAATTCACAGTCCGTCACCGTATCCAGGCGCTCTCCGGTTACCGTCCAGGCGTACCGGAAGCGATGATCTGCGGGAGACGGATCGGTGACCCCCGAGGTGTCCCCGTTGACGTCCCGGAGTGAGCCGTCTCCGTCGATGCCGGTAATCACCGGCGCGAGGTCGGTATCGGTATCGGTATCTGCATCTGTATCCGTATCGGTGTCGGTGTCGCCTCCGTCCGGGCGCGGGCCACCACGCTCTACGTCAGTCATCAGGGCGTTGCAGGAGGTGAGAAGTATCAACGAAAGAACGATGATTGTCGCTTGTCCGCCGTCGCCTTTTGACATCTGGACAAGGCTATGGCGGATTGATTGTTTCCCAATCATTTAAAACCTCCCTTCCAGTACAAGACCGCCCGGTCCTGGCAGCAACGAAACCACGGGCGCATCGTGATGCGCCCCTACTTCGGTTTCTTTGTCTCGCCCGGCGATGAGAAGCACAATCCCCGTCGCAGCGAGCACTCCGCCGGATACTATCAGCACCGTGCTCGCCGTGGCCAACCCGTCCCGGCTATCCAGCAGTCCGTAATCATCTTCGTAGCACACGCCGTCTTCGCAGGCTTTCTCCACATCGCCGTTCTTGCCGAGCGCCAGGCCTCCGGTGATTCCACCTCCCACCAACAGCGCGCCTCCGATTCCCACCGAAACCCAGCCCCAGGTCTTGAGAGGGGAAGGGGGAGTGGAGGGAGTGGACGCAGTGGACGGAGTCGCTTGTCCGCCGTCGCTCGCTTCGCGAGCTATGGCGGGATGATCGAGCTCGTCGTTCGACTTTGGATTGTCCGGCGTCAAGTCAATTTCCGCCGTTCTTCCGCCGCTCACCTGCATGTTTTTCTCGGCCAAAATCTCACCGTCGGCTGTCGCCTTCACCGCGATACGCACCGACGCTGTCACCGGCAGCTCTCGATCGAGCGGAGCGATCCCCCGCTCCACGCCGTCCACGATCACCACCGCACCTTTCGGCGCGGTCACTTTCAAAAAACCCACCATCCCCCTGAGCCGCGCGATCTCTTTTTGCACCGCCGTCTGCCGCTCTTGCGAAACCTCGTCGCCTCCCTCGGCCAGGTACCGCTCGAACGCCTCCAGCGCCGGCCCGTATCGCTTCCCCGCCGTCTCGGCCTGCCCGATGTTGTAGAGGAGCTTCCACGAAGACTTCAGTTTGTACGCCTCGCGAAAGCCATCCGCCGCCTCGGTGAATCGTTCATCGGCGAACGCTGCCTTTCCCTGAGCGAACGCCGCCTTTGCCGCCGCTTCTTCTTCCCCCGCGCGAGACGAACCCACGGCGAAAAGAAGACAAAGCACCGGCGCAAGAACCATGTATATCCACCGCAATGGAGCACCCTTTCGATGTCTGCAATTGATTGCCATCTTCCAAGAATAATCGATTGTTTGCAAGGCATTACGGCCTTGTGTCGGGTCAAGTGGGAATGTTGCCGTTGCGCTTGTCGGGGTAGTCCTCGACCTTGTTGAAGTGGGACTTCAGGTGGCGGTACAGCTTGGCTCGGGTGTCGCTCGGCGCTATGACCGCGTCCACGTAACCACGCTCCATGGCGCGGCTCGGGTTGAGGAATTTATTTTCATACTCCTCCACCTTTATGGTTGTGGCCTGTTCCTGATTGGTAGAGTCGGCGATCTCCTTGCGGAAGAGCACCTCCACAGCGCCCGCCGCTCCCATGACCGCCACCTCCGCGGTGGGCCACGCCAGGTTGACGTCCGCTCCGACGTGCTTGGAACTCATGACTATGTACGCGCCTCCGTAGGCCTTTCGCAGGATCACCGCCAGCTTGGGAACCGTTGCCTCACAGTAGGCGAACATGAGCTTGGCCCCGTGGGAGATCACGCCGTTGTGCTCCTGTCCTGTCCCCGGAAGGAAGCCCGGCACGTCCACGAAAGAAATGATCGGCACGTTGAAAGCGTTGCAGGACCGTATGAAGCGCGAGGCCTTGCGGGAGGCGTTGCAATCGAGCACACCTGCCATCATGGCGGGTTGATTTGCAATGATCCCCACCGAGTAGCCACCCAGCCTGGCGTAACCGATCACAATATTCTTGGCCCAGTTCTTTTGAATTTCGAAAAAAGTGCCTCGATCCACAACCTCCTTGAGAATCTTCTTGATGTCGTAGATCTGGCGCGACGACTCGGGAATGGCGGTGTCGAGTTCGCTGCAGTCACGCTCGATGGGATCGTTGGTCTCCATGTAGGGGGGCCGTTCCAGATAGCTCTGCGGCAGATACCCCAACAGCTGGCGCACACCGACGATGGCGGCCTCGTCGTCCTTGTAGACCATGTGGGCGAGACCCGTGGTTCGCCCGTGCACATCGGCGCCGCCGAGGGACTCGGAATCCACATCCTCGAAGGTCACTGTCTTGACCACTTTGGGGCCGGTCAGGAACATGTAGCTCTGCTTGCGTACCATAACCACGTAGTCCGTGAGCGCCGGAGAATACACCGCGCCGCCCGCGCACGGCCCGAGCACCATGGAAACCTGCGGGCATACCCCGGACGCCAGAACGTTGCGCCTGAAAATCTCTCCGTAGCCACCGAGGGAATCTATGCCCTCCTGGATCCTGGCGCCGCCCGAATCATTGATCCCCACAAGAGGTACCTTCGCGCGCATGGCCAGGTCCTGGACACGCGTAATCTTCTTGGCGTGGGCCTCCCCGAGGGAACCGCCCATCACTCCTCTATCCTGGGAGTAGGCGAAAACCACGCGACCGTTGACCTCGCCGCTACCCGTCACGACCCCGTCGCCCGGAATTCTCTTCTTTTCCAGGCCGAAATCCGCCGCCCGGTGGATAACCCCCGCGCCTATCTCCTCGAAGGTTCCAACGTCGAACAACATGCCAAGTCTTTTTCGCGCAATGGACAGTTCCCCGTTTTCGCTTTTTGCATCAAGATTGGCGGGCTCGGCCTTTTCCCCTCCGTCTTTTTCTTTCTTTCTCAGGTCACTGGATGGCACGTCGAACATCAAATTAACCTCCATGTCACACGAACTCGAATTCGTCGTCCCACCCTGCAAGCAACTTTCGCACCATGTCCCCGAGATTGATCTCCTTCTCGCGGCGATGCAGATTTGGTTACATTTTTCCATCGCTTAGAGCAGTTGCCCCGAACATTTCGGCAATCGTGACACAAAGAGATTATGGCGTCGTCGCTACACACTGCAAAACCTGTTTCGCAGTTGACTTCACATTCTTTCAATGCGTTGATCCCACCATGACAAATCAGGCCCTCGCCCGAGCGTTTATCGGGCTCTTGATCATTACTTTCGGTTGCGGCCCCTCCCCGGTGCCTGCTCCCCCGGCGCCCCCTCCTCCCATCGACGATCACCTCAGTTCCCTCGCACCGGCCGGGCATCAGCAAGTGACCCTGCTCGACGTCACGCGGCTGCGAACCAGTAAGCTGTGGTTCCTGTCGAGCTACGCCTCTTCCAACCAGATCTTCGCGGGAATTATAAGGGATACCGGCATCGATCCTCTGGCAACCGTTGACGAGGTCATCCTGGTCTCCAGCGATCGGAACAAGGAGCTGGGTACCCGCGATCAATTTCTTGCGATCATGAAAGGCCGCATGGACACGGAGGCTGTCGTTTCCGCTGTCGCCGATCTCAAGAACGCCTCGTCGTTTGAAGCGAACGGAGACTTCAACGGCGCGCAAACCCCCAAGTTGACCTTCGTGGCGCTCACGGGCCGGACGCTCATCGTCGGTTCAGAAAAAATCGTCGCGGATGTGGTGGCCCTCGCCAACGGTGAAGGACGTTCAATCGAAGATGACCCGAACTTCTCCGACTTCGATCTGTCACCAACACAAACCGTGAGAACCCGCTTCGTGCGCGGCGACAATCCCCTGGACAGCAGCGGCCTTCGGGGCCCCATGGGCAAATGGCGCTGGCTGGAGAAGATCGACCGGATCGACGCTTCTCTGTCTATCTCCGGCGAGATGGAGATTGTCTCGGCATCGCGCCTCGACAGCGAAAAAGACGCCTCCAGAGCCAGTCGCGACCTGCGACGTCTAATCAAACTTTTTCGACGAAACACTTTTGTCGTGCTGATCGGAGTAGAACGTTTCCTGCGAAAGATCGAAGTGGCCTCGGAAGGCAATTCCCTGGAAGTGGGGATACGCCTGGACGAGAACGACATCGAAAACCTCAAGAAGCTCTCCGAGCGACTGGACAAAATCAAGGACCTCTTGTCGGAACCGGACGAAAACGAACCAGTGGAACTGGATCCGCCGATGCTCAAACACAAGACAAAACCCGGCTTTCGCATACAGCTGAAAGTGGGCGACGAATGAGGCCGAAACCCGTCATTGCAATAGACGGCCCCTCGGGAGCCGGCAAGAGCACGGTTGCGAGAGAGCTGGCCCGTGCGCTGGGATTTCAGTTCGTCGACACGGGAGCGCTCTACCGCACCGTCGCCCTGTTGGCCGACGAAGACGGCGTCGATTGGTCGCACGGTCCCCGACTTGCAAAACTAGTCGAAGGACACGAGTTCGCTTTCGATTCAAAAGGGATACTTTATCTCGACGGCAACCCGGTTGGCGACGCAGTGCGAACCCCGCGAATGAGCCTGGGTGCGTCCGAGGTTGCACAGCACTCGGAAGTGAGAGAGGCTCTGCTCGTCATCCAGCGCGTGATCGGAAAGGACGGCGGTGTGGTTCTCGAAGGACGCGACATCGGCACGGTCGTCTTCCCGGACGCCGAGATAAAGTTTTTCCTCGACGCCAGCGTTTTGGAGCGTGCCCGCAGGAGATTCGAAGAGTTGCTCGCAAAAGGACGCGACATCACCCTCGATCAAATTGCCAGGGAGCAGGAAGAACGCGACAGATCTGATCGGGAACGAACATTGTCACCCCTGCGAAAAGCCGACGATGCGATCGACGTGCCCTGCGACGACATGACCGCGATGCAGGTTGTGGAGCACATGCTGGAGTTAGTGAAATCACAGTTTTCCTTTGACTAAACAAGCGAAAAAATATAAACAACCTGCCTGCGTGACGACCCGAGCAGGCCCGAGTCACAACCTTGCGGTATTTTTAAGGTTTTAGGCAAAGTGGTCCAGGATCGTCACCCGAAAGGAGAATGGCTCGGCTGCCAAGAACTAAACAATGAACGATACCAACAACACACAAAACGCCGAAATGGATGAATTTGAGGCACTCCTGGCGGAGAGTCTCAACACCGATGAGCCACTGAAAGAAGGGCGAATCGTCAAGGGTCACGTCGTGAAGGTCGGCAATGATTTCGTCATTGTCGATATCGGTCACAAGTCCGAAGGAGAGATCGCGATCTCTCAATTCTCTGACACCAGCGGCTCCGTAACTGTCGAGGTGGGTCAGGATGTGGACGTTTTCCTGGAGACGCTCGAAAACGAGCACGGGCTCGTCGAGCTCTCCAAGGAGAAGGCTGACAAGATGAAGGTGTGGGACGAGATCTCCCTCGCTTGCGAAAGCGACGAGATCATCGAGGGCACAATAAGTCAGCGCGTCAAGGGTGGCCTTTCGGTTACCATCCGCGGCGGCATCAAGGCTTTCCTGCCCGGCTCCCAGGTCGACTTGAGACCCATCCGAAACCTGGAGCGCCTCATCGGAGAGACCCATCGCTTCAAGGTCATCAAGTTCAACAAAAAGCGTGGCAATATCGTCCTGTCTCGGCGCGCGCTGCTCGAGCAGGAGCGAAATGATCTCAAGGAGCAGACGCTCAAGGATCTCAAGGAAGATATTATCGTCGAAGGCGTGGTCAAGAACATCACCGAGTATGGTGCGTTCGTCGACCTCGGCGGCATCGACGGTCTATTGCACATTACCGACATGAGCTGGGGACGCATCGGTCATCCGTCCGAGCTGCTCAAGGTCGGCGACGTGCTCAACGTAAAAATTCTCAAGTACAATTCGGAAACGGAACGGGTTTCCCTGGGCCTCAAGCAAACACAACCGGATCCATGGGCCGAGGCAGTAACCAACTACCCCATCGGTCTCAAGGTCAACGGCAAGATCGTTTCCATCACGGATTACGGCGCGTTCGTGGAGCTCGAGCAAGGCATCGAGGGTCTCATTCACGTCTCCGAGATGAGCTGGACGAAACGAGTGAAGCATCCCTCCAAGATGCTGGAGATCGGCACCGAAGTGGAGTGCGCGGTGCTGGACGTGGACACGACGGCGCAACGCATCTCGCTCGGCCTCAAGCAACTCGAGCCCAGGCCGTGGGATCGATTTATCGAAACGTACAAACCGGGCAAGAGCATCAAGGGACGTATCCGCTCCATCACGGACTACGGCGTCTTCATCGGCATCGAGGACGGCATCGACGGCATGGCTCACAAGAGCGACCTGTCCTGGACCCAGCGCATCAACCATCCATCGGAACTCTTCCGCAAGGGCGAAGAGGTCGAGGCGGTCATCCTCAGCATCAATCACGAGGAAGAAAAGGTCAGCCTGGGAATCAAGCAACTGTACGAGGATCCGTGGGAACGAATCCCCATGGACTATCCCCTCGGGCAGGTGCGAGAAGTCAAGGTCATCAAGATTACCGAGTTTGGCGCTTTCGTTGAGATCGAACCCGGAACAGAAGGTCTCATTCACGTCTCCGAAATGAGCAACGAACGCGTGGACGACCCCAGAAAGATCGTCTCCGAGGGCCAAAAGATCAAGGCGGAGATCATCACGGTAGACACCCAGGAACGCAAGATCGGCTTGTCTATCAAATCTCTCATCGGACGCGAGGAAGAAGGCGACCTCACGGATTACCGTGCAACGGAAGCCAAGAAAAAGGTCACCGAGAAGGCCACCCTTGGTGACCTTCTTGCCCAGAAGTTCGGCGACCTTGGTACCACCGAGGAAGAGGAACTCGCCAACGAAGGAAAGCCGGCCGACGAAGAGAAGCCGGCCGACGAAGAGAAGCCCGCCGACGAAGAAAAACCCGCTGACGAATAACCGCGCGTTCTTTCTAGAACTTGAATGGGTAAGTTACGGTGAGCTTGTTCTTGGCCTGGGGGAAACGCGCCCGGCGCACAGCTCTCGCGGCGCATAGTCCCGCCGGACTTCCGGCGAAACCACCGGTGGTTGTGGCGCTCACCACCCTGCCGGTCGTTGCGATGGTCGCCTTGACGGTCACCGTTCCGCTCTGACCCTGACCGCAGCGCTTGACCGACCCCGCCACGGCGTTCATGCCCGACTGCACCTGACCTCGCGACAGTTTGTCGGGGACACTCGCCCCG
>JAUVDV010000101.1 GCA_030595125.1 Deltaproteobacteria bacterium
ATCACCTCCACCTCGACGCCCCCCTTGTTGACCACCATCACGGTGCCTGTCACCGGAATGCCGTGGGCCTGGGCTTGGGCCAGCTCGGCGGATGGGTCGGCGCCTCGACCCATCTTGGTACGTAGGACGATGTTGCCTTCCCCCGCCTCGGCGACTCGCGCCGTCACCGTGCTGCCGAGCTCGACGGTGAGCTGGCCGTCATCATCGGTGAGTTGGTCCCGATCCATCACCGCTTCGGTCTTGGCGCCGACGTCGACAAACACCGTCCCGGCATTGATGGCCACCACCCGCCCGGACACTTCCTTGCCCACTGAGGGCGTGCGCACCCGTGTGGTGCTCGGCGCAGCCTTGTCGTATTCCGCCAACATGTCGGCGAAGCCCTTGGTCTCGTCGTCAGCCTTCGACATCGTCGGCACGCTAGCGCGGAGCGCGACGAATCACCATCCAGGACCGTGAATCAAACAGGTTGCTTCATGAGCCGGTCGATGAGCGACAACAGCCGGCGCTCCACCACGGGGTAGCTGAAGTGAGCGGCCACCAAGGCCAGATTGTGGTCGACCTGATCGCGCTGTGGCCCAGCGGGTAGGGGCTGGCCAGGCGGTTTGATGGCCACTAGCGCCTTGATCTGCGCGGCCATGTCGTCGAGCTTTTGGGGCAGCGTGCCGACCAGTGACCGGCGGCCAAACACCGAGAGTCCATGGGCGACGAAATCATCGTAAGACGAGGTCGCCGGGATCGACAGGCTTGGCAGCTTGAAGCCGAGGGGCGCAATGTCCCGTCGGTAGACCTCGTATTCGTTGATGAAGAGTGGCAGCCGGCAGGCCAGGCATTCGAGCAAGGCGTTACCGAACCCCTCGAAATCACTGAAGTAGAGCGCAAAGTCCGCTATTCGGTAGCAGTCCCAAACGTCGACGGATGACGCTTCGGCGCTATGGACCGCCAGCTGCTCACTGGCAAAGACCAGGTTGACCCCAGCGTCTTTGGCAGCCCTACGGAGCGGGTCGAGCACCGCGGCTGGCGCGTCTTTGGTGTCGTGGGACACCAGCAACGACAGCGACGGGGCCTCACGCTGTCGGCTGACTCGGCGGATGAGCTCGACAGCGACGTCCAAGCGCTTGCGGGCTACCGGACGGACCGGACAGAGGGCGATGGTGTCGTCAGCTCGCTGTCCCAACAAGGCACCGCGCAGCGCCGCGGCTCGGTCCGGCGCCAATGGCGCGAAGGCCGGAGCCGCAACGTCCACGACATTGGGGATGACCGAAACGTCGGTGACACCCAGGTCGCGGTAGACCGAGTCCCGGTCCCGGGTGTTGATGGCCACATGGGCAATCCGTGGAGAGCGAAGGTAGATCGCCTGGGCCACCTGCCGGACCGGTGCGCTCATCTCCTGCCACCGGTACATCGGTCGATCGTGGGGAAAGTCATGGCCTCTCGAGATCGCCGGCAGCCCTCGGTCCGCGATCAGCTCGGCCACCGCCAGGCCCAAGCTCGAGTGATACCAAGGCAAGGTGAAGTTCTCCGCCACGAGCAGCTGGGCCCCCACCGAGTCGAGCTGGCGACCGAGCGCCTCGCGGATGGCTCGGACCCGGTTGCGATACTCGTCATCAACACAACCGTCGTCGAACAGACGTCGAAACTCGTCCAGGTTTCGCTCATCGAGGGGATCGGGATCCGCCTGGGCTATGACGGTGACATCGATGCCCTCGCGGGCAGACAAGGCGGCCCATGCTTCGCTCGCTTCGACCCGACCGGTGATGACCTGGATGGAGAAGCCGGCCCGGGACAGGATGCGCATCCAGTGCATGGCTTCGAGACTGACGCCATCGTCACCGCCGATGCGGGACACGACGTAGGCGAGGCAGCAACAATCACCAGAAGACATCACGTCGAATCCAGCGCAACCAGGCGTCAAATGCAAACAAATACCCTGGGTTGTTAGTGTCACGGAATGCCGTCTCTCTCGACCGAGCGGCCGGAGCGGTGCCCTCAGCGACCCTCGCGGTGCAGTCTCCTCCACCCCTGGGCTGTGCTACCGTCGCACCATGGCCCGCTTACCGCGGCTGACGCCCGACACCACCTTCGCCGAGCGGTACCGGATCATCGAACGGATCGGCCAGGGCGCTATGGCCACGGTCTATCGGGCCGAGCAGCTGAGCACCGGCACTGAGCGAGCCGTCAAGGTGATGGACCCCGAGTCGTTGTCCGATCCCAAGGGCATCGAACGATTCGAGCGCGAAGCGCGGGCCAGCGGCAGCATCGACAGCGACCATGTCGTCCGGGTGGTCGGCGCCGGCTCGGACCCCAAGACCGGGCTTCTGTGGATCGCTCAGGAGTACCTGCCCGGCAAGCTGCTCTCCGAGTTCCTCGACGAGCAGCCCCACCCCGAACCCCTCGAGATCCGCGAGATCATCGAGCAGCTCTTCCACGCCGTGTCCGCAGCCCACCGGGCCAAGATCGTCCACCGGGATCTCAAGCCCGAGAACGTTATGCTCTGCAAGAGAGGCGGAGAAGAGGACGTGGTCAAGGTCCTCGACTTCGGCATCGCCAAGATCATGGAGGATGACGGTCAGGATCAGCGAAAGGCGCTCACAAAAACGGGCATGGTTTTCGGAACTCCCCAGTACATGTCTCCGGAGCAGGTGAGGGGAGAAAAAGTGGATGCCCGATCCGACATCTACTCCACCGGCATTATCCTGTACCAGATGCTGGCAGGCGTGTTGCCCTTCAAGTCCGAGACACCCATGGGCGTTTTGACAATGCACCTCCTGGACACCCCGCCGGCGCTCGCCGAGTCAAACCCGACGATGAGCGTTCCAACGGGGCTGGAGGCAGTAGCCCTTTCCGCTCTGGCCAAGGATCCCGGCGACCGCCCTCAATCCATGAAGGAGATGGCCCGGCTAATAGACGAAGTGCTTTCAGATTCGACGGGACTCCCGGCGGCTGTCCCGGCAGCGCAACCTGCGGTTCCGGTCGGAGGAGTAGCGAACACCGTTCAGGCTCCGATCACCGGTTCCGCCACGTCCGTCCCAGCCACTGTGGAATCCGCATCTCCGGCGATCGTGTCGCCCTCCAGAGGGAAGGGCGGCAAGACCGGCATGATCATCGGCATCATCGCGGGAGCCGTGGTGTTGATGGGGGGAGGAGGAGCCGCCGCGTGGTACTTCCTGTTGGGGCCCGGGGCCCGCTCCGCTACGGCGGACGCCGTCGCCATTCCGCAACCTTACGTCCAGCCTCAGATCCAGCAGGCGGGAGTCACGCAACCCCAGGTTGTGCCACCGGTTCAACCGGATGTGCAGGTGCTTCCGGATCTGGCCGCAGATCCTGTTGTAGAGGGTAGCGAGGATCCTAAAAACGGCGAAAAGACATCCGGCAAGAAGAGCGGAACCGGCTCCAAGAAACCCAGGAAAGATGCCAAATGCGTGATTCTCGGCGGGTCCGACCCGATCGGCAAGGCAATCGCCAATACGTTGAGAAAAAGCGAGCGTGAGATCAAGGCATGCGCCAAGAAGTTCAAGCGTGAGCCCGGCGCAAAACTGGTGTTCAAGGTCGACAAGGGCGGATCGAAGCCTACCGCGATGAGAAACGTAACGGGGGGGCAACTCGGCGGCTGCCTCAGCGCGATCCTCAAGCGACCGTTCAACGAAACCAGCGACAAGAAACGCAGCGGCGATGCTGGCTTCGGATTCGAGCACCTCAGAGGAGCGATCAGCAAGTGCGCGGTGGGGGTTAAAGCCAAGCCGATTGTAAGGAAACCCCGGCCCCCAAAACCAAAGGCCGACACCAAGAAAAAGAAGAAGAAGAAGGGCGGCGGGAAAACCAAAAAGACCCCGACGCCGGGTATCAAGACAAGGTAGCGAGGCATATGGGGAAAGAGGGCAGCGAGAAGTAAAATGGCAAAACTGGTTATTTTCGGCAGTGACGGCAGGAGAGAAGTGGATCTCAGCGAGCACAATTCCATCGGTCGGCTGCCCCAGAACGACATCCAGGTGCTGGATCGAATCGTTTCCAAGGAACACTGCATAGTTCACCTCGACCCGACAAGAGGATACGTCTTCAAGGACCTGGGCAGCCTCAACGGCAGCTTCGTCAACAAGGAAAAGATATCCGGCGAGATCCAGCTCCGCGACGGGGACGAGGTGTTCCTGGGCAACACCAGGTGCATGTTCATCTCCGAGGACGCGGGGGCGACTGTGGCCCAGCAGGTTGTGGACATGACCGACGGCGGTATCCAGAGTCACATCAGGTCCAAGATAGCCGCTGTGGAAGACAGGTTCTTGCCGGAGGTCGAGATAGAGGACGTCAAGGATCTGCGTGCCGATTACGAAAAACTGCGAGTTACATACGAACTCCAACACGACATCGGCCTTGACCTCAACCTGGACCAGATCCTGGAGAGGATCCTGGAGAGAACATTCGAGTTTCTCAACTGCGATCGTGGTGTCATCCTGCTCGCCGACGAGCTGGGCAATATGAAACCGCGAGCGTTCAAGACGAAGAAACCCGAGGATAAGATCAACATTTCATCGACGCTGGTGAATGCGGTCCAGGCCGAGAAGGCCGGGATACTGTCGTCGGATGCTCAGATGGATAACCGGTTCAAGGAAGCCAAGTCCATGATCATGCAGGGCATTCGCTCTTCAATGGCGGTCCCCATCATGCATGCGGGTGAGCTTCTCGGGATCATCCTCATCGATTCGTCTGTTGCCGTGAACGCCTATTCCGAGAAGGATCTGCACCTGCTGTCCAACATCGCCAACCAGACGGCGCAGTTCATTATCAATGCGGATATGACCAAGAAAATCGAAGTGGACGCCGCCACCCGCGAGCGCTTTTCGCGGCTCCTGTCTCCCGATCTTGCAGAAATGGTCGTTTCCGGAGAGCTGTCGGTCGAAAAAGGCGGCGAAGATCGTGTCGCCACGGTGCTCTTCGCGGATATTCGGGGATTCACTTCCATGAGTGAGAACATGGATGCGGCCGATGTTTTGCAGATGCTCAACGAGTACTTCGAGATCATGGTGGAGGTGGCGTTCAAACACGAGGGCACTATCGACAAGTTCGTCGGTGACGAGATCATGGTGTTGTGGGGCGCTCCTGTGACTCACGAAGACGATCCCGGTAGAGCGGTGAGCGCCGGGTTGGACATGCAAACGGCCCTCGTGGAGTTCAATCGTACTCGTCAAGACGAGGGGTTGCCGTCCATCGAGATCGGGATCGGCATCAACACCGGACCGCTGGTTGCGGGCTATATCGGCTCCACGCGAACAATGAGCTATTCGGTGATCGGTGACACCGTAAATACCGCCGCCAGGTTATGCTCGAGTGCCAAGTCGGAACAGGTCCTCATCAGTGAGTTTACCTACGAGTGTGTGAAACACGATTTCGATTTCCTCCAGCACGACGCCGTGAAAGTGAAGGGCAAGTCCAAGCCGGTGACGAACTACCAGGCGCTCGGCTACAAAGACCTGGACAAAACCGACATGACGCGTCCTCACAAGATCACCATGGCCAGGAAGCCGGACTGATCCACCACACCCGTTAATGCTGGCCTCCAACAACTTCCCCTTCCCCTCGCAGGGGAAGGCCGGGATGGGGTTATAATCCCGCGGCGTAAACGCCACGGCAACGATGCGCTTCCGCAAGCCCTCTGGGCTTGGGTGATGGATTCCCAGGCTTAGCGGGGACCCAAACTCATCCTGACCGCGCCCTCATCAGGGCGCGGAGCGAAGATCGGAATGGTTGGAGTTCTAGTACCCGGGAGGGGGAGGAGCGGGAGCTGGGACCGGCTGTGGTTCCGGAGCAGGTTGCGGCTGGTATCCGCCGCCGGCAGGCTGCGCGGGCTGTCCATAGCCGGGCTGTGCCGGAGCACCGTAGCCGGGTTGCGCGGGTTGCGCGGGCTGTGCCGGAGCACCGTAGGCCGGCTGCGCGGGCTGTGCCGGAGCGCCGAATCCACCGCCTGCAGCCACTTCGCCCTCTTCGTGCATGATTGCCTGAATGCACTGAACCGGGCCCTTACCTGTGGGTGCGGGGCACCAGTAGACTTTGGTCGCCCACGTGAGACCGAATATCGTTTCTTGAACGTACCATGCCTCGCCTGTAAGGCTGGTGTTCCCATGCTGTGCGGAGGTGACGAAGTTGCAGGCCGACAACCCGAGTAGGGAAAGTGAAACGAGTATCGCTACAAAATAGTTTTTCATTGCTCGCCTCCTTTATTCTCTCTCTTGTTCGGCGACCGGCCAGCACTCTGGGTTGCCGTCAGTCGCGTCACAGTTGTACATAGTGGTTCCAGATACCATGTTTCCTTTCACCACGTATGCTTTCCCATCGACCGATTTGACCGCCGTAGTAGCAACGCAGCCCATGAGCAGCGCTCCAGCGGCAAAAATCATCAACGCTTTTTTCAAGGTCATTTTTTCCTCCAATCGGAGTTCATTTACGATTACGCTTCAAATTTCGCATGAATATTAGGGACATTGTCCTGATTGAGTCAATTGTTTTTTAGTAGAAGTAACATTATACTTTTTGGACTGTTTGCATTCCTCAGGTAACTGGCTATTAAGAACTAGACAGGAGGACTGAAAAAATGCGGATAAAAGTCGCCACGAGTGGGCTCATTTTGTCGATATTGCTGCTGGTACCGTCTCTCTCTCTCTCTTTTACCGGGGCGGGCAGGCACGTGGAGCTCGTTCCCGAGGGTTCCGGGTGGATCGTTGGCCACGGGGGAGCCACAAAGACCAGTGCGATAACCGGGGCGCCGGGTCAGTTCATCCAGCGGTTCGGAGGCGAGTGGATCCAGCGACGAGGCGGCCCCACAGGCAATTTCAGGAGAATCTGGGGTGAGGGCATCCCGGTAGATCCTTCAGTGCGCGACGATTCCCTGGTGGCGTTGTCTCTGGCGGAGGATTTCTGGTGGCAAAACGCCTACATGCTTCCCCTCGGAGTGTTTCCGGCCGATATGGAATTGCGAGGGAACGGCGAGGCCAGGGGAATGAGAACCGTCACCCATAATCAGGTACACGACAACGTGCCGGTGCTCGGCGCGGGGGCGTACCTCGTTTTCGCAAGTGGCCGCATGGTGCTGATCGGTGTCCGCATGTTCGCAGTGGAGCCCATGGAGACCTGTCCTTCGGTGGAAAAGGGTGAGGCGGCGAGCGTGGCGACGGCGTACCTGAAAGGGCGGGGCATTCACGCTCAAGCAGGTTCATCCCGACTGGCGATCATGCCGTTGATTGGCGAGGACACTGTTGATTACAGGCTCGTGTTCGCAGTGGAGTTGAGCGCGTCGATGGGCAGGTGGACCGCTTATGTGGATGCCCACGAGGGCAAGGTTTTCGCTCTGCGCGACGAGCGGATGTTCATGTCGGCAACGGTCAACCTGGAGCATCACGATCGGAACCCCGGGGGTAGCCTCATTCCGGGAGGGGCCTCCTATCTGGATATTACAACCACCGCCGGGAATGTGACCTCCGATATCGACGGCCTCTTCACCGTGACCGGAACTTCGGTTGATCTCAGCGGCGATCTCCTGGGACCGTACGTCAGGGTCGACAATCAGTCCGGAGCCGACGCGGTCCTCAGTGCGACCGGGATTGGTGACTCGGACTCCCATCTGTGGGTAGGCGATGGCAGCGAGGAGCAACAGGCTCAGCTCGATCTGTACAAGTTCTTCATGATAATCCGCAACCACGTGCGAAACCTGGAGGACGATCTGCCATTTCTGGATCAGGAATACCCGGTCCTCCCCAACCACATCGACATGGATGGGGACAGCAACCAGGATTTCTGCAACGCGTGGTCGGACGGTGTGTCCATCAACTTCCTCATGGCGGGAGGCTACAGTTCATACCAGTGTAACAACACCGCCATGATTGCGGACATCGTCTATCACGAGTACGGGCACTCCGTGCACATGAACGCCGTGTATTCAACCTCGGGCACAGGTGTGTTCGACTCGTCCGTCAGCGAGGCTTTTGCGGACACCACGTCCGTGGTCATTACCAATGATGCCATCATAGGTCCGTTCTTCACGACCACCGGGCAGGGGATCCGCAATCTGGAACCCGACAAGGTATGGCCGGACGACGTGTCCGAGGATTCGCATCAGACGGGTTTGATCCTGGGCGGAGCCCTGTGGGATCTGCGCAAGGCGATGATCATCGAGTACGGGGAGACCCAGGGGCGCAGGTACAGCGACGAGCTCCTGCTTGCGATGATGCGATATACGGGCGAGATGGACACCTCTTTCGAGGCGGCGCTCCTCTCCGATGACGACAACGGGGATCTGTCGGACGGAACCCCCAACCTGTGCATGATATACGAGAACTTCGCCCTTCACGGGCTGGCTGCAGAGGGGCAGGGGCTCATCGCCATAGGTCACAACCAGATCACAGAGATAAACTACCCGAGCAATCCGATCACCGTAAATGCGCGCGCATGGGTCACCGAGGAGGAGTGTGCCACCCTGGGTGAAGTCATCGTGGCCTACAGCGTGAACCATGGAGAGGCCTGGTCCGAGATTGAGATGGTGTCTCAGGGGGGCGACGAGTTCAGCGCCGACATTCCGGCACAGCCGAGAGGGACGGAACTCTGGTATCGAATTGAGGCCTCGGATACCGAAACCGGGCACACTATAGTCTGGCCCACCAACAAGGCCGAGCCGTACTACATGACCTATGTGGGCCCGCTGGAGATGATCCTGTGCGATGACTTCGAGCAGGAGGATCTCGAGTGGACCCACGAGCTGATCTCCGGTGAGGATATCGATGGAGCCGACGACTGGATGCGCGGGTTACCGACCGGCATCGGCGGCGATCCCGAAGAGGCGTTCAGCGGTGACTACGTGTGGGGCAACGATCTCCAGCCGGAGACCAACTGGAACGGTCAGTACCAGCCAAACAAGGTGAACACCCTCAGGAGCCCCGTATGGGATCTGAGCGAGTACGAGGGCAAGAACGTGCGGTTGAGGTTCAGGCGCTGGCTGGGCGTGGAGGACGGTTTCTTTGACCAGGCCACGGTCTACGTCAACGAGACCGAGAAGGTGTGGACCAACTTCGCGTCATCGTCGATGGATGAAGATAAATCGATTCACCACATCGACAGGGAGTGGATTCTTTTTGATATGGACATTTCCGATCTCGCGGCGGGAAATTCAGCGGTTCAGCTCAGGTGGGAGATAGCCTCGGACCAGGGCCTGCAATTCGCAGGATGGAACATCGACGACGTCTGCCTCTACACCGATGGTGAGTTGATCGACCCGGATTCGGGCCTGCCGGACGGTGGACTGGTGGACAGCGGGTTGGTGTTCCACGCCCTGTCCAACAAGTGCGGTTGTGAGGTACCGGGTGCCTCCGGTGATTCCATGTCCATTCTCCAGACGATCCTGTCTGTCATCTAGACTGAATGCAGGTCAAAAACATTGTCATAGTCAATCCCCGGGCTGCGGCGGGAAAGGTTCGAAAGCGCCTTGTGGATATCGAGGCTGCGGTGTCCGACAGTTTCGGTCCTTGCGAGGTTCGAGCCAGCGACGAGACGGGCGGAGTAACCAGGCTCGTTTCCGAGGCCGTGAACGAGAGCGTGGAGCGGTTGATCATCGTGGGGGGAGACGGCACGGTGAATGAGGCGATCAACGGCTTTGCGGATCCCTCCACCGGAGAGTTGATGAAGGGTTGCCCGCCGATGGTCTTTCTCCCATCGGGTACAGGCTGCGACTTTGCGAGATCCATCGGCGCCTCCGGAGTCGGTATTGTCGGGGCGCTGCAGAATCTGACCTTTCGTACAATAGATGTGGGTCGAATTGTGGTAACCGACGATGACGGCGAGCGAGTGCCCCGGTATTTTCTCAACATAGCCAGCATCGGTGTCAGCGCCGCAATCGCGCAGAACGTCAACCTGGGCTCCAAGCGCCTGGGCGGCAAGGCGGCGTTTGCCGTAGCTGCGGTCACTACATTGTTTTCCTGGCGTGACAGGAGAGTAAGGTTGCGAATAGATGATTCGTTTGACGAGGAGCTGACCGTGAGCGCCGTGGTGGTGGCCAACGGGAGGTTTTTCGGAGGCGGGATGAAGGTGGCGCCACACGCCGTACTGGACGACGGACTGTTCGACGTGATCATCATGGAAGGGCTGGGTGTGTTCAAGTTCGTCATGAACAGCCGCAAGGTATATCGAGGCGAGCACCTGGATGTTCCCGGAATACGCTCGGTGAGGGGAAAGAAGATCTCGATGGAGCCCCTGGACGATATGGGCAAGGTACCCGCGGAGATGGACGGGGAGCACCCCGGATTTCTTCCGGTCGAGTGTACGATCATCGAAGGGGGTGTCCGTGTCCTCGCGCCCTGGTCGAGAACCACGACTGTGGGCTTGACGATATGAGGCTGCGCCTCTATTTTGCAATCTGGTTTTGCGGGACTAACTCAGTGGTAGAGTGCTAGCTTCCCAAGCTGGAAGTCGCGAGTTCAAATCTCGTGTCCCGCTCAAAAGGAACCCCCGCAACGACGGGGGTTTCGTCGTTTTTGGGGTCGAGTAATCTTGATGAAGATTCAACATAATAGTCCCTCTCAGAGACTATTAGTTTCGAGAGGTCATCATCATCGCAGTAGGCTGAGGAGTCAGCCATGGCGGCCCATTCTCTGTCGACCACAGATTCGAGATAGCCTCCAAGAGCACCCTTGCTTGAAGACATTGGGACGGCTTCAGATTCCCTGGTATTCGAAAGCACCCATGTCAACAATCCAAGCACACTCGGGGTCGCCGGTGGTGACGCAATTGTCGGTGGCGGGGTCATCGTATCTCGGGTCTCCATTGTAGTCGGTAGTGGGAGCTATCGTGTCGTTGGCCGCATCAATCACGGGAGAGCCGCTCAATATATTGAGGCTGAGATCGAGATTTGTCGCTCCAGCACCCCAGTTTTCCACCTGCATCCTAGTCGTTGTGGGCGTGGACCGGGCCGGGGAGAAGGTTACCGTATCTCCAACTACCGACGTGACAACTCGCGCTATGCCATCATCGTCAATCTCGACAATGTCGCCATCCGTCACCGTCTCGTTAGCATTGGCAATGATGACCGAGTCCGTACCACCGCTAGCGGTCGCCAGGGTCGTCTCCAAAGGTATATTCTCGAACATTGGATCGGAGTTGATGTTTCCGGTCCCCGCGTACCCTCCCGTAACGTCTGAGTAGGTGATCGTCAGAGTGCCTGAATAGGTTTCGTCGAGCACATCGGGATAGCTGGTCCACACCACGCTGTTTTCGATCTGAATCGAACCGCTGGACCAGGACGAATAACCGACGCCTCCCTGGGCAGCGCTGTTGCTGTTGAATGTGCAGTTGGTAAACGTTGCATCGGTATTGTTCACCTCCACGACGCCTCCGTTCATTTGTGCGTGATTTCCCTGAAAAAAGGAGTTTTCGACAGTAACCTCGGCGTCGGTTGTCCCTCTCATCACGCCGCCGTGCCCGGCGGCATAGTTCCCAACGAACGAACAGTTACTAAACAACGGCAGGCTGTCGTAGGCGTTGTATGCGACACCACCGCTCGCTCCCGAGCTATTGTTCTGAAAAACGCACCCGGTAAAGGTTGGACAGGAGGTGTCGTTGTAGATGGCAGCACCAGAGGAACCCTCGTTCCCTAAAAAGAGACAGTCGGTGATCTGCGCCGACGAGATTTCCAGGTACATACCCGTACCCGAACCCGACGTGTTGCCGATAAAACTACAATTTGTAATCGTCGGATCTGCATTGTAGACGCTCATAGCTCTGCCAGCATTGTTTTCGAAGATGCAATCGGTGAAGATGGTCGCAGAGGCACCTCCCCCACCAACGTACACGGCAGTTCCGTTGTTTTCAGAGAACGTGCAGTTTTCAACAACACCTGTCGAGGATACCGCAGCCAACGCCGATCCGTTTGTGGTGCCGATGCCGTTGGCGGTAAATACGCAATCGGTAAATAATGGGGACCCAGACATACTGCAAACGCCTCCGCCGTAGCTCTGCGAGACATTGCCGGAGAACGTGCAATTCGTGACCTGTAAATCTGCTGTTACATTGCGCATCCCCGCCCCTCTGAAGTCGGTTGTATTCCCTATGAAGGAGCAGTCATTCACTGTGGTAACCGAATTGGAGTTGAACAAGCCGCCGCCACCTCCGTCCCCCGCGTGATTTTGAAGGAACGTGCAGTTCAATATGGTGGGAGAAACCCCGTCGTTTTCCATTCCCCCGCCGCTATTTCCGTAAACGTCGCTATCCGCGTAGCCCTTGGTAACCGTGAATCCGTCGAGAATGGCATCGTCCGCTCCCTTCACAACATGGTACGAGTTGTCGGTATCCAACGAACTGCTACCCAACTCGCCGCTGAGGATTGTAGTGTTGGCGGTAAAATCACGCTCGTGGCGGAAGAACTCATCTCCCACGAAGCCCCCATACAGGTCGATGCCACTTTGCATCTGAAAGGTGCTTTGGCGT
The DNA here is from genome assembly GCA_030595125.1 of Deltaproteobacteria bacterium. GTDB lineage: Bacteria > Myxococcota_A > Polyangia > JAAYKL01 > JAAYKL01 > JAUVAN01. Next base: position 12,454 of record JAUVDV010000101.1, read on the forward strand.
TGGGTTCCCTCGGTAGGGGTGTAGGTGCCCGCCGCCACCCAAATTTCGCAACCACCGTAGTACGCAGCCATGGCAATACCCCCCTGCACGGTTGCCGACGGTGTTGGCCAGGATCTACCGTCGTGCCCATCATCACCGATGGCGCCGTTCACATAAACCAGGCACTGGGCACACCCGGGGCCGGTCCATCCTTCTGGACAGGCGGTGGTATCGGTATCGGTTTCAGTATCGGTTTCAGTATCGGTATCAGTGTCCGTGTCTGTGTCGGCATCAGTATCAGTGTCAGTATCGGTGTCGGCATCAGTATCAGTGTCGGTATCGGTGTCGGTGTCGGTATCAGTGTCGGTATCGGTGTCGGTATCGGTATCGGTATCCGCGTCCGGAGACGAGAACTCGAAGGCGCCCATATCCATAATCCAGACACAATCCGGATCTCCCACCATGACGCAGTTGTCCGTCGCGGGATCATCGTATCGCCCATTGCCGTCCTTGTCAGTGGCGGGGCCTAGGGTATCGTTGCCCACATCGATAACTGGGGATCCAGCTTGTGGATAAAGGTTGCCATTGGGACCATCGACAAACAGGGGATCGGCGCTTATATTGCCGGCTCCCGCCATCACCCCGCCCATCACGTTGGAATACGAAATCACGGCTGAGGAGTCCACATCGCTAATTATCTCGGTCGAACCGTTCCCCCACAATATTGAGTTTGTCACCTCGATGTCCGTATATGAGATGTTGTAGATGCCGACCCCATCACCCGAGGAGTTGGAGAAAAACGTGGAACCGTTGATGGCGGGAAAACTCGAAAGGTTGAACAGAGCGCCACCTTTGTCCGCCGCATGGTTCCCAATGAGAACGGTATTTTCGTACAGGGTGTTGAACGCCCAATCGTTGTAAGCGGCGCCCCCCTGGAAGCCAGCCCGATTGTCTATAAAACTACATCTATAGAGAAGCGGATCAGAGGAGTCGGCATAGATCCCTCCGCCCTTGGTGCTGGCCGAATTTTCGATGAAGTCGCAATCAGAAACTGACGGAGAGCCTGTTGCAACGAACATGGCGCCCCCGGACGTCGCTTCGTTTCCCTCGAATAAACAATTCTCCAAGTCCACACTCGCCGAGGTGCTGTAAAACGCGCCCCCGTAAGTTCCGAAGTTATTGAGAAACTGATTATCGGCGTACAGAGTGACGGGGGGATAGGAACCGTAATTGTGCACAGCCCCGCCATGGGAAGCGGAGTTCCACTTGAATACACAATCGGAAATGATCGCCTCACCGGTGCGTTCGTAGTAGGCACCACCCGAAGAGGCCGAATTTCCGACAAAAGTACATCCGGTGATGGTGGGAGAGCCCTGGTAGTTGTGAATTGCGCCGCCCCAATCGTACGATCCCGACGCCGTGTTCTGAATGAACGTGCTGTTTTGAATGGTGGGAGCCACGCTGGCCATGTTAATTGCACCGCCCCCGCGCGCGGAGGAGTTATCCTCAAACAGACAATTGTCGATGAACAAATTGTCACCCTCGGTCAGGATGGCGCCCCCTCCCCGTTCTCCCTCGTTTCGGGCGAAGGTGGTTGCGATAATCTGAGACGTAGAATTCGAGGCGTAGATCGCACCCCCGTAATAAGCGGCGTAGTTGTCCAGGAAGACACAGTTCTCAATATGTGGAGAAACAGAATCGATATACAGACCGCCGCCCCGGTCATCGGGTGAAACACTGGACGGGGCATACCCATCCGAAATAGTGAACCCGTCTATGGTTGCGTTGTCCGCTCCGGTGACCACATGATAGGAGTTATCCGTCTTGGCTACGGCACCGATCTCTCCGCTGAGTACGGTTGTCCAGGTGGCAAAATCTCTCTGGTATCTGTCTGATTCTCCTCCGATAAATCCTCCGTACAGATCGACCCCCGACCGCAACTGAATGGTCACGGTCCGATCAGTTCCAAACGTGGGATGATAAATCCCCAGCACAATCCAGACCTCACATCCACCATCGGCGTCTCCTTTATCGATTCCGGCCTGCACCGTCTCCTTGGCGAGGTCCCATGATCTACCATTGTTGAGGTCGTCACCAGAGGCACCATCCACGTATACGACACACTTGTTGCACGCTGGGCCGGTCCAACCTTCGCCGCAGCCATACGTAGTTTCCGTGTCAGTATCGGTGTCAGTATCGGTGTCAGTATCGGTGTCCGTATCCGTATCAGTGTCGGCGTCCGTATCGGTGTCCGTATCGGCGTCCGTATCAGTGTCCGACGACGCGAAAGGATACTCGTACGCACCCATGTCGGCGATCCAGACGCAATCGGGCTCACCGACCAGGGTGCAGTTGTCGGTAAACGGATCGTCGTGACGTAGATTGCCGTCGATGTCCGTCACAGGAGCAGTGGGATCGTTTGCCGAGTCGATACATGGGGAACCGCTGGTAAGTCTCAGGCTCAACAACAGGTCTGAGGCACCCGCTTCCCAAACATCCACACGCATTCCCGCCTCCGAAGACGTCCCCAGCGCAGGGGTAAATGTTATCAGATCGCCCACGATCGAAGTCACCGTGCGCGGAACGCCATCATTGTTTAGCTCCAGAATGTCCCCCATGAAGACCATCCCGGCGAGGTTGGAAACCAGCACCGTGCTGCTCGAAGCCACCTCCGTCGTTCGCGTAGTTTCCACCGGATGATTGCCAAAAATCGGATCCTCGCTAACATTCTTTTCCCCCCCATATCCCCCTTGAATATCGGAGAAATCTACGTCAATGGCACCCTGACCATCTGTATAGATTTGGGAGGAAGTGTTCTTCCACAGAACACTGTTGATGATAGCCAAATCAGCATGCACGCCGGAGTTGTGAACACCTCCTCCGGACGGTGCGAAGTTACCAGTAATGGTGCATCCGTTCACGGTAGCGTCTCCGTTGTGATTGTGGATCGCTCCGCCGGTAAACACCGATGTATTGCCGTTGAAGATGCTATTGCGGATAGTCACTTCCACCGCCTGGTCGTTGTACACCGCAGCACCTTCATCAGATGAATTGTCCCAAAACGCACAGCCTTCAATGGTGGGTTGCGATCGGTAGTTGTGAATCGCCCCACCCTGAGTGGTCGCCGCATTAAACGAGAAACTACAATTTTCTATAGACGCCTCGGTGTATTCGGCGTTGTACACACCAGAGCCTTTGGAAGCAGTGTTTTCGTAAAAGAGGCAACTCTCTATGATCGGCGAAGAGTTGGCATTGTAAACACCACCGCCTAGGCCAGCGTCGTTTGAATACAGCTGGGATTGGGAGATTGTAACGGCACCGGATTCGTTAAAAATGCCCCCTCCGCGCGTATCAGAGCTGTTCCCGGTGAAGGTACAGTTCTCGATGGTGCCTGTCGCGTTTCTGTTAAAGACGGCACCCCCATCTCTGTCGGCCTGGTTGAACTCGAAATCAATGTCCATGAAATGAATGTCCGTATCGACAGTAAGTACCGCTCCCCCGTTTCCCTGGTACGTCCACATGCCTTCGTCGGTTTCATTCAGAGTGAACGAATTGCCATGCAGGGTAAGGGTCGAACCCGATGAGAAGACGGCACCCCCTTCGTACTGGGAACTGTTTGAGTTAAAGGAACCGCCGGTGACGTGCACATCAGAAACAAGGCTCGCGATAGCACCCCCGTTGCCGTCCACGCTGTTGGCGTCGAAGACACAGTTGGTATACGTAGCACTCGAAAGATAGTGGTACGCCGCTCCCCCCAAATTGGTTGCGTAATTTCCGAAGAACTCACAGTTGGCCACAGTGGGGGATACATTGACATTGCGCATGCCAGCCCCCTCGGATGTGCCTCCCGTACCGTCGGCGTAGCCTCCTGTTATGGTGAAACCATCAAGAATAGCGTCGTTTGCTCCGAGAACAACGTGGAAGGAGTTGTCTGTCAGTGAGGAAGAGCTGCCTATTTCGCCGCTCAGAATCGTTTCGTTCGCGGCGATGTTTCTGTCTTCCCGCTCGTCCTCACCCCCTGCGAAGCCTCCGTACAAGTCCACACCAGACGCCATCTGAATTGCATCGGACCGATCATCGACCGCGGTGGGAAGATAGGTGCCCTCTACCACCCAGATTTCACAATCCCCATCTATTACGGCCTGGTTAATCCCTCCCTGGACGGAGGCCTTCGGGGTGGACCAACTTCTGCCGTCAAAAGCATCATCACCGGTAGCGAGGTTCACGTAGACCAAACAACGACCACACATATCCCCGGTCCAACCCTCGGCGCAGATACACGAGCCATCCACGCAAGTCTGCGTGGGCAAACAATCTTGAATCAGGGTCGTTTCCTGATGCCCACAGGAGTCGGTGGAATACACATCTCCACTGACAGAATCGCACACGGTGCCAAATCCGGGCGTGCAGCACTGGTCCTCGGCTTCCCAGCAGACATCGCCGGGATTACACGGATCGTCGCCGCCCGGCGTGCAACCACCCGAGCCGTTGCAGGCGTCACCGTCGGTGCAGTAGTCACCGTCCTCGCAGGCGGTCGTCGAGCCGGGCCAGATCTCTGCGCAGGTATCCGAACCGTTGCAGGTCCGCTGAGCGCCGCACGGCGGTGGGTCGTCCGCGCACACGATGACGTCCCCTGAGCAGCCGCCCATTCCGTCGCAGTTGTCGGTGTGCGTGCACAGGTCCGTGTCGTCGCAGGCGGTCGTCGAGCCGGGCCAGATCTCTGTGCAGGTATCCGAACCGTTGCAGGTCCGCTGAGCGCCGCACGGCGGCGGGTCGTCCGCGCACACGATGACGTCCCCTGAGCAGCCGCCCATTCCGTCGCAGTTGTCGGTGTGCGTGCACAGGTCCGTGTCGTCGCAGGAGGTCAGATCGCAGGGGCGGCGAGGAGGGAAGGTGTGAGGGCAGTGGGGGGTGAGAGGGGCGGCGCGCGGGGGGGGGTCGTCGGGGCGGGGGGGG
>JAUVDV010000030.1 GCA_030595125.1 Deltaproteobacteria bacterium
GGATTTTGCCGATGAAAAAGAACGCCGAGTGGTCGGTGGATATGAAGCTCGCCTCTGTAGTGCGTGGCGACAAATCCGACGTGGTTCAACGAGCGACGCGAAGTGTTGAACGCAACCGCGTGGATTACCGGCGCGGCAACATCACCGAGTGGTATCTGAACGGCCCGGTCGGTTTCGAACAGGGATTTACGATTGAGGAGAAGCCGCTGGATCACTGTGGAGATGAGATCAAGCTCAACATCGAAGTCAACACCGAACTGACCATTGAAAATCGGGGCGACGACGAACTGGGCCTGAAAGATGAAGGCGGCGCGACCCTACTCTGGGCGCATAGTCTTATTGTTCTGGATGTGAAAGGCGCGGCGCTGCCGGCGCGGTTTGAGTTGGTAGATGACGGGTTTGCCGTTGTTATTAACGATGCCGACGCTGTTTATCCCATTGAGATCGACCCGGTCTGGACCGAGCAGAAAAAGCTAACCGCTAGCGACGCCCAGTTTGAAGACTACTTCAGCTGGTCCGTATCCATCAGCGGCGATACGGCCATCGTCGGGGCTATTGGAGAAGACACGGGAGACGATTTCGCCGGCGCTGTGTACGTATTCCATAGGGATCAGGGCGGAACCGACAACTGGGGAGAAGTAAAGAAGCTCACCGCAAGCGACGCTCAGGTTGGTGACCAACTCGGCCGCTCCGTATCCATAAGCGGCGACACCGCAATCGTCGGGGCGTATGGGGAAGACACGGGAGGTCTTAACGCCGGCGCGGCGTACGTGTTTGAGCGGGATCAGGGCGGAACCGACAACTGGGGAGAAGTGAAGAAGCTAATGGCGAGCGACGCCCAGGCTCTTGACTACTTCGGCATCTCAGTGTCCATCAGCGGCGATACCGCCATCGTTGGAGCTGCTTACGAAGACGCTGGAGGCTCGAACGCCGGCGCGGCGTACGTGTTCGACAGGGACCTTGGCGGAACCGACAACTGGGGACAGGTTAAGAAACTGATCGCGAGTGACGCCCAGGCTGATGACCGCTTCGGCATCTCCGTATCCATCAGCGGTGATTCGGCCATTGTCGGGGCTCATGAAGAAGACACCGGAGCCTTGGCTGCCGGCGCGGCGTACTTATTCGACAGGGACCAGGGTGGAATCGATAACTGGGGGCAGGTAAAGAAATTGATGGCGAGCGACGCACAAGCTGATGACTACTTCGGTCGCAACGTGTCCATAAGCGGCGACACGGTCATAGTTGGAGCCGATTGCGAAGACGCGGGAGGCGGGGAAGCCGGCGCGGCGTACGTGTTTGAGCGGGATCAGGGCGGAACCGACAACTGGGGAGAAGTTAAAAAACTCACCGCGAGCGACGCACAGACCACCGACCATTTCGGCTACTCCGTTTCCATAAGCGGCGATACCGCCATCGTCGGAGCTCATTACGAAAACGCTGGAGGTGCGGAGGCCGGCGCGGCGTACATATTCGACAGGGACCAGGGCGGGGCCGACAACTGGGGAGAAGTTAAAAAACTTATCGCGAGCGACGCCCAGGCTGGTGACTGGTTCGGCTACTCCCTGTCCATCAGCGGCAATACGGCCATTGTCGGGGCTCGTGAAGAAGACACGGGAGGCTCTTCCGCCGGCGCGGCGTATGCTTTTGAGTTAGTATTCTTGCCTGACGGGGAGGAATGCACAAATGATACCGATTGTATCAACAGTCACTGCGTCGATGGGGTCTGCTGCAACAACGCATGTGGCGGGGGAGTAAACACTGATTGCCAGGCTTGCAGTATCGCAACGGGTTCGAGTACCGACGGTTTGTGCGAAAACCTGACAGGTACAACCTGTGATGACGGTTCATTCTGCAACGGCACCGAAACCTGCACTTCCGGCGTTTGCGGCAGTTCCTCCGGGGATCCGTGTGACGGCCCCGACGGCGATGGCGATTGTGCAGAAACGTGTGATGAAACTGCTGACAATTGCCTTGCAAACGATACGGATGGTTCGGTTTGCGATGATGGTTCGTTCTGCAACGGCACCGAGACCTGCACTACCGGCGTTTGCGGTAGCTCTACGGGGAATCCCTGTAACGGCCCCGACGGAGACGACAACTGCACGGAAACCTGCGATGAAACTGCCGATAACTGTACTGCAAACGACACGAATGGTTCGGCTTGCGATGACGGCTCGTTCTGCAACGGCACTGAAACATGCACAACCGGCGTTTGCGGCAGCTCCACAGGAGACCCATGCACAGGTCCCGACGGCGATGGGGATTGCGCGGAATCTTGTGACGAGACGGCCGACAATTGCCTTGCAAACGACACGAACGGTTCCAGTTGTGATGACGGTTCATTTTGCAACGGCACCGAGACATGCACGACCGGCGTATGCGGCGGTAGCTCCACTGGGAATCCGTGTGACGGCCCCGACGGCGATGGCGACTGTGCAGAAACGTGTGATGAAACTGCCGATAGCTGCACGGCAAACGATACGGATGGTTCGACCTGCGATGACGGTTCATTCTGCAACGGCACTGAAACATGCACAACCGGCGTTTGCGGTAGCTCCACGGGGAATCCCTGTGACGGTCCCGATGGCGATGGTGACTGCGCGGAAACCTGCGATGAAACTGCTGACAATTGTCTTGCAAACGACACAAATGGTTCGGCTTGCGATGACGGTTCGTTCTGCAACGGCACCGAGACATGCACAACCGGCGTTTGCGGCAGCTCCACAGGATATCCATGTACCGGCCCGGATGGTGACGGGGATTGCGCGGAATCTTGTGACGAAACGGCCGATAACTGCACCGGCCCCGACACCACCGGATCTTCATGTGACGATGGCTTGTTCTGCACAGTCACCGATGCCTGTGACGCAGTCGGTTCGTGTGTGGGAACAGGAAACCCATGCCCCGGGCCGGATGGGGACATCAACTGCGTTGAGTCATGTGACGAGACTTTTGACAACTGCGCAGGCAATGATGTCAGCGGTACTCCCTGCAACGACGGTTTGTATTGCACCGCCACCGACACCTGCAACGGCGCTGGATCATGTGTTGGAATGGGCGATCCTTGTCCCGGCCCGGACGGAGATGGGGATTGTGTTGAGTCGTGTAAAGAAATCGTTGACGATTGCACGGAAAATGACCCCAACGGTTCTTCTTGCGATGATGGCAACGCAACGACAATCGACGATCAGTGCACCTTCGGGGTTTGCGACGGAACTGCCTCCGACACTGATACAGATACCGACACGGATACCGACACAGATACCGACACGGATACCGACACCGATTCCGACACGGATACCGACACAGACACCGATACGGATACCGACACCGATTCCGACACGGATTCAGATACTGATTCAGACACGGATTCAGATGCAGACACCGATACGGATACCGACACGGACACTGACACAAGCGCAGATGCAGGCACGTGGAATAAAGATGACGGAGGATGCGGATGCCGTGCGGCAGGGACAGGCGGTTCCGGCAGCGGCCTGCTCGAACTTCTTTTTGGGGTGAGTTTCTAGCGAACCCGCTCCGTTCAATTACAACATCTAAACATCTCTACTCGACATCCCGTGGCTCGGTAACCAGCCGGACACCATCGAGAACCTCGCCAGTAGCACCGTCCCACATGCCACGCCTCTATCAAACGCCTCGACAAGAATTTGCCTGCGATGTACTTTGTTCTCAACGTTTACATGGAGGACAAGATGAACCACCTGAAATCAACTGGTTTCAAGCGCGGGGCGGTTATCGCCGTTTTGACCACATCGCTTGCAGGGCTGGTCATGCTGGCTGTTTTTGTCGGGTGTGACGAGGCCGCTGAAGATCCCTTACCCGATGAGCCGTCCGCTCTGGTGGAACCGGACCAGAATTTGTCCACTCCTGGTATGCCGGAAGTAGATTCCAGGCCAAAAAGCGATGCGATGCCTCCGGCTTTAAGAGCGGCGTTCATCAAGTCCAGACAAGAAGAGGCCGGGCCTGAGTTTGCGATCTCCACCAGTGGAAAAATTCCTGTCGCCATCAACGGCAGGCATCATCTCCGTGCGGAACTGGAGAGCGATTCGGTGCGGATTTTGCCGATGAAAAAGAACGCCGAGTGGGCAGTGGAAATGAGGCTTGCTTCTGTTGAGCGTGGTGAGCAGTCTGGTGTTGTTCAACGAGCGACGCGAACTGTTGAACGCAATCGCGTGGACTATCAGCGCGGCGACATCACCGAGTGGTATCTCAACGGACCAGTTGGTTTTGAACAGGGCTTTACTATCGAGAAGAGGCCACTGGATAACGGCGGCGATGAACTCAGGCTCAACATCGAAGTCAACACCGAACTGACCATTGAAAATCGTGGCGACGACGAACTGGTCCTGAAAGACGAAGACGGCGCAACTCTGCTCTGGGCACATAGTCTTATTGTTCTGGATAGAAAAGGCGAGGCGCTGCCGGCGCGGTTTGAGTTGGCAGATGACGGGTTTGCCGTTGTTGTTGACGATAGCAACGCTGTCTATCCTATCGAGATCGACCCGGTGTGGACCGAGCAGAAAATGCTCACCGCGAGCGACGCCGAGCCTGATGACCGGTTCGGCTACTCCGTGTCCATAAACGGCAATACGGCCATCGTCGGGGCACGTCGGGAAGACACGGGAGCCTTTGATGCCGGCGCGGCATACGTGTTCGAGCGGGATCAGGGTGGGACCAACAACTGGGGAGAAAGTAAAAAACTGATGGCGAGCGACGCCCAGGCTAGTGACTGGTTCGGCGACTCCGTGTCCATCAGCGGCAATACGGCCATCGTAGGGGCTGATGGAGAAGACACGGGAGCTTTGTACGCCGGCGCGGTGTACATATTCGAGAGGGACCATGGCGGATTCGATAACTGGGGAGAAGTGACAAAAATCATGGCGAGCGACACGGAGGCTTATGACTACTTCGGCGGCTCCGTGTCCATCAGCGGCGATACGATCATCGTTGGTGCTCAACATGAAGACACGGGAGGCTCGTCTGCCGGCGCGGCGTACGTGTTCGACAGGGACCAGGGCGGGGCCGACAACTGGGGACAGGTACAAAAACTCATCGCGAGCGACGCACAGGCTAGTGACTACTTCGGCAGATCCGTGTCCATCAGCGGCGATACGGCCATCGTCGGGGCTTATGGAGAAGACACGGGAGGTTCACTCGCCGGTGCAGCGTACGTATTCGACAGGGACCAGGGCGGGGCCGACAACTGGGGACAGGTACAAAAACTCATCGCGAGCGACGCACAGGCCGGTTACGCCTTAGGCGATTCCGTGTCAATAGGCGGCGATACGACCGTTGTCGGAGCTTCTGGAGAAGACACGGGAGGCGATAACTCCGGCGCGGCGTACGTGTTCGACAGGGACCAGGGCGGGGCCGACAACTGGGGACAGGTAAAGAAAATCACCGCGAGCGACGCCCATGCCGATGACTACTTCGGCATATTCGTGTCCATCGGCGGCGATACGGCCATTGTCGGAGCTTCTGGAGAAGACACGGGAGGCGATAACTCCGGCGCGGCGTACGTGTTCGAGCGGGATCAGGGCGGAACCGACAATTGGGGAGAAGTGAAGAAGCTAATGGCGAGCAACGCCCAGACTTATGACGGTTTCGGCCGGTCCGTGTCCATAAGCGGCGATACGACCATCGTAGGGGCTCGTTATGAAAGCACTGGAGGTTCGAGTGCCGGCGCGGCGTACGTTTTTGAGTTTGTATTCTTGCCCGACGGGGAGGAATGCACAGCTGATACCGATTGTCTGAACAGCCACTGCGTGGACGGAGTCTGCTGCAACATTGCCTGCGGCGGAAACGATACCGACGATTGTCAGGCGTGCAGTATAGCGGCAGGCGCAACTACCGATGGTGTGTGCGAAAATCTGACAGGTACAACCTGTGATGACGGTTCGTTTTGCAACGGCACCGAAACCTGCACGACCGGCGTATGCGGAGGTAGCTCCACTGGAGATCCGTGTGACGGCCCGGACGGCGACAGCAACTGTGCAGAAACATGTGATGAAATTGCAGACAATTGCCTTGCAAACGACACAGATGGTTCGGCTTGCGATGATGGTTCTTTCTGCAACGGCACCGAAATATGCACGACCGGCGTATGCGGTAGCTCCACTGGAAATCCCTGTAACGGTCCGGACGGTGACGGAGATTGCACGGAATCTTGTAATGAGACGTCTGACAACTGTACTGCAAACGACACGAACGGTTCCATTTGTGACGACGGTTCATTCTGCAACGGCACCGAAACCTGCACAACCGGTGTTTGCGGTAGCTCCACAGGATACCCGTGCACAGGCCCCGACGGCGATGGCGATTGTGCGGAATCCTGTGACGAGACGTCTGACAACTGTACTGCAAACGATACGAATGGTTCCAGTTGCGATGACGGTTCGTTCTGCAACGGCACCGAAACATGCACAACCGGCGTATGTGGTAGTTCCTCAGGTGATCCTTGCGACGGCCCGGACGGCGACTGGGATTGCTCGGAAACCTGTAATGAAACAGCCGATAACTGCACGGCTAATGATACTGACGGTACAACCTGCAACGATGGTTTGTTCTGCAACGGCACCGAAATATGCACGACCGGCGTTTGCGGTAGCTCCACTGGAAATCCCTGTGACGGCCCCGACGGCGATGGCGATTGTGCAGAAACGTGTGATGAAACTGCTGACAATTGTCTTGCAAACGACACAAATGGTTCGGCTTGCGATGACGGTTCGTTCTGTAACGGCACCGAGACATGCACTACCGGTGTATGCGGCAGCTCCACAGGATATCCTTGCACAGGTCCCGACGGCGATGGGGATTGTGCGGAGTCCTGTGATGAAACGGCCGACGACTGCACCGGTCCCGACACCACCGGATCTTCATGTGACGATGGCTTGTTCTGCACAGTCACCGATGCCTGTGACAGTGCCGGTTCGTGTGTGGGAACCGGAAATCCCTGCCCCGGGCCGGATGGGGATATCAACTGCGTTGAGTCATGTGACGAAGCTTTTGACAACTGCATAGGCAATGATGCCAACGGCACTCCCTGCAACGACGGTTTGTTTTGTACAGCCACTGACACCTGTAATGGCGCGGGATCATGTGTTGGAATGGGCGATCCCTGTCCCGGCCCGGACGGAGATGGGGACTGTGTTGAGTCGTGTAAAGAAATCGTTGACGATTGCACGGAAAATGACCCCAACGGTTCTTCTTGCGACGACGGCAACGCAACGACAATCGACGATCAGTGCACATCAGGCGTTTGCGACGGCACAGCCTCGGACACCGATACCGACACGGACACCGACACGGATTCCGATACCGACACGGATGCCGATACCGATACGGACACGGATACTGATTCAGACACGGATACGGACACAAGCGCCGATGCAGGCACGGGTAACAAAGATGACGGTGGATGCGGATGCCGTGCGGCAGGGACAGGCGGTTCCGGCAGCGGCCTGCTCGAACTTCTTTTTGGGGTGAGTTTCTAGCGAACCCGTCCCGTTCAATTACAATATCTAAACATCTCTACTCGACGTCCCGTGGCTCGGTAACCAGCCGGACACCATCGAGAACATCGCGCACCAGGCGAGGCGACAGGGCGCCGATCTTCTGAGCGAGGTCGTCCCTGTCCACTGTGAAGATCTGCGAGACGTTGACGACGCAGCGTTTGGGCAGATTGGCCGTCCCTTTCTTGAGCGCCACGTTCCCCGGCGAGCCGGCCAGCCGCATGTTCGAGGTTATGGCGCAGACGACAACAGTATGGATATCGCTCTTGTTGAACACGTTGTTCTGGATAATTACGTGAGGGTGCTTGTACCCCGGCCCCGATCCCGAAGGGCGTCCGAGATCGACCCAGAAGACATCCCCTTGCCGAACTACCATTGCCCCTCGACCAGTGCGCGATGCTTGTTGCGCATCCGGCGCCGGTGCTTTCGCTCGCTCTCACTTCGGGACTCCGCGTTCGCAGCATTGATCGCATCCAGTATCTTGAGGTTCTCGTGACGCGCAAGGAGTTCCTCCACAGCCAGCGCGAAGAGACGACTGCGCGAGATGTCGAGATCTTCAACGAGTCGCTCGACCTGCTCGAAGAGAGCCTCGGGGATCGAAATTGCGGTCTTTACCTGCGGCATGGTTACACCTTTCTTCCTACTAAGAGTATAACTCTTTGTCATACCATTGCAAACACCAAATACCCTGTCTTCGCCCTCGCGCCTACAGGACTTGCATGGGAATAGAATTCAAACTATACAATTCCCACGTCGAAGTGGACCTCTGCGGGCCGTCATCGACGTAGAACGAAATGAAAAAAAGCTGTCGAACATCACCGTTCGATTGGCGTTCATTCCAGCAAAGGAAGAGCGACCGATGGCACAAAAAAAGATCACAGTCCCGAAGCTGATTTCTTACAAGTCAAAGAACAAGAAGATCGTCATGGTGACGGCCTACGACGCCACCTTCTCTCGGCTCGTCGATCGCGCCAACGTAGACATGGTGCTGGTGGGCGACTCCCTGGGCATGGTGATTCAGGGTCACGACTCCACGTTGCCGGTGACACTCGACGACGTGATATATCACAGCCGCGCCGTCTCCCGAGGCGTGGAGCGCGCGCACCTGTGCGGCGACATGCCCTTCATGACCTACAAGGTTTCTCCCGAACAGGCGCTGCAATCCGCGGGCAGGCTGATGCAGGAAGGTCGCGTGGAATCGGTCAAGCTCGAGGGCGGAATAGAGATGGCCGACACCATCGCGCGACTCACTGCGGCGGGCATCCCTGTGGTGGGTCACGTGGGCCTGCTCCCCCAGTCGGTGCACGCGGTCGGCGGGTTCAAGATGCAGGGTCGCAACGGAATCGACCGGGTGCGCATCATCGAAGACGCCCGAGCGGTGGCCGAGGCGGGAGCGTTCTGCATTATTCTCGAGAGCATGCCCCTGGAGCTGGCCCGCACGATCACCGAGGAGGTGGACGTGCCGACCATCGGCATCGGCGCGGGCCCGCATTGCGACGGCCAGGTGCTCGTCATCTACGACATGCTCGGCATGAACGAGGACTTCACGCCGCGGTTCCTCAAGCTGTACGGCAATCTCGGACAAACCATACGCGAAGCTGTGGATGAATACGCAGGCGAGGTGAGACGCGGCGAGTATCCCGCAAGGGAGCACTCTGTCTCGGTGGACGGCTCCGATCAATCCTCCGACAACCGGATCTACAGCGTCTCCCCGGACAAGACGCCAGTACACTGAAAACATGAGCCGAACACCAACGATCATCCGCGATCCGCAAGAGATCCGCTCCCTTTGCGACGATGAACGGGCGCGGGGAACTTCCGTTTGTCTGGTCCCCACCATGGGCGCGCTTCACGAGGGTCACCTCGATCTCGTGCGCGAGGCGGGAAACCACGGGGATCTGGTGGTGGTGAGCATCTTTGTAAACCCCACACAGTTCGGGCCCGGCGAGGATTTCGATCTCTATCCCAGAAACCTGGCAGACGATCTGGACAAGCTCGCCCCTGCAGGAGCCGCCCTGGTCTTCGCTCCGAGCGTTGAGACAATGTACCCGCCGAACGCCGGCACCACCATCTCGGTGAACGGTATCACGGAAGGTCTTTGCGGCGCTCATCGCCCGGGCCACTTCGACGGGGTGGCCACCATCGTCGCCAAATTGTTCAACATCATCGGCCCCTGCGCCGCCATCTTCGGACGCAAGGACTACCAGCAGCTACAGGTCATTCGAAAAATGACCCACGACCTCAATATGCCCGTAAAGATCGTGGGCATGGCCACCGTCCGCGAACCCGACGGGCTGGCCATGAGTTCCCGCAACGAATACCTTTCGAATGAGGAGCGATCCCGGGCGACGGCCATCCCCTCGGGCCTTGCAGCGGCCCACGTACTCTTCGACAGGGGAGAAAAAAGCGTGAAGGCGCTTCTTGCGCCGGTCGTCTCTTCTATCGAGGGCGCGTGCGATTCCATTGACTACATATCTGCGGTCGACCCCGCTTCTCTCGCCCCCCTCGATGACGAGGCTTTGGCGGGCGAAACAATGCTCATCGCGCTGGCCGCAAGGATCGGCGGCACCCGTCTCATCGACAACACCGTGCTCGGGGAGGATCGATCTCCACTTGCCAATCCGGGGGGGTGAGCCGAATACTCCACCAATAGTCTCAATAATTCATCTATAATTGGAACTGAACTCCACTTAAGTTAATGGTGAAGAAGATTAAATTATATGTGGTTGCGCATGGTCCAATATAGTGGATGCAGGCCAGAATCGGAACCGAGGGAGTAATTGAAATGACTGAAGCAAAATTGTTCATCCTGATTGCCATGGCCGTCATCTTTGTCTCGGGCACGGGCTGCGCCCCTGCCACCACCGAGATCGGCAGCGACGCGGACTCCGATTCCGACACCGATGGCGACTCTGACAGCGACTCTGACTCCGATTCTGATTCTGATTCCGACTCTGACTCTGACTCCGACTCCGACACCGATTCCGACACTGACTCCGATACCGACTCCGACACCGATTCCGACACCGATACTGACACCGACACCGGCGGCAGTGGTGGATCCTGCGTAACGCTCGGAACAGGTATCACGTGCAACCCCGTCACGCAGGCGCCCTGCGCCACCTCTACCGGGGAAGCCTGCGACACCACCTACGACACCACTACCCAGGATCATACGGGGTTCCAGTGCTGGGCGCCGCCGAACACCGAGGCGGAGGACGCCGCCTGCTCCGACACCGCGTATTGCATGCCCGGGCTACACTGCGACTCGGAAACGGCCGTCTGCAAACAGTATTGCTGCGTCACAGGCGATTGCAGCACAGCAGGCAGGGTCTGCACATACACGCTGACCGACGGAATCACCGCGTACTTCCCTTTAACCACCACCCTCGGCCTCTGCATATAGCTACCTGATCGGCCACGCCCCAATACTCATCCCACCCCTCGACTTTTATCCCGCAGCGCGGCTATAGTTCATGCATCAGCATCTAAAAAAGGAACCGTCATGAAAGTGAAGATAATCGTTGTCGTTATCGTGCTGCTGTTGCTCGGCGGCGGTCTGGGATTCTACTTCTATTACAATTCGGTGCTGAGGTTTACCGACGATTTCACAGATTGTCCGGTGGCGGACTTCAGATCCTCCGCAACATCCGTAGACACAGCCACGGGATGGGTGACCGGAGAATCCATGGGTTCTCTCAAGATCACGGAGCGATGCAGCCTGGACTGCCTCCACGGGAATCACATGGCATGCGTACTGTACGGATTGGCCCAGCAGAAGGGCGTCCATCTCATGAAAGATCTCGAGGGGTCCGGCAAGACGCTGCAAAAAGCCTGTGACCGTGGCGAGACTCTTGGGTGCGATCTCGTCAGTCGGGCGGTTACGATGGCGACAGCGGCCGAAAAGGTCAAGGCCGTTGAGGCGGCGCGCGCAGCCAACAAGGAAGTCACGGACGCCATCAACAAGCGCAAGGGAGAGATTGGACATGTGATCAACGCGGCCCTCGGGCACTTCAACGGCAACTCCGGGCCGATGAAAACCGGCGGAATGATGAAATGGTATACGGGCACGGTAAAATACCTGCTCTTCAATACGCCGCTTTTGTCCCAGATGCACCAGATTCCCGGGTCCAAAATTGAGAAATCCGGACTCAAGGATTTCGTTCTGGCCAAATACATGGGCGGATCGCAAAAGCCCGATTTCAGTCTGACAAACAAGTTCTTCCAAAAACTCATGCGATTGGGCGTGCAGCAAATAAAGCTCGATTATCACGTGGAGAAAAAGAGGGAGAGCAAGATCCCCAGGAACAGCGGCTATTTCCGTGCGAAGCACACGTTCCTTTACAACGTCGCGCAGGTGGAAATGGAAATCCTTGACGTGCTTCTCAAGGACATTGAGTACGAGATAAGCGAAGCGGGTTAATAACGCGAGGAATAACCCTCCCCTCCCCCCTGTTGCATGCCAGAAACTATTCGGTGTATGTACACATCAACTGTTCACTTTGAGGAGACATTAATGAAGATGAAAACCAAGATCCTTTTTGCGGCAACCCTGAGCGCAACGTTGATCCTTGCGATTGGCTGCGGCGATAAAAAAGACGGGGGCGACAAGGCCGACGCGGCGCCTGCCGTGGAGACGTCAGTCAAGATCGATCTCTATGTCATGTCCCAGTGCCCGTTCGGAGTGCAGGCCGTGGATGCCATAGTACCCGCAGTGCGTAAGTTCTCCGACGAGGTGTCTCTGCATCTCGATTTTGTGGGCACGGTTGATGACGCGGGCAAGCTGCACAGCATGCACGGAGATGATGAACTCAACGGCAACAAGTATCAGATCTGCGCAGGAGACGTGGCGAAAGACAAGCAGCTCGACTACATCCTCTGCATGAACAAGGAATGGAAGACGATCCCCAAGAACTGGGAATCCTGCGCAAAAGAGACTGGCATCGATCCCGCAGCCCTGTCCGGTTGCGTGAACGGTGACAGGGGGAAGGAGCTTCTCACCGAGAGCTTCAACAGGACGAAGACGGCGGGTGTCCAGGGGAGCCCGACCATCAAGATCAACGGAGAGGACTACAAGGGCGGCCGGATGACCCACGACTTCGTCAAGCATATCTGCGGAGTTTACGGCGAGAAAGAGAAGATAAAATACTGTCTGGAGCTCCCTCCCCCGGGCAAGGTCGTCGTCACCGCCGTCACCGACAAGCGCTGCGGCGAGAAGTGCGACCCGGCGCCCCTGTTCACCAGCCTCAAACAGGTCTTCCCCGGCCTCGAAGCCAAAACCCTTTACTGGGAAGATGCCGAAACCCAGAAGTTGTGCAAGGAGTTCGGCATCAAGATGCTGCCCGCGGTCTTCTTCGACGAGAGCCTCGACAACGACGCGGACGGCGCCAAGCAAATAGCCAGGTGGCTCGCGCCCGCCGGCAAGCACAACATCCTCAAGGTCAAGCCCGAGTTCGATCCCACCGCCGAGGTCTGCGACAACAAGATAGACGACACCGGCAACGGCAAGGTCGACTGCAACGATCCCGAATGCGAGATCTCTTTCGCGTGCCGCGAAGTACCTTCACGCTCGCTGGAGGTGTTCGTGATGAGCCAGTGCCCGTACGGCGCCATTGCCCTCAAGGCGGTAAAGGAGTTGCTCGACGCCTTCGGCAAGGACATGAGCTTCAGTATGCACTTCATCGGTGAAGAGACCGACGGTGTATTCAAATCCCTGCACGGCCAACCCGAAGTAGAAGAAAACATCCGGCATATCTGCGCGGCCAAGCACTACGGGGCAAACAACAAGTACATGTCTTACGTATGGTGCCGAGGATCGGACATCAAAAACGACGACTGGAAATCATGCACCGGCAAGAAGACCGGCATCAATGCTGCGGTAATCGAGAAATGCGCCACCGGCGATGAGGGCAAGGCGCTGCTATCGGAAGACATCAAGATCGCAAACGGGCTGGGCATCGGCGCAAGCCCCACCTGGGTAGTGAACGGCAAGGAGAGCTTCGGCGGTATCGTGCCCTCGGACATCCAGAAACGCTACTGCGAAAAGAACACCGGCCTCGCCGGTTGTGAAAAGAAACTGGCGGGAGATCCCGACGGTCATGCGGGTCACGGCCACGGAGCAGGTCCTGGAGCAGGCCCCCCCGGACTTCCCCAGGGCACCGGCCCCGCCCCCAAAGGCCCCGCCCCGGCCCCCAGCTGCGGAGACTCCTCCCATAATCATTAAGGTCACTAAAACCAGCTAAAATCGTATTCGCAGGAACGCCGCCGACTACAACGCCCAGGCCGGAATAGTATCGACCGATTCGGTCAAGGGAAGACAGTGATCGTTCAGGCACACGAGGCCGCCATGGCCAATCGGCATCCCGAGCTTCCCAAGGGCCGTGAAGTGACGGACATCCCTTTTGTGTGGCGAAGCGGATTTCTTGAACTCCAAAGGGTAGATGACTCCGTCCTGGACAATGAGCAAATCGATCTCTTTTTTGTCTTTATCTCGATAATAGTAGAATGGTGCCCGTTTTCCGTTGTGCCAGTAGCTCTTTAGCAGCTCGGTCACTATCCACGTCTCCAGTATCGGGCCGGACATGGCCCCGGCTTCGAGCGTCCTCGCGGAGGTCCACTCGGTGAGATAGGCCGCAAGCCCGGTATCCAGGAAGTAGAGCTTCGGCGCCTTGATGAGACGCTTCGTCACATTGCTATGATATGGCTCCAGCAGATAGACGATCCCCGAGGCCTGCATGATAGAGAGCCAATTCTTGGCGGTATTCGGCGCCACATCTGCGTCGCGAGCCATTTCCGCCAGCCTCAGGAGCTGTCCCGTGCGCCCGGCGGCGACACGCATGAACCGCAAAAAGGACATCTCATCACCCACCCGGGCGAGATCACGCACATCCCTTTGCAGGTAGGTTTGCACGTAGGATCCGTAAAAGAGATCCCTGTCTGTACCCTCGTTCAGCGCCAGGCCCGGATATCCACCTCGCCAGATGTGGTGGTAAAGTTCGTCCAGAGAAAGACCTGTGCTCGTCGATACGTATCTGCTGATCTTCTCCCTCGTCGGCGTAAAAGCTTCCCCGATTCCTGGGAACTCATTGATCTCTCGGAGCGACAAACCCAGAAGCTGCACAACCCCGACGCGCCCGGCCAATGACTCGGAGACACCCCTCATCAAGTGAAACTGTTGAGAGCCGGTGAGCCAGAACATGCCGGGGCGTCCGTCATCGTCAGCGATCATTTTCAGATGAGGGAGGAGGCCCGGCGCATATTGAATTTCATCTATCAGTAAAGGAGGACGATAACGCTTGAGAAACAGTGCCGCGTCTTCCCGGGCCAGGTTGAGCACCAGAGGATCGTCAAGGGTCACATAGGTACGATTGTCTCTGGCCAGATGACGAAGCAACGTGGTCTTTCCCACCTGCCTCGCTCCGGTGAGCAGCAAGACTGGAAACTGTTTCGAGGCTTTCTTGACAGAGGACTCGAGTTGACGAGAGAGATACATTTTACACCCCGGATCGTCCCAAATGCATTTCTATTGCATTTTAGACGCTCCCTCGCCACTTGTCAAAGATTGAAGCACTCAGGGAAATCTCCACCCAAAGGTCAAACCCAGCGTGACGTTTCCGTATGGATCGTAGGCGTCATTCCCCAGGCCCAGTCGGGAAGACAGCTCAAAGCTGGCGGAGTCCAATACCAGGCGCACGCCGGGGCTGACGGCCCAGGCGGCGAGTCGCTCGTGCGCAATGTTCTCGGTAAATCGCATGAGGCCGTTCGCCTCCACCACAATCTCCACCAGACCGGCTATTTTCGCCCCCAACCCGTAATGCATGCTGTAAAAAACATGCGTCTTGTCCTGGTCGTGTATGGGCGCGATCAGAAGTCCCTGGTGCGTGTATACACAAAACACTCCCAGGGTTACGCCGTACGCAGCACCCGGCTCGATCAGGAAGTAAGGTCCGTCGATGACTCGATCGTCGATCACCCCCCGGATCGGCATGTGGCGATCCTCCCGTATCCGGGATGTATCCGTGGGCAGGCCCAACCTGAAGAACGGGGTGATCGCCAGCTCGAATGGCCACTTCGGATCAGACGATTGCCTCTTCAACTCCAGCACCCTGAATCTTCCGTGAATCTCCAGGAGCCCCAGATCGAAGTGGGTCCTCTTTTCGTCGATGGCCGGGGGAAGATCGATCATGAGCGTGGTGCTCTGGAAGGCCGTGATACTTCCGCCGAGCCCGAGGCGATCCAGATTTTTCGGCGACCACTCGCCGCCCAGCACCAGCGCGGTCTGCACGGTCTTGTAAGTGGCCAGACCGTACCGGAAAGCGCCGTACCGGAAACCCGCAGTCGCCCAGAGTTCGGTTGTGGGTATTGCCCCGAGCGGAGGCGACAAGACAGGCCCCGCCTGTGCGCGAAGCGGAGCGATGAAGTTATCGAATCCGGGTTGTTTTCCATCGGCGAGCGCAACACCCGTGAAGATCGTGCTCACGAGGAGCGACGTTCCCAGCAAGGCGCCGGCCGCTTTGCGAACCGCGTGGCCGATCATGATCCCGGAACCCTGCCGTTTCGCAGGTAGTTACCGCGCCCGGTTGGCCACGGCCCGCAATAGAGATCCGGGTCGGCCCCCGCTGGAACACAATTGCAGGCCGAACCCTCCACTGTGAAGACATCCAGGCCGTGGTCGATAGTCAGCACCAAGATCTCCAGATTTCCGTCGCCGTCCAGGTCGTCGATCGTCGGGGTCGCCGCGGCGCCGACTCCGTTTCCGCTGTCCGCGTTCTGGTCGGGCAATTTGATGTCGTGGAGGAGCTGCCCGGCGCTGGACAGGATGATCAGGTATCCGTTCTCTTCTCCCGGTTCTCCGAACGTTGCAAAGATGATCTCCGGACGACCATCGCCGCTGAGATCCGCCACCGCCGCCTCCCCGCCGTTCATCAACGGTTTGCCGTGCGAGTAATCGTAACGCCACAGGAGATTGGCCTGCGGTCCGAACGCGTACATGTGACCGTCCGGGCCCGGCGTCAGGATCTCCAGACGTTCGTCGCCTTCGATATCGGCGAGAGTGGGCGACGGCACAACCCCGGGCGGATACCAGTCGTCGTTGTAAAAGGGTTCTTCAGTCAACGGGAGGTCCTCCCACCCCGGAAGTCTTCGCGCAGAGCGATTGCCGTTGGCCGCGTAGTCGCCCTCGAGGACCATCACCGCGTAATGGTAGGTGTGATAGGGCTCGTCCATCTCCACGTTGGGAACACCGATGACCTCGTTGAGCCCGTCCCCGTTTATGTCGCCCACGGCGGGCGGCGAATGGGTCCACTGGAGCCACATGGTCCAGCTGGGATGCGGCCACTCTCCCTCGTGCAGATGATAATGATTCTCCTCCACCTCAGGCTCGAGCCACCGGATGAACTGACCCCAGCTCATGGGCTCGCCCTCGCATTCGTTTCCTCTCCGGCTGAAGTATGAGGTGTCTGTCAGGACCGCCGTACCGTTCGGGTTAAACGCCTGGATGTGGTGGTTGTCGTAAGTGACAAGGATTTCCTTGTCGTCGTCGTCGTCCATGTCGCCGATGGCCACATTGAGACCATAGGAGCCGAAACCGCTGTGCCCGTAACAGTTGGCGTCCTCGCCCCCGGGCAGGTCTGTGCCCACCCCCTCGCGGGTATCGTACCGGGGCCAGCCGTCCCTGATCGATCCGTCCGGCTCGAACACGAACACGTGAGGATTGGTGCTTTCGTATCCCTCCGGCGATTCACTGCGGGTGTCGGACACGACTATCTCGATGGTCCCGTCACCGTCGATATCGTCGGCGGCCAGAGATCTGACCTCGAAGCAACTCCCCGCGATGCAGGTGGTGGCCGGCCATCCGTTCTTGATTGTGAACTCGCCGGCTTCCCACTCGTACGCGGCGACGCTCCCCTCCCCTGCAGCGACCACCAGCTCCACAATACCGTCTCCGTCCAGGTCCGCGATCGCCGAGGGCGCGTAGACTCTTCCCATATGTTGATCGTCGTGGGGAATCGTATAGAGAAGATTTCCCGAAGTGTCCCACACTCCCACATCGTAGAAGGGCGCGATGATCTCCTTTGTGCCGTCGTCGTCCAGGTCGTACACCGCCGGGCTCGAGAACCAGCCCGTGTTGCCGATGGACAGGTTCATGAGAAACTCGGGCTCGCTCACGGACGTATCGCCGCCCACGTCCTCGCATGTTTGATTATAAGTCTTTTCATCGCTGCATCCGCCTGCAAGCGCCGCGAACGCAAACGCCGCGAGCACCGCAGTCCGGATACACATTTCCGTCTTGTAAAAAGGCATGCACACCTCCCCTTTGTCGATGACTACATCTTATAGCAGCTTGGGAGGAAACAGTTTTGGATTCCTCTATTTATTCCACGCAACCAACTTCAACCATGGTATAATTTTGCAATCAAAAAGCTGCGAACACCGGGTCGGTACTACCTTTCTGGAAAGGGCAAGACGATGAAAAGAATCTTCCTTGGGGTGTTGTTTGTTATTGTAACCACGGGATTCGGAACACTCGGCTGCACAGGTAACAATCCCAGAGGTTTCAACGTCGATGCAGGAACCGACACCGATACCGACGCCGACACGGATGCCGATACCGACGCCGACACGGATACCGACACCGACACGGATACCGATACCGACACGGATACCGACACGGACACCGTCACCGATACGGACACGGTCACCGATACGGACACGGTCACCGACACGGACACGGTCACCGACACGGACACCGACACGGATACCGATACGGACACCGATACTGGTCCTTGTGTCGACCCGGTGGCAGGTCCCCCCACGATCACATCTACCAGCCAGAATTATCCGTGGGATACCACCAGCGGAGTCTACACGCTGACATTCAACGAGGACGTCTCCGGTGTCAGCACCACCACCGTATCCTGGGTGGCGGCTACGGGCTCCGGAACAATCGACACGATCACGCAGGTGGATGCCTCCACCTATACTATCGCCTTCTCCGGCGTTGCCGAGGGTGATCAATACACGCTCAATGTCAGCACCAGCGTGGTTGATATCTGCGCCAACCCGATGGCGTCAATGCCGCTCATCAACATCAGCGTTGGCACATGCGTCGACCCGGTGGCAGGTCCTCCCACGATCACATCCACCAGCCAGAATTATGCGTGGGGCACCACCGCCGGAGTCTACACACTGACGTTCAACGAGGACGTCTCCGGTGTCAGCACTTCCACTGTTACCTGGACAGCGACAACGGGCTCCGGAACAATCGACACGATCACGCAAGTGGATGCCTCCACTTATACTATTGCCTTCTCGGGCGTTGCCGACGGCGATCAGTACATCCTCGCCGTCAGTTCCGGAGTGGTTGATACATGCGGCAACCCGGTGAGTTTCATGCCACTCATCAACATTACAATTGACACATGCGTCGACCCGGTGGCAGGTCCTCCGACCGTCACCTCCTCGCACCAAACATATTCAACCGGGACAACCGGCGACACCTATACGCTGACCTTCGGCGAAGACGTTTCCGGAGTGGATACATCCTCGGTCACCTGGACCGCCACTACAGGTTCAGGAGTGATGGACAGCATCACACCTGTCAGCGCAAGCACCTACACCATTGCATTCTCCGGCGTTGCAGACGGCGACGCGTACGAGATCACCGTGGGCACCGGCGTCATTGACACCTGTGGCAACGCCCTGGCCTCGTCAGTTACCATCAACATCACAATTGACGACTGCGCTGACGATACCTACGAGGACAACGATGTGCTGGCCGGCGGCACCGATATCACTTCGAACGAACAGACCTGGTTCAACTCGCTTGTAGCCAATGACTCCGACTACTGGGAAATCGAGGTCTCTTCCTCCACCGTGCTGAATGTTCTTGTCGATGTTCAGTTCGACCATTCGGCGGGCAACATTGACGTCGAGCTTCTCGGCAACACGGGGACCGTTCTGGCGAGTTCGACATCCACCACCGATAACGAGTTCATTGATTTCGCAGTCTCCGCCCAGGGAACCTATTACATCCACGTCTTCCCCGTGGGTGGAAACCAGTGCAACAGCTACAACTTGTGGTGGGACGACCAGGACAACTGCACCGACGACTGGCGCGAGCAGAACGATACCCTTGCAACCGCTACCAACCTCACGAGTAGTGAGCAGGACTGGCAGAACAACCTCATCGCGCACGACCCCGATTACTACGAAATATCCGTAAACGCCGGTTACAACCGGGTGCTCGTCGACCTCAATTACACCCACGCCGACGGCGATGTGAGCCTGTACCTCCTGGACAGCGGCGGAGCCGTCCTTGCGAGTTCAACCACCTCGATCGACGACGAGTACATCGACTTCAACGTCGCGGCTGCGGGTGGAACCTATTACATCCTCGTGGAGGGCCTGAGTTGCACAGATTATGATCTCTGGTGGGACGACATCAATCCCTGCACTGACCCGTACGAATACAACGACACCTGGTGGGCCGCAAGCGACATCACCGGCGACGAAAAGGATCTGTTCACCCATCTGATGGCGGATGATTCCGATTACTATGAAATCGAAGTCGACGCGTCCAGCCACGACAGAGTCCTGGTGCACGTCCAGTTCAGCCACGCTGACGGCAACATCGATGTGGCGCTCCTCAATTCTTCCGGTGGCGTCCTTACCACGTCGGCTTCGACAACAGACAACGAGATTATTGCCTACGATGTGCCGGGCACCGGTACCTACATTATTCACGTGTACGTGAACGGCGCCAGCATTGTCGATTGTATCGAATACAGCCTTCGGTGGGACGACATCGAACCTCCGGGCACCTCGACATGCACTGACGATACCTACGAAGAGGACGACACCTGGTCCACTGCTACGGCTGCCACCGAGGGAACCACCTACACTGCGGTTGCCAACGATACCGACTGGTGGGAAATCGATGTGGACGACAATTTCGTAGACATCAACGTCACCTTCACCGACGTCAACGGAGATGTCGACATCTACCTGCTGGACGCAGTCGGTACGTTGATTGCAACAAGCGCGACCTGGACCGACAACGAGAACATAAGCGCGGCCGTCCCCTCCCATGGAACGTACTATATCCTTGTGATAGGCGGCGAATGTAACTCGTACACCCTCTGGTGGGACGACGTTCCATCCAACCCATATGACGATTCTTACGAGGAGAACGACACCTGTGCCACTGCCACCACCACACTGGCCGAGTACACTACCTATACAGATCTCATCGCCAATGATTCCGATTATTTCGAGATTACCGTGGACAACGACTTTGTCGCCGTAAACATCACTTTCTCCCACGCAGCGGGCGACATCGACCTGCAGTTGCTGGACTCCACTTGCAGCACAGAACTGGCCATATCCGATTCGATGAACGACAACGAAACCATCGACTATGACGTCGGCGGAGCTTCCGGATACGGCACCTACTATATTCGCGTGTATCCATTCTCCGGTTCGGATAATACCTACAGCATCATCTGGGGAGATCATCCGTAGCAGGTGCAGAGGTCAGTCAAGGAGCAAAACATGATGTTCAAAACACTTCTTTGTGCCCTCCTGGTTACGCTATTCATCACGAGTTGTGAGTCCAAGAGCGAAGTAACCAGCGGTGATGGCTCACCGGATACCGATACCGATGCCGATACCGATGCCGACTCCGATTCGGACGGCGACTCCGATTCGGACAGCGACTCCGATTCGGACAGCGATACCGATACGGAGTGCGCAGAGATAGAAACAGAAGCCGACAATGTCCTCGAACCCGTGGACATAATAATTGTCGTGGATAACTCCGGGAGCATGACGGCGGAATCCGGGTTCGTCCAGACCAACCTCAACTCATTCTCAACACAGATCACTTCGAGCGGAGTGGATGCCCACATCGTGCTCATTTCCGCCGACACCGATCAGAACCCTGACGAAGGAATATGTATCACCACCCCCCTCGGAAACGGCACTTGTCCCAACGACACCAATCTGCCCAACTACCTCCACGTCGCTCAATCCGTAAGCAGCACGGACGCTCTTTCTCAAATCATCAACACCCATACGCAGTGGCAATCCATGCTCCGCGTCGACTCACACAGGCACTTCATCGTCATCTCTGACGACAACTCATCCGACACCGCCGCGTGGTTCACCAGTCAGTTAGCAGGTCTCGGCATCAACGAATTCATCTTTCACGCCATCACCGCACCCATAGACGACATTACGCCCACATGCGTATTGAACCCGTCCGCCCATCAATGTTGCATGCTGGTGTTGGGATTTGGAGTCTGCATCGCAGCCGGTCACGGCGTCGTCTACGAAGATCTCGTCACCCAGACCGGAGGAATTTGGGGAGATCTCTGCCTCCAGAACTTCGGACCGGTTTTTAACCAGGTGGCCACGGTCGCCACCGATGTTTCGCTGGTCTGTGAGTGGGTCATCCCCGATCCTCCCATTGGCGAAATCTTCGTCTCCAACATGGTGAACGTTGATTACATTGACGGTAGCTCTGTGACCCACCCCATCGGCTACGTGGCGTCGCCCGGCGACTGCTCTACCGTTACCCACGGCTGGTACTACGACGATCCTTCTGACCCCACGATGATCTACGTCTGCCCGCAGACATGCGACTGGATTCAGCTTGATCCGGACGCAAAGATAGTCATCAAATTCGGTTGTGAAACGGAAGTGGCGATACCCGAGTAGCCAGGTCTGTGCAAAAGGGAATGAATATGAATAGAAACTTCAGACTCACAGCCTGTATCACGTCGCTGCTCTTGCTCGGCGCCATTTTGATCACCGGAGCCTGCCAGAAGGAAAGCGACAGCGACGAAGTAGACGCCGGCACCGACGGTGGCACAGATGGAGACACCGACAGCGATACCGACACTGACACCTGGGCCGATGCCTACACAATGCCCTTCGAAATAGACTGGTTCGAATGGGCCAACGTACCCGACGGAGCCCAGACTCCAACGGTGGAGACATTCGCCGGCAAGGTCTTGCTGATCAACTTCTTTCAAAAGTGGTGACCAGGCTGCGCGAGCGTTGGAGTTCCGACGCACCAGGCAGTAATCGAGTCCGTAGGTGACGAACCCGACTTTGTTCATCTCTGGCTCCACACTGTGTTCGAGGGTTTCTATACCAATACTTTTGCTTCGGGTCTGACCTATCTCGAGGACGATCACGGCGAGGTGGACCCATTCTACGGCTATTCGGCGGGCACTGAAGGCAACCCTCCGGAGATCTTGCAGAAATACACCTCCGACGGTTACCTGGGAACACCGTTCACCGTGCTTGTAGACCGTTACGGCAATATCCTTCTCGAAGACTTCACGACAAACCTGACCGGCACACAAATTATCTCGGAGGTGGAAGGCGCCCTGGAGGAGTAGACGATGAAAAACATGATTATTCTGGCTGTCCTCGGATTCCTGGCTGCGCCGGCTCTTTTTTCCTGCGAGAGCGCCGGCAACGCACAATCGAGCGACAGCGATACCGACACGGACACTGACACGGACACGGATTCCGACACGGATACAGATAGCGACAGCGACTCCGATTCGGATGGGGACGGGGATCTCATCCTGCCGGACTGCTCACAATGCCCCGCAGTGGGGGATACTCTGGAAAACCTCAGGTGCGCCGTAGACCTGTGCGATGACGATGTGTTCCTCGGACAACAATACGGATCGCCGACGATCACCAACCAGGCAAACATCGACATTTCCCGGGCGGCGGTAAGTCACTTCGGAGATCCGACCAACGAACTGACACCACTATATCCGGAGACTGACGGATCATACGCGCTCATGTCGTCCGGCTATGCGGTGCCGTCCGTTCCACCCGACAACTACGATCACAACCAGGGACTTCAGGGGGCTTTCAGTGCGGGAATAGAAGACCCCTGGGCGCCAAGCGACGAATATCCAGCGTACGACGTGCTGAACTGGGCCATCGATCTGAAGGCTCCACCAAACGCCGGTGGGTTCCAGATACATTATGTGTTTTTCTCCGTGGAGTACGATGAATACGTCGGCCGTGAGTTCAACGACAAATTCTATATCTTCCTCGACGCTCAGAGCACTAGCAGCGGGGATCGCACGGTCATCAACTTCACGGAATGCCGCTCGAACATCACTACGCCGGACTTCACATGTCCCGCAGAAATGCCCGGCTGTGACGAGGGCGACGAGCTCTGCTACCTGGCCATCAACAGCGGTCTGTCAGAGTGTTGCTGGTACGACGGCTGCACGACGATGGATCAGAACACCGACATCTCGGGCACGGGATTCGAGTGTGGAACCGCCGCAGAAGACTACGTCGGCGACTACAGCATGGGGTTCACTTACGGATCCTCAACCGGATGGCTGGTAACCGAATGGCCCATCGAGCCCAACGAGGAGTTCACAATCACGTTCCATATCCATGACACTGCGGACAACATCCTTGATTCCGAGGTGATCATAGACAAGTTTGTATTTGTCACAGATGTCAACGCGGGCACCGAAGTGATCGAATAACCCTCAAGAAACGATGAACCCCAGTCCCCTTCCGCAGGTTCCCCCGTCCCTTCGGTAGGAGAAGAGCTCCCCGGAAAGGCAGCTGTTGCACGCGTCGAGTCGCTCGATGTTGGGCGTGGTGAGCCCGGCGCCGATGAGGGAAACCTCCACCGCGCAGGAGAGGTCCAGCTGAAACTTGCCCTGCTTTCCCTTTACCGGATCGCACGACTCGGGCATGAGCCGCGCCACGTCGTCGCCCACCTCGTAGCACATGGGACAGATGCACGGCCCGACGGCCGCCAGAATGGACCCGGGACTCGCGCCGAGTTCGATCATCTTCCGCACTGCGTTTCGCGCCACCCCCTTCGCCGCCCCCCGCCAGCCCGCGTGAACAGCCGCGACCGCGCCCGTCCCCGGATCCGCCAGCAACACCGCCGCGCAGTCGGCCGTCTGTACCGCGACAACCGTCGAGTTCTTTGCGGTCACAATTGCGTCGCCCTCCACCGATGGGGGGATCGTCCAGTCCTCCTGCGCGATCTCTCTTCCGTCGATCGCGTCCACCCCGTGAACCTGCTTCACCCTTGCGAGGGGCATGTCGACCCCGACATTTTCTCTGAAGCGCCGCAGGTTTTGCGCCACCTTGTCGGGATCGTCCCCCACGTCGTGGGCCAGGTTGAACGACTCGAAGGGCCCCTCACTCACCCCCCCTGCCCGCCTCGTGAACCCGTGGTTCTCGAACCCTGCGGATGCCAGCAGCCTCGATGTGTACATCTTCATGTTAATGCTTGAACGCGCGCTGGCCGGTGAACACCATGGCCACCTGCGGATCCGCCTCGTTGCACGCCTCGATGACCTCCCTGTCGCGGATGGATCCTCCGGGCTGCGCCACAGCGGTGATCCCCTGTCGAATCCCCACATCGACCCCGTCGCGGAAGGGAAAAAAGCCATCCGAGATCATGCACGATCCCAACAACCCACCCTTGACCTGCGCGGTCTGCGCATCGATGGCCTCCCTGTCTGCAACGTCCCGCTCACCCCGCTCCATCTCCAGCATAAACACGTTGTACGGAACCCCGTACCGTTCGAAGCAAATTCGATCCGCGTGCTTGGTGTACGCCTTGGCGACGGCGATCTCCGCGCAGCCCACCCTGTCCTGCTCGCCCGTCCCTATGGCGACCGTAACGCCGTCTTTTACAAACAGCACCGAGTTGGAGGTGACTCCCATCTCCAGATTCCATCCAAAGATGAGGTCGTCGTACTCCTCGGGCGTGGGCGTCCGATCGCAGGCCACGGGGTTTTTCTTGCCCGATGTGCGCGCGGGCAGGAAATCACCGGGGGATACGATCTTGCTCACCGGCGATTGCTGCACGATGATTCCGCCGTCGATCAGTGATTTGAAGTCCAGAAAACGCGCATCCTTGTAGTCTCCGAGCTTGTCGATACCGGGGATCTCGACGATGCGCAGGTTCTTGTTTCCCGCCAGCAGCTCGATGGCGCCGTCCTCGTACGAGGGCGCCACGACCACCTCTACAAAATTACCTGCCAAAAACTCGGCCGCAGCCCTGTCGATGGGACGATTGACGGCGACACATCCACCCATGGCGGCAAGACGATCTGCCATGAAAGCATTTTGCACCGCTTCGAAGGCGCTGTCCCCGCGAGCCGCGCCACAGGGATTGTTGTGCTTCATTACCGCAGCACAGGGGCGATCCATGAGGTACTTGAGCAGGTTGAGAGCGGCGTCGATATCCGTGAGGTTGATCTTCCCGGGATGCTTTCCGAACTGGACCAGCATCGACTCATCGAGGGCGGACACAAGCCCGCGTTGCGGATCGATGAAGCGGCACTCGCCCAGTATCAGATTGCCGTTCACCAGTTCATAGAGGGCCGACTCCTGACCGGGGTTCTCACCATAGCGCAAACCTCGCTCGACCTCCTGCCCGTCCTCCTCGATTTTCCACGTTCGCTTGCGGTACACGAGCCGTTGGTCACCGAAAGAGACGGTCATCTCATCCGGAAAATGATCGGGAACGATGGTCTTGTAGCTCTTTCTCAGATTTGCCATGGATCTTCTCCCTTAGCGCTTATTTTTCTTCCTTGAGGAACTGGAGGATGAACTGGACTTGGAACGAGACGACGAACTCGATCTGCTCGAAGAAGGTGAATCCGACGTGCTTCGACTCTTTGTGTACCTCACACTTCCGCTGGAGTTCGACGGAGGCGCCCCATAATGCACCGAGGAATTACTCCCTTGCGATGCAATGCCCCCCTGGGTGATGTGCTTGACTGACCCGGTGTACGCGTAGTAGCCACCGTCCCGGTAATATACGTAGAAATATGGGTAGTGATACCAATAACCGTGATACCAATAGACCCAGCAACCGTGGCAGTAATAGACCCAGTGATCGTCGTACCACATACGGGGGCAGTCGCAGTTGCGATAGTCGCAATCCGGGGCGAGAGCCGCGTCCAGACGTTCTCCCTGGTACTCGCCGTCCGGGACGTACTGGGCCACGATCAACTCGTATGATGGGTAAGTCGATTGATACGACTGAACGCACCCGGCTACACCGAGCGCCATGAGCGCCACGAAGACGATAAAAATGTTGAGAGCATTGCGCATACCCGAACGTCCCTTGCGAAAAACTCTATTCGCATTCGACAATAGCAAGGGTCGATGATCATGTCGACTTGGTTACTCAGGGGTTTCGCCCGTCTCATATCCCTTCTTTCATGGAAGGGAGCACAGTCTTTGGGCGCCTTTCTCGGGCTCGTCTGGTTCCATATTCTGAGGATCCGAAGAGGCCAGGTTCGGCGCAACCTCGCCCTGGCCCTGCCCCATCGCGCCCACGAACACTACCGGATCTCCCGTGCCGTCTATCGGAACATGGGGATCTCCGGCATCGAACTGTTCAAGATGCGGTCGATGAGCGGCGAGGAGACACTTGGAAAGGTCCGCAACCACGGCCTGGAACGATACGAGGAGGCCCTGGCTCGGGGCCAGGGAATCATCGTTGTGACAGGGCATTTCGGCAACTTCGACCTCCTTGCCTGCTCCCAGGCGCTGCGCGGCGTCCCACTGGCGATCGTCTCGAGGGATCTTCACGGAAAGAGCAGCAATCGTTTCTGGATGGAGACACGACAATCCAGCGGACTGACCATCTTTCCTGACACCGGCGCGGCCCGGTCAATCCTGAAATGGCTTCGTTCAGGCAACGTGCTGGGGCTGGTGGTCGACCAGCGCACGGGACCATCGGATGGCGGTATAACTTCCCCCTTCCTCGGACAGAACGTCTGGACCTCGACCGCCCCGGCGAAGCTGGCATCGAGAACCGGCGCGGCCCTGCTTCCGGTACGGATCGAGCGCCGCGAGGACGGCGACCACGACCTATTTGTCGAGAGGGAAATCAAGATCCCGGGCGATCTTTCCGCAAATGACCGGGTGACCCGGGTGACGGCCGATATCAATGCCGTCCTGGAGAAGTGGGTTCGAGATCTTCCTTCAAGCTGGATGTGGCTTCATCGGCGATTCGATCATCCTGGCAGGCGCCATGAAAATAGTAGCGAGGTCGACATTGTCTGAATTTCAGATGGGGGCTTGAGTCACGGGTTGCGACAAGATAAACTGCCGTCTGAATTGAACTCGGCTGCTGCGAGCCGAAAACGTACGTTACGGAGGAGCCCGATGAGAACATGGCCCATTTCTCTTGCACTCATTGTCTTGCTCGGCTTCAGCCTCAACACAGGATGCGATGACGATGGCAGCGACAACGCAGGGGATCTCATCGGAACGTGGTTGCGTGTAAAGACCTACCAGGTGGTCAACAACATTCGAAAAGACACGTGGACGCTTACATTCAACAAGGACGGCACCTTCAATTTGCTGTACCAGCACACCGACAACGAAGAAAGCACTCCCCTTGCGACGGTGGCGAGCAGGCAGGGCCTGTACTCTATTGACAGCAACGACATCATTACCATTGAGGGCGACTGGCTGGACATGACCTCCGAGGTAACGGCGCTCGCCGATCTGGACGGCAACTTCTTTACGTTCACGCAGGAAACCATGTTGTTGTATGACGAAGCCAGGGATCTTCTCTTCTTCGGCCCGGATTTTCACAGCGGCTCCACCTACACGCAAGATGCGCAGGGCAATAGCAGGGACGGATACTCTCTCCTCAAGAACATGGGCAACAACGTATATAGACGCGAGGCCCATCTAATTCTCTCCGAAGGTACGGACGCAACGGCCAACGAGGTAGAGCGACGCGACGAAGTATACGAATATCAAATCACCGGCGCGGACACTTGTGAGGGCACCTACTCGTACACCATCAGCCTCAACCTCACTACCAACACCTCGGAGGGCGCCATGCAGGGCTGCACGTACAACCATACCCCCAACATCATGGTTGATGCGCCCGGCGGGGGACAGACACCGGTCCAGGCGGTTACTTTTTCGTACACAATGGACGGAAGCACCACCAGTGACAATTTCATCAGTCTTGGAGATCACTACTTGAGCTACTACCAGGGCGAACAGGCCACGGCCATCGTCGAGGCCGCGTTTGTTCGAATTGAATAGTTTGACGGGGCTTTTGCCCCGCTTTTGACACTCTGGCCCGGGGCAATACCCGTCGGCCGTTTTTGAGGAGGTCTTCATGCTGCGATTCGTGGCGTTTGTCGCTATCCTGGCGTTCTGTCTGAGCGACAATCCAACGCACGCCGCCAAGGTCCAGGGCAAGGTCGTGGTAACCAAAGAGCTGCGAGAATCTCTGTCCAAATTGGAGGAGAAAAATCGAACGGCGGTAACCACCGGCTACTGGAACGAGCCCAACGGCGTGATTCAGGTCGATCCGCCTTTCGTCAATCCGTCCAGGGATCTCGGTGTTGTACTCATCAAGGAAGGCGCCGCAGATCCGGGACCGGACGATGTGCTCACTGTCAAGGTGCTCATGAGCTCCCTCGAAAAGAACCTCGTCGTCATTGCGCCGGGCACGAGGATCAAGTTCGTTAGCGTCGACCCCTACGATCACGAGCTGTACTCGCCGGGAATGAAGAACTTTCTGCCGGAGAAGCAATCTCGAAACGCGTTTCGCCCCATAGATTTTCCCAAAGAAGGCGTCTACGAGGTTCACTGCAAGCTGTTTTCACATTTCAAGGCGTGGATAGTCGTAACCAAATCGACCGACGTTCTCGATGTTGACGCCAAGGGCGCGTTCACCCTCGAGGACATGGAGCTGGGCAAGTACACCATCAAGGTGTCCCACCGGGGTGCATGGATCCATGAGCAGTCCTTCGAGATCGAAAAGGAGCGCGGCGAGACCCAGGTGGAGATCAAACTCACTCCAGGGGGCAAGAAAGCCGAAAAGAAGGACTCCGACTCCGACAAGAAAAAGAAGAAAAACGGAAAGAAGAAGAGCCGCAAGGACAAGTAGTCGCTTGCTCGATCTGAAGAGGTTATATGTTTGTATCCAGGTTCTGGACTCTGTTACTCGCACTGATCGCCGGCGTACTGCTGGCGGTAGTCTTGCTGGCCAAAGATCATTTGAACCGCGAGCGTGAGGAAAACGCGACCGCGATCCTGTTCAAGGAGCTGGACAAGACGGACATCGCACTAAACCTGCATGCCAGAAAGCGCCTCGACGTGCTGCTCGCTGTGGCGGTCGACGCCGACATCAGGAAGATACTGACGGACGTTTCCAAGGATGCGGGAAAGGCCGAAAAACATCGTCAAAAACTTCTGACGGTGTTGCGGGAACGAAACAAGGAGCTCAAACAGTACGCCGCAGACATGCTCATCGCCGTGGACATGCGGGGTAACGTTGTGGTTCAGGTGGGCAAGAATCAGCGCGATCATGGACATAACATCGGCGGCTTCCCCGTGGTTGACAGCGCCTTGCGAGGCTATGTCAGGGACGACACCTGGAAGATCGACAACGAGGTGTACATGATCGCCGCGAGGCCGGTGATCAACAACTCGCGATACGTGGGCGCCGTGGTTCACGCCATGAAGGTCTCCGACAAGTTCGCCAGCGAGATCTCTCCGAGAGTTCAACTCGGGTTCTTTGCGGGAAACCTGGTCATAGCAGTGGGGACACCCAAGAAGGCCGAGGGAACCAAGCACGCCCAGGGCGCCTATATCGGCCAACCCCTCGACACCGTCCTTGCCGACAAGCAGTTCAGGGAAAAGGGGTACAGCGAGGTTCAAAAGATCTCCACTACTGACGGCGATTTCATGGCCATCTATTCCACTACTCGGGGAGAGGCGGCTTCCAATGACGTCGGGTTCGTCATTGTCACCCCCATCGATCTCATGGCAAACGCAACCTCTTTCTACAACCAGGCCGGCACCCAGGACATCAAGAACCTTCCCACGGGCATGATCATCACCGCAATCCTGCTCGCGATCCTGTTCGGTTGGGGTTGGAACTATCTGGAGGCCGAACGACCGGTCGCCAGGCTCATGAAAAACATCAAGGCGCTGGAGACGGCTGATGCCAAAGACCAGTTGAATGTCTATCGATTCCGCAGGCGAATGCGCAATGTCGCATCGGCCATCAACAAGGTGATGGACATCAAGACCAAGGCCATTCTCGAGGCCGCGGGAAGCTCTTCCAAGAGCATCGACTCTATTCTCGGAAACCAGGAGGGGGGCAGGCTCTCCTCCGCCTCGTTCAAGTTCGCCGAGGCGTCGGTCGACGACATCCCCGATGCCCCGCCCCCGCCGGGTGCAGCACAACAAAAATCGCCTCCCGGCGCGCCACCCCCTCCTGGAGGCGGACGAGCACCCATACCGCCCACGCCACCATCCGGCTCCAAACAACCTGCCGTGCCGCCACCTGCGCCGGCATCCGCCATGAGCCCTGCGGATGAGATCGCCTACTTCAGGAAGACCCACGCAGATTTCGTGGCCCTCAAGCAGAAACTCGGCGAGCCCGTGGATCAGCTCACCTTCGAGCGCTTTGAGGTCACCCTCAAGAAAAACCGGGACACGCTGATAGCCAGGTACGGATGCAAGTCGGTGACGTTCAAGGTCTACGAAAAAGACGGCAAGGCATCCCTCAAGGCCACCCCGGTCAAGTAAAACAACCTCAAGAAATCTTTATTTTACCGGGTGCCCGACGGGTAAAATGTACAGCGCTTTCTCGCCGGGTCCGCACCCGAGGATACTCTCCACTTCCCGATCATCGAAGGCGCCGATGGGCACCCCCACCAGGCCGAGACTCACTGCCTGGAGCAGCACGTTCTGCGCCGCATGACCGGCTTCCATGTAGACATATCGGTGCCCTCTTTCGCCGTATCTCTGCGTGGTTCGTGTCGCAAAACCGGTGATCACCACGCTCGCTGGAGCGCTTCTGACCACGCTCTGCCCCAGAGCAGCCTCCGCCAGATCCGCGCGCATATCTCCCTGAACCACTTTCTTCATACTGTTTGACGACGGATCGTAATGCAACACGCTATCCGGGCTGACGACGTACACCTCCAGTGGATAAGTCGCTCCCGCCGAAGGGACCGACCTGTGCCCGGATCCCGGGTCGGTGATGCCCTGCGCCGCGAAAAGAATTTTCAACAACTCGTTTTCGTTCAACCGCTTATCCGAAAACTCCCGCACGGAGCGTCGCCTTGCCGCAACATCTTCGAAGGACATGGTGCCTCCCAATTCAATCTTTGTTTCTGTTTCACGCGCCTCGTCGACTCGCCCACATGAGGAGAGGACCGCGACCAGGACCATCGCGCACCTGGCGTATCTCGTCATCATATTTCTCTCAGTTCTTCTTCATGGCCACAATTCCCCGCCATATCGCCGCCGCGACAACAAGCATACCCGCCATTCCCGAACCCCATTGTCGCCATGAGAGATCCGCCAGCCGACCATTGACCGACTCCATCACCGGAACACGTATCAGCGCCACGCCCAGCACCGCGGCAAGGCCAAGCCACAGAAACGTCATTTTTTCCAATCGATCCGTCGGATGGTCGGGGCCGGTATCTGCGGACATGTTTCGCAACTTGAATACTACCCAGCCCAACATCCCCACCGCGACGACCCCCACAACGATCAACCTGGCGCCGCCCACAAGTCCCCCGGCTTCATCCGCTGGATTAAACGCCACGCCGAGCACTGCGGCCAACACAGCCACGGAACACGCCGCCAGATAGTTTTTCCGCGCTGCGATGGAACTGTCTTCACTCATGATCGTGCAGCGGTATCCTGGAAGGTAGGCACTACTCGATGATCACGTGGGGCTTGGTTGTGGTACCGGCGCCCCAGAAGTCGATGTCGATATACGACTCCACTTCCGTGCCCAATCCGGTATTCACATCTATTGTAATGTACTCGTTCTCTCCAGTGAATCCGTAGACCTGATCCCCCCAGAAACCCAGCCCGAAGATCTGGATGAAGCCGGTGGCACCAATCATCGTCGCCGCGCCGGTCTCTGGATCGATCTGGGCCAGCCAATCGGACTCACACCCCGGCTGACTGTATCCGGTGGCGCACTTCAATGTTGCGTAAGTCTTGTGCTCGGCAGCACCCACCTGAACTGACACCACATCCCCCGAAGAAACGAAATCGTAATCAGGAGGATCGTGATATCCCAGATGGATGAATATCTCGGGAATCGTCTGCCCGGTGGGATCCACAAGCACCCACTCCCCCTCCTCGACCGACGCGGCCACGAGCTTTTCTTCGTCTGGATCCTCGGGGTCAACACCCTC
Source organism: Deltaproteobacteria bacterium (assembly GCA_030595125.1). Taxonomy (GTDB): domain Bacteria; phylum Myxococcota_A; class Polyangia; order JAAYKL01; family JAAYKL01; genus JAUVAN01. The sequence goes on from JAUVDV010000030.1 coordinate 32,771, forward strand.
GACGTACGAGAGTGAGAAGAAGTGTGGCGAGCCTGTCGGAAAGTCGCACAGCAGCGAACAAGCCGCCGTGTCCGTGTCAACGGTATACAGACCTTCCGCCGAAATCCCCACCATATCTCCATCGCCGGAAATGGCGATATCGTAAAAACCGGATCCCGTGGTGCATGGCCCACTGAAAGGACCAACCAGCTCGAGAGTTCCGCCTGCAGTCGGATCGATGTAATACAAATTTGTTTCAGTGTTTGCGTAAACCAGACTGTTTTGCGGCGGCTCCCACGGACCCGTGTCCGTATCAGTATCCGTGTCAGTATCCGTGTCAGTATCTGTGTCGGTATCGGTGTCCGTGTCAGTGTTTGATCCCGCGTCGTTATCGTCATCATCGACGCGCGAGACAGTGTGAGCCGCACAACAAACAAGAACAACTGAGATCATGGTCAAAAATAAGAATTTCATCTTCTTACCGTAACGCCGTTTAACGCCCAATCAAAGTGTTAACTGAGCCATCCCCCCCCGCTTCCCGGACCCATCAGGGTAAAAGGTCTCGCTCCTCGAGGAAATCCATCATTGCCCCCACGAGTTGCGGCCCGTGGCTGAACACCATTGCGTGACCCATGCCGTCGAACGACATGAACTTCGCGTCACCGAATACCCCCGGTGTTTCCCTCGCCACTTCCACCGGCATGATGTCGTCGTCCACGCCCTGCAGAACCAGTACGGGGCACAGGATCTTTCCGGTTGCCTGAGGTTGGTCTCCCTGATTGAACGACATGCCGAATAGCTGAGCATAATAGCTGTAAGGCCTCACGTAGAAGATATCCTTCTGTTCGATCTTGCCCGGTGACTCGTCGAATTCAGTACGACTCACCCTCCATTCGATAAACGAGCGAAGTCGTTCCGGCTTCATTCCCAGCGCGAACTTCGACATCTTCGTGCGCTCCTTCACCTCCTCCTTCGAAATGGCGAACATCACCGCCGAGTAGATGAAGAGAGCACGCACGTCCAGGTCCTCCTTCCTGGAAACAAGATCTATCGCGGCGTACGCTCCGGCGGAGATTCCCGCCACGTACAACTCCCTCAATCCGAGCGCGACCAGAAAATCGTGAGCGACATCTCCATAATCGTTGACGTCCCCGTGATACATGGGGCTATCGTGCGGCCAGTCGAGCGCATACACATTGAAGTGCGATCGAAGCTCGGCGGTATAGAGCCAGATGCGATTATCGAAGATCCCTCCCGGCAACAGCAATATCGTCGGCGCCTCACGGGACGGCCCCGCAAGAAAGAGATATCTGTATTGTTGCCCGGTGGCCCCGGACGTGACGTGCCGCTCTTCCCACGGGCTGTCGTCAAGGCCCGGTCGGGTTGTCTTGACGGGATGACGCAGCACACAACCGGTGATGGCCAGTAAAACAGCAACATATATAAATCGCTTCAACACCACCTCCTTTTCCGCCCCCGCACCGCCTTGCGGCATATTCTTTTTCATAAACTCTGTACCGCGCCTTGCAAGAAAAACGATTTTTGTCCAGAATTGTAGTTGAGGCCCTCTGTGGTGTTCGTAGCGCGGCGAAATATATTCCCGCTGTATCTAACCCCAGGGAACCGTCACTGGCTGTGGTGTGCAAGCCGGTCATGAATCGGAAGCCTTAAACAGCTATATGGATCCCACGTTCAGTCGGCGGGGTTGGCCGTCACTTGTTACGGCTCTTTACGGAGGGCCTTCTTGCATCTGAAACTTGCCGCCAATGAATGAAATTACTTTCTACGAAATAGCCCTGGCGGGCATCTTTGCGGTGGCGGGAGTAACCGCCCTGATACTCCTTTTCATGACCGCCCCGTATGGTCGCCATCTGCGTAGGGGCTGGGGTCCCACTATCTCGAGCACCGCCGGTTGGATCCTGATGGAGTCCTTCGCGGTGGGAACGATTGCGGTCTTTTTTTTCGTCAGTGATCGTTACTGCGATCTGATGGCCATTGTATTCCTGGTCATGTGGCAACTGCACTACGTCAACCGCACGTTCATCTATCCCTTTCGCAGGCGCGGTGGAAACAAACAAATGCCGATTGCTGTCGTCGGGATGGCCATCCTGTTCAACACCTGGAACGGCTACCTCAACGGACACTGGCTATTCTCCCTTGGTCCCGCGCGAGGGATCGAATGGATGACCGATCCCAGGTTTATTATAGGCGGCGCGCTGTTCCTGACCGGCATGGCTATTAACCACCACTCCGATAACATCCTCCTCGATCTTCGCCTCCACGATGGGAAAGGGTACACTGTCCCGAAAGGAGGGCTGTTTCGATTCGTGTCCATGCCCAACTACTTCGGAGAGCTTGTGGAGTGGGCCGGATGGGCCGTGGCCACATGGTCGATCCCGGGACTCGCGTTCGCCGTGTTCACCGCTGCGAACCTTGTTCCACGGGCACTGTCCAACCACAAGTGGTACAGGGAAAAGTTCGAAGACTACCCCGGGAATCGCAAGGCGATCATTCCGTTTATCTTGTGAGTCAACAAGGGCGAAAAAGCGCAGGTCAAAAAGCGGTCGGCTCGTCGATGAACACCGCCTCCACGTCGAACTTCTCCTCGAGTTCGGCGCCCACGGCCCGCACACCAACGATCTCCGAATAGTAATGCCCCAGGAAAATGATATTGATGCCGGCCTCGAGGGCCTCGTGGTGATTCTCGTGTGATCCCTCTCCCGTCACCAGACAATCGACTCCCCGGTCTATCGCTTCGGTGAGGGCGCCGCCCCTGCCGGAAACGATGCCCACGGATTCGATCTTTTCCTTGCCGAACGACAGGATCGTCGGATCGCAGCCCAGGTGTCCCTTCCAGATGCCCGCCAACCCTTCAGGGGTCGTGGGCGACGGCAGGCTCCCGCAATATCCAAGCATGGTCCCGTGGTAACTGCCGAACCGCTCGATCTCCAGGAGCCCCACCTGCTTCGCCAGGATGGCGTTATTTCCGAGCTCCGGATGCGCATCCAGGGGAAGATGCGCCGCGTAGAGGTTGATGTTGTGGTCCATGAGAAATTTGAGATGGGCGTAGTTCCTTCCGGTCACGTACTTCAACCCACCCCAGATGAGACCGTGATGGGTTACCAGCATCTCGCACTCGTGCTGCACCGCTCGCCGATATGTGGCCATGGCCGCGTCGGTCGCCACCGCGACCCGGTTGACCACGGAGGCACCCTGAACCTGCAAGCCGTTCATGGACACATCCTCGAACTCCACGATTTTTAAGCGGTCGTCCAAGTAATTGACTATCTCATTGGTTGCCACCATGACCGTTCTCCTTACACCACAAACACACCCAGCAATACCGCGATGACAATCACCACACCGATCGCCCCAGCGATGACCACGTTTTTACCCTGGGTGAAAACCCTCTTGTCGTAGGCGTCCATCGCTCTCACCAGCAACTCCACCTTCCGAGAAGTATCGTGCGCCGCCTCTATGGCGCCCATAACGACCTGCGCGTTATCCCTCAGATCATCCCTGTCGCACAGACGCTCGGCGATCATACGCTCGCCCACTGCTGCCCAGGCTGCTGTGATCTGTTCTCGCTCCGCGTCTATCTGCCGCGAGACGGAGCCGTCCGCCTGTGAGAAAACCTCGTGGAGGTCGGCCTTTTCAGCTCTTACCGCCACTATCCGCTCGGTGAATTCATGAAGTCGATCACGGACAACCTTCGCCTCCTCCTCCGCTTGAGCGAGTGGAACAACGATCTCCTTGAGCGCTTCGCTGTACTCATTTATTCGTTCGACGATCGCGGGTTGCTGCCTGTCCAGCTCCGATATTCGGGCGAGCGCCTTGTCCCGCTCCTCCTTCGGCTTTTCCAGATCGGCGTACTCTTCCTGGTGTCTTTCGATCATTTCCAGCAAGTTCCTGTGCTCGATCTGGACCCGTTTCTGCTGGCCTTCGACTCTCCGGTGATCCTTCTTGCGCCCATCTAGCCTCAGGCTCGCAGCCGTCTCATCTCTCCTGACCTCTGCTGTCTCTTTTTCAAGATCACGTATGGTCTGCTCCAACGCGCGAACGCTGTCCCGGTGGTCTGACTCGAGACCTATTCGCCGTTTTCGAACGCTCATGAACTCACTATCTGCAACGAGCGCGCTCGAAATCAGGTTCTTTATTGATTCGGTGGTTACCCCGAGTGAATGGCCCTTCTTCCCGAGTTCGGCGTGCACGGCGGCGAGCCTGTTCTTCGACGACTCCGATTCCTCCCGAGCTCCCTCGATATCTTTCAGGATGGCCCGGTGACGTTCTCTCACCTTGAGCCAGTACTTCACCCCTGCAACGATGCCCTCCCCGGGCTTGCCGAACCCCGAGATCCGGTTGATCTCACTCTCATCCAGTCCCTCCCGCAAGACAGGGGCCAGGGCCTCTTTGTGCGCGGAGTCGTCGACATCCTCAAGCTCGGGCATACCCTCGTGGGGCATATGGGAATCGGTGGCCAGCTCCAGGCCGCTTTCAGAATCGTCACCCAGATCGATTTCCCCACCGGACGCCGCTCCTTGAGCCTTGACCCGAGGCGCTTCTGGAGCCGACCCGGTCTTCCCCTTGAGATCCTCGCCACAATGTGGACACACCCCGCTCTCGCGTGCTGATGGCTTTTTGCAGTGCGCACAGTAGATCATGAATTCGATCCTCCCGAGTGTTTCCTGAAGTTACCGCGAAAACCCATTTCTACCAAGCCGACGACGCCAGGCGGGTGACTGCACTTGGAAAACCACCCGCGTGCCGTTACTATCTTCTTGAAGAACCATGTATTGACCGGGGAGTCGACCGAATGGAACAAGAACAATTCAACAGGTACCTCCTGGGCGCAGTCCAGCTCAATGCCTCGGATATCCACTTCAAGGTCGGCTCGCCACCCTCTTTTCGCATCAAGAAGAGTCTGCGGCCGGCGCGGGAGGAAACCCTGACCCCGGAGGACACACTCGATCTGTGCCGGTTCATCATCCGCGACAAGAAGATCCTCGACGATCTGGATAACCTGAACGACCACGACACCTCCTACACCCTCCCGAAACACTGCAGATTCAGGGTCAATATCTTTCGACAGCGCGGCTCTCTGTCGTTGGTACTGCGAGTTATTCCCGATAAAATACCCGACTTCGAAGACTTGTTGCTCCCCCCTCAAATAAAGGACCTCGCCGAATACAACCGAGGACTCGTGCTGCTCACCGGAGCTGCGGGAACCGGCAAGTCGTCAACGCTCGCGGCCATCATCAACCACATAAACCAGACTCGAGCCACCCACATTGTCACCATCGAGGATCCGATTGAGTTCCTGCACAAGGACAATCGCTCCTCCATATCCCAGCGGGAGATCGGGCACGACACCTCCAGCTTCAACAATGCGTTGCGCTCTGCGCTCCGTCAGGATCCGGACGTAATCCTCGTTGGCGAGATGCGCGATCTGGAAACTATTGACATCGCCCTCAAGGCGGCCGAGACCGGCCACATGGTATACTCCACTGTCCACACCCCGGACGCCGCGAAAACCGTGGGGCGGCTTATTGCGGTCTTCCCTCCCGAGGAGCAACACATGGTGCGGATCCGCCTGGCCGAGAACCTGCGCGCGACCATGAGCCAGCGCCTTCTCCCGCGAGCCGACGGCGAGGGGATGATCCTCGCGGTAGAGTTGATGAAGGTTACCGGCTCAATCAAGGACGCCATCGGGAACCCGGAGGCGACAGCCACCCTCAAGGACTTCATCGAAAAAGGCAGAGAGCAATACGGAATGGTGTCGTTCGATCAATGCCTGACTGATCTGTACAAGGGTGACCTCATCACTCTCGAAGTGGCCAAGCGCGCAGCCAGCAACCCGGCCGACTTTGAGAGGGCGCTACACTTCGAGTAGCCTGTCAGTCTCGAAGGAGTTCTTGCGCACCTCATCCCGAGGCTTGTACACTATTACATAGAAAAGGAGAGCGCATTGACTTTGCAAATCAACATCAACAAGAGCCTGATAGCGGACTTCTGTAGACGCCACAAAGTACGGAAGCTATCCTTGTTTGGCTCAGTGTTGCGCCCAGACTTCAGCGCGGACAGCGACGTGGATGTATTGGTGGAGTTTGAGCCGGGATACACACCCGGTCTGTCTTTTTTCTCAATGGAAATAGAACTCTCCGAGATAATCGGTCAGAATGTTGATCTCAACACGCTTGGTTTCTTGAGCCTGCACTTCCGCGAAGAAGTCGAGGCCGCCGCTGAGGTCCAGTATGTCGCAGCATGATCCCAAAACAAGCTTGAGGCACATGCTCGATGCGACGCGTGAGTCCATCCAAATCGCTGCGGGCCTTTCACGCGAAGACCTGAACGAAAATCGAATGGCAAACTTGCCGCAACTTCTAATTGCTCTGGAATCCGTCGTTTAGAGTGAAAACCCAGGTAGCCTGTCAGCTCTTTGCCAGGTCCAGGACCTCCTGCACATAGCGACCGTTGTCGATGATGATCTTGCCGTCAATCTCGAGGGAGGTCTTGCGCGCGGAGAAGGTGAGTTGCTGGCTCGACGTCCAGGAAGTGGCTTCAACGGCGACGGGCCGCCCCATGGAGAAGTACGCCCCGGGAACGAATTGATCCTGCACTCGATCCCCGATGGGCATGAGCAGATCGTAGTTGGTGCCTATTCCCAACATGCCGATCCGATCGACATTGGTGCCGCTCCGGACGGCAGCCAGCACCCGGTTGGCCAGGCTTCCGGGGCCGCCGCTAATGTTGGCTACGCGACCACCTTTCAACTCGATATGAAGAGGTTTTTGACCTAGCTCGAAGCGATCGACCTCGTCCTCGGTGGGAGGTATTCCGTTGCAAATGTACAACCCGTCGACCGACCTGGGACAGGTGTATATCTCGCCGCTCGGCAGGTTTTCCCAGCTGCCGGATTCGATGATGCCCGCCGCGCTCTCGATCTTCTCCGCAGGATCCAGGACGACATTTACATCGGTGCCCCTGGGGCATGTAACGCGAATGGATTCCGCGTTGCGTAGTTTCTCGACCATAATGTCATTGAGCTTTGACATCAGTCCATAATCGGAAAGCATTCCCTGAAGCATGGAATCCTCGCTGATGCCGATCATATGTGCGTGCCGAAGCTTGTTCGGACCAACCAATCCGATGATCTCTTTTCGATGGACGTACTCGCCCTCCATCGGTCGAAGAGTATAGATGCTGACAGTTGAGTCTGAAAGAGCGCGGGCAATCTCCGGAGGAAGATCAACTGCGGGGCGCGGCGTTCTGCGCTCCATGATGAAGGCTTTCGTCTTCGCGCCCACCTGCGACAGTTGCTCAAGGAGCGCCGCGGCAACCGTCAGCGATCCCTCGTCGCAGATCAACGTCGTCACATCATCCGACGTGACCGCGAGGCACGACAAGATGGCGTTCTTCGCCCCTCTCTTCAGGCTGGAGGGAAAGATTGTATTTTTAATTTCAGTTGAGTCCGGCATGGAAAAATCTCTGTCCTTGCAAATAGTACAGAGAATATTTTCTCACGTCCCGGGGGGCCCTACAAGAGTTGTCGCTACTCAATTTCGGCAGGAATTGTCTCGCAACCGAATATAATCGTTACCTGTGCTGTATCGACTGCTTCCTGGAACATGTCGCAGGTCTGCGGACATACGAATATTTCCGTGGGATTTGCCGGGTCGTCGTAGTACCAGCCGTGCTCGACCGAACTGCACATAGATGGATCATCCACATAACCTATTTCGGTGACGTCACCGTCAATATCGATCTCCATGTTCACCATTTCGGGATCAAAGACCTCTCCATCCGGAGGATCGGGGATCAGCCATGAGCACGCGATGGCAACCTGGCTCACGTTCTGGGAGATCTCGTTGAATACCGGCGCGAACTGCTGGAGGCAAAGATCACCGAGCACTCCGCCGGTCTCTGTGATCAGGTCCATGTATACCTGCCCCACCGACGCCGCTGGAGGACAGTCCGTCGCCGAAACGATGCCATGGAAGACAAAGTTGCCGAACACGGGGTTCAGCAAGAGCAGGGCGTCCTTGAAATCGTCGCCGGGCATCGCTGAGTTGTCATCCGAGACAACAACGATATGCCGAATACTGTCTGGTCGAAGCTGTCCGCTCCACTGCGAGTAGGTGTCGAGAAAGACCTGAAGACTGTCGCTACTGCCGACGTCCTCGGTGATATGCAGATAGACCGGAAGGTTGGTGTCGGGACCGGCCGGGCAGTTGCCCGCTCCGAGCGGCGGTTCTATGCAAACGAATATCATGGGGTTCCCGAGGAATCCGCCGGTCTCGCCGATCATCACGATGCGAACGTCAATGCCCGCGGCGATGATTTGCTGCGAAAAGAGGTTGAGATTGTTTCTCACCCCCAACGCCTCCTCCATCATCGACGCCGAAGTGTCGACCAGGAAGATGATATCGACCGGCGATATCTGGTTCTCTGCGCTCTCGGAGATGCCGCCGCATTCCTCGAAGTCAGTGTCGGTGTCACTGTCGCTGTCGCCATCCGAATCGCCGTCCGTATCGGCGTCTGTGTCAGGCCCGGAATCCCCGATCGACGGGTCTTTCGATGGCTCGCAAGTAACACACAAAAATGCCAGGAGGACGGCCCAAACCACATTCCATTTCCAGTACATTTTCACCTCCATCGGCTTGGAAAAACAACGCCCCGAGCTCCCTGGTGTATGTCGTGTACGCGAAGCCCCATTTAGGATGTCATTATTATATAACAACTATACAAACCGGGCCATCGTGCGAGATATGTGATATCATTCCGGCTCGGAACGCAGATTCAAATGCGATGAAAAAAGGACAGGCCATGAAACCTTACACTATACCTTTCACTACGCTGTTCAGTGTCGTTCTGACGGTCTTCTTTGCGGGCTGCGGCGGCGATTCGAACCTCATATTCAAGGACGCCGGCAACGACGGCGGCGACGACGCGAGCACGGACACCGACGCGGACACGGACACCGACACCGATACCGACTCGGATTCGGACACCGACCCCGGCAACCCGGGAGCGCTCGGAGAAGCCTGCTGGAACGAGTCTTTCACAAATGTCCATCCCAACTTCGGACTTCCCGGTTGCGAAAGCGGCCTCGTATGCATCGGAAACGACGTGGAGGCGTGGTGCACAACCACTTGCGGAATCACCGGTGAGATCAACACGGCGGCCGGCGTACAAAACAACTGGTGCTGCGGAGAATTTGTCGACGTCTGCGATCCGATGAGGTTCTGGGTTCCCACTACCATGAGCGTAAAGTGCATTCCCCAGACCGCCCAGCTGAGCCAGTCCTGCGATACGAGCACCACGTGGCCGAGCAGCGCCGAGGGCTGCGCACCCGTTTGTAGCGGAACCACTCTGACGTACAACACCATTTGCCTCCATATAGACACCGACTACTTCTGCAGCCTGGCCTTCAATTGCGATCCGTCTCCGTCGGGGGATCCGTGCTCCACGTATGACGCGGTGTTCACCAACGGCTGTTGCAAGGAGTTAATGGGCGGATACTGGTGCACACCCCAAAGCCTGTGCCCCTGACGGAGAAGAAATGGTCTCCAAGAAAAAAAAGAGCGACAGCGGCAAACGGATCGCCCGACGCGAAGAAAACAAGCCCAAACAAGAAAAAAAAGAGAGCGCTGCAGCCGTGCCGGTCCAGGAAAAAGCCGGCATGCCTCAGAGGATACAAGAGGCCGACGCGGGATTCGGCACCATCAAGATAGTTGTCGGTGTCTTCGTGGCCCTGATGATCGGCGCCCTCATTCTCACGCGCCTGTCCGTCCACGATGAAGACAGTCGTGGCGACAAGGTCCAGGGAGAGCAGTGCGCCCTCACCAAGGAGTGCAAAAAGGGCTATAGATGCGCCCAATACGGGGATGACCCCCGCATATGCATGAAGGGCTGTTTCGGCGACGATTCAGCATGCGATCCGGGATACACTTGCACATCCACCTCGCATGGCGCCTCAAGGAAGAAAATCAAAATCCAACCGGTCTGCGTAGAGGATGCCAAGCTTCGTTAGCCTATTCGCAGCGGTGGCACTGTGCTGTGTAGCTTGCCATGAAACTGCACAATCGCCGCCGCCGTTAAAACCAATCAGCACGCCCATCCCGGAGAAAACCGGCACACACCACCGCGCGACGTCGAACCAGAACAAGGAGCAACCTGCAACTCCGACGTCCGACGCATTGGCAATAATGCTCAAGCGTCCCCTGGCGATTCGCTTCTCTACCCCGGGGTCGGTTCGATGGAAAAATTCGCTTGAAAAGCCAATCACCTTCATACGCTGGACACCGCTGGCCGGCCTCGTTGTCTCCGCAGGCTCCAACGTGCACAACATCACCAGCCTTGGGGTCGACCGCTGGAATTTTGTCGCCGGAAAGAATCACCGCACATTCATAGTGGACGACCAGGAGGTCGTATGGTCCCCCGCATTCGGATACCTGTCCCAGATCCAGAGGAGGGGGCGTCGGGGCTGGAAAAGAAACTGGACCGCCGACCTCAAGGACGACGGCACTGGTGGTTTCTTCCTGGTGGATGCCGCCACCGTGTCCGCTATCGGCCCGGACGGGAAGGACAGATGGCGTTCGGCTATCGAGGGGTTGAGACGCATGGAGGGCCCGTTCCCATGCGCGCAGGGGAACCTCTTCCACGGCTTGAGAGGAATGGAGGGCGTGGCCGTAACCATCTCCAACCGCGGCGTCGTGGTGCGTGAAACCACCCTCGAACGCGGCGCCATTGTCCTGGGAGCAGGCCCAAACTGCACGCCGTTGGTCTGGAACGGATCCGAAATCGGCCTCCTCGACAACCGTGGATTGTACGTCTGGCACAAGGGCATGCCGGCGGAACCAGTGGTGAGACGAATCGACGGGGGGTTCATCCTGGCGTCCACCGGTATCGAGAAACCCGTCCTGCTGGAGTCGGTGCGTGACAACGGCCACATCGCATGGTCCTCGGATCTGCCGGTTTCGGGTCTGATGACAAACCTCGAAGTGTTGAGCAAGCAGAACGATTCCAGGCAGGCGATCGGTATTTGCATGGATGTTTCGAGCCCGTGCTCCAGGCCCTCGGGTACACGCGGACCTTTCAACACGCTGGTCACAGCCGACGCGAAACACGACTTCTATGCCCTTGCGCGCCACATCAAGGGTCATCTCAATTTCACCGCATACGATAATGGCGGTATGGTCGTGGCGAGCTCTTCCGACGAACACCATACCGATCTCACCAGACGCGACGCACATGAGACCGTAGTCTGGTCTGTGTCTCTTCCGGGACGTCTTTCCGCGGGGCCGTACATTGGTCCCGAAGGTGAGATTTACGTCGCCACGTGTGCCGGGTGGGACTGCAGATCGCCCTACTCTCTTTTCGCCGTGACCGGAAGAAAACCAACGGCCGAGGAGGCTCAATGACTTCGTTCGCCCCACTGTTTTCGAAGGGACGGTTCGGAAAGATCGAGACGGTAAATCGTATCGCAATGCCGGCGATTCACCTGGGCCTCGCGGTGGAAGGCCGACCGTCCGAGGCAATGCTGCGTTTCTACGAGCAACGCGCCATCGGCGGCGCCGGCACGATAACGGTTGGAGTGTGCAACACCTGGACCTCGCCCGATTCAAGACTCGTCGGTGCGCTCTCTCTTTGCGAAGACGATCACATCGCCGGCATGTCCGATCTGGCCTCCAGTATAAAAAAACACGGCGCAGTCGCGGGCGTACAGATCTCTCCGCTGGTCGGATACAATGACCCGCGATGGGCTCCGGACGTCGCCGAGATCGGGGATATCATTTCGAGTATTGGTCTGGCCGCCGGTCGCGCGATGAGGGCCGGATTCGATTTCGTCGAGCTCATGCTCAGCGGAGGCGCCCTGTTGAGCCTGTTCGTGTCTCCGGTTCACAACAGATGGAATATAAAGGGGTACAGCGATGGATGGGACGAGCGCCTTGCGGCACCCCTCGAAGCGCTCGATGCCGCAAGGAAAGAGGTCGGCGATCGGCTGGCGATCACGGCCCGTATTCACTGCCACGAGTTCATCGAGGGGGGGTACGGAATAGAGGGCGCCATTATCATTGCAAGGGCGCTGGTCGACGGGGGAATTGACGCCATCAACGTGACCGGCGCGGGCCACAGGACAAGCCTTCCGCAGCTCACCGCGCAGATTCCCGCGCTGGCATTTTCGCATATGGCGGAGCGCATCTCAAACAAGGTTGACGTTCCAGTCTTCTATGGCGGCCGGTTGCGCACACCGTCGCAAGCCGTAGAAGCGCTCGCGACATCGGGCGCCGAACTGGTCAACATGGGTCGCGCTCTTCTGGTCGATCCGGAGTGGCCCAAAAAGGCCGCAAATGGCGACACCGACGGGATTGTCACGTGCATGGCCTGCGGTTCCTGCTTCGATCGGGTCTTCTCAAAAAAACCCGTGCGCTGCTCGCTCAATCCTGAGGCGGGCGCGGATCCGATACCCGCCACACCGAATACGGCAACCGGAAAGGTGGTGGTCATCGGCGGCGGTCCAGCCGGGATGCAGGCCGCGTTGTCCTGCGCAAGCATGGGCCACAATGTAACCTTGTACGAACAACGAGACTCCCTCGGGGGGCTCTGGGCCTTTATCTCGCGCCTGCACGGCAGATCCGAGCTGGGGGACTCCTGCAGGGCCTTTGCCAACCACCTGCACCGTGCGGGGGTCCACGTTCACACCGGCGTGGAGATCACACCTCGGAAGATTGCAAAGCTCGGCGCCGACATCATCGTTCTGGCCATTGGAGCCCGGCCTCACCACCCGGATATTCCGGGCATCGAATCCCATCCGCACGTCATGCACGCCGACGATGTCCTTGAAAACAGCTCTGTCGTGGGCGACAAGGTCGCAATCATTGGCGCCGGGGGAGCCGGTGTAGAGCTGGCTATTCACCTGGCATCCCGATCGCAACCCTCCCTGGAAGCCCTCGGATTTCTCGCCCGGTTCGGCAACGAAGAGTGGCTTGGCCAGGCCCTCGAGCGCGACAAGGAACGGCAGGTAACACTCCTCAAACGGCGGGGCTACGCGGGCAAGGGACTCGGACGTTCGATCAGATGGACCATGATGCAAGATCTCGATCGACTGGGGGTAAGAATTATCGATCGGACGACCTTCGAGAGTGTCTCGCAGCGGGGGGTACACATCTTCAACGGCAGGACCGATGAGCGAGAGATCATCGAAGCCAACACCATCATCACCGCTACCGGCTACAAACCCGATCCGACCGTCTTGACCGCGTTCGAGGGCTGCGCAAAGAAGATCCTCGTGGTCGGCAACGCGGATAACGTTGTCGACATCGGCGCGGCCATTGCCTCGGCGTGGGAGGCCGTGAGGGCTATCTCCTGATTCTGTGAATTGACACGTTCATCAGCAATCCGACGCACAGCATGAAGGTGAGGATTGACGATCCTCCGTACGAGAACAGGGGTAGCGTCACTCCCACAACGGGCATGAGCCCCATGACCATCCCCAGGTTGATGATCACCTGCCAGAAGAAGATCGATCCCACTCCAATGGCGATCACCGATCCAAATCGATCCCGAGAGAGCGCTGCAATGCGAATGCACCACATCACCAGGATCAGATACAGCAACACGAGCAACGTCGCCCCCAGAAATCCGTGCTCCTCGGCGAAAACCGCAAAGGGGAAGTCGGTCCGGCACTCCGGCAGAAACTGGTGCGGCCCCGCAGTGCCCTGCAGATATCCCTTGCCGGTGAGTTTTCCCGAACCGATCGCGATCATCGACTGGTTCGCGTGCCAGCCGGCGCCGAGCTTGTCGGCCTCGGGATCGACAAACAGGTTCCAGAAGGAGATGATCCGCTCCTTCTGGTAGTTCTTCATCAAATAGCTCCACCCGAGAATGGCGACGATGGGTGCGCTCAGCACCAGAGTTATTGTCGATCGAGCCGTGAGGCGCGTGAGCATCATGATGCTCAGAAAGATCAAGAGACACAGGAGCGCGGTCCCCAGATCCGGCTCCTTGAGGATGAGCACCATGGCCAGGGCGGTCATGAGCGCCGGTATGAATAGATCCTGGAGCTTTCGGCCTTCGACCCGAGGATCGTGATGAAGGTATTTCGCAAGCCCGATGACCAGGGCGACCTTCATGAGCTCCGATGGCTGAAAGCGATACTCTCCCAGGGAAAACCAACGAGTGGAGTGGTTGATCTCGGTGCCGATCAGGAGCACCAGCAATAGCAGGAAAATGCCGCATCCAAACAATATGTATCCATGCCGCTCGTAATGACGGTAGTCGATGATGGCCACGCCGAACGCGCAACAAGCCCCAAAGACGAGCCAGTAGATCTGCGTGAGGTACAAGTCGGGGGCGCCGGAAGCCAGTCCGGTGCTGTAGAGGTTAATAACACCGCTCAGCGCAATGACTGTTACCAGGCTCAAAAGCACCCAGTCAAACTCGTCGCGAAGTCGATGGACCAGAACGCGGGGCATGGCGAGCCTCAGCGGCGGTGAGTAGAAGCGGCGGTAGCCTCGCTATCCTGTGAGGGCAGCCGCACCTTCTTTTTTGTGGTCTTGTCGGCTATGAGCGGCTCCTCGTGACGCGGGGCGATCTCCTCGAAATATCTCTCGGCGATCTCGACGGCGATGGGGGCTGCGTGCTCACCTCCGGCGCCACCGTGCTCCACCAGGACAACCACGACGATCTCCGGGGCGGCCGCCGGCGCAACCGCGGCAAACCAGGCATGGTCTCGGTTGGAGTAATGGTATTGCGCCTGGGTGTCTCCGTCACTCCTCTTCCTCTTGGCTACCTGTGCGGTTCCAGTCTTTCCGGCTATTTGAACCTTGTCGCTCATGGACGAGTGGGCCGTTCCGTCTTTCTCGGACACCACCCCGACGAGACCTTCCATCATCAGGTCGATGCTTCGCCCGGAAACTGCAACGCGCCGCTTGACCTCGGGATGCAATTCCTTGACCACATCACCCTCAGACGTCTCGATGCGCCTGACAATTTGCGGCTTGTAGATCGTGCCGCCGTTTGCCAGCGCCGAGTACGCAGCGGCCACCTGCATGAGCGTTACCTTTGTGTTGCCCTGCCCTATAGCCGCGTTGAGGGTGTGACCAATCCTGAACTGACCCGGAAATTTGTCGTCGTACCAGGCGCGGGTGGGGATATGCCCCGCCGCTTCGTTGTTGTAGCCAATCCCCGTGGGCTCACCGAAGCCGAACTCACGAGCGTATTTTGCAATTCGATCCATGCCGGTCATCTCGGCCAGGTTGTAAAAGAACACATTGCACGACACGACCAGCGCCTCACGCAAGGTGAGATCGCCGTGGGCGCGCGGACACTTGAAGGTACGACGCCCGAACTCGTGGAACCCGGAACAATGGATCACGTCGTCGGAGGTGATGATGCCTTCCTCGAGGGCGGCCATGGCGGTGAACGGTTTGAACACCGATCCGGGGAAGTAGTTTTCGTAGAGCGTCTTGTCGATGCGCGGCCTAAAAGCGTTGTCGTCGAGCGCCTTGTGCTCGGCGTAGGACAATCCGTTGGTCATCTTGTTGGGGTCGATGTTGGGCTTGCTGGCCACTGCCAGGACACGACCGCTGTTGATCTCCATGACCACGGCGGCGCCGGATGGATGCCCTCGCAGGGCCTGCTCAACGATCTTCTCGGTCCCCACGTCTATTGTCAGAGTAACATCCTGCCCGAGACGTGGCTCCTGCATCCTGGCGTCCTGGAGAATGACCTCGGTTTCCTCCCGCGAAAGGGGAAGCCCCCGCGCGTTGACGACCTTCTTGCGCCAGCCCCGGATACCCCTCAACTCGGACTCAAAGGACTGCTCGATCCCCTTACGACCTACGTGATCTCCTGACCGGTACGGTTCTTCCGCCTCACTGGATTTAGTAGCAACCTCGTCTACCCTCACCTCGTTCATGTAACCGATGACGTGGCTACCGAGGTTTCCGTAGGGATAGTAACGAACCGGCAAGTCGACGATGTCCACACCGGGCAACTCATCCTCATGGGCCTTGACTGCCGCGAGCTGCTCCTGGGATATGCGCTCCACAAGGGTCATCTGCTGGAACCGTCGCATGTCCTTGGGATCCTCGGAACGCTCCTTGATGCGTTCCCCTATCGCCTCGGCTTCCGCCTCCTCGAGGCCCAGAAGCTGCACCATTCGGGCGTATCCCTTGCCCATGTCAAAATAGTGGGGAATGGCGACAAGTGTATGGGAAGGCATACTCGTGGCCAGCACACGGCCCTTGGAATCGAAGATTCGTCCCCTCACGGCCGGGATGGAGACCTTGCGAACCACATTGTCTACGCTCTCCCTGTGATGCTCGCTTCCATCGACGATTTGCAAATGCACGAGTCGCCCCACAAACACGAGGAACGTGAGAACCACGAACATACGCATCCACCGGTAACGCTTCTTGAACTCGGACAGTTCGCTACGTGAAGAAACAAACATCAGCCGCGCAACACCTTTCCGCCGATCTTTCTCCTGGTGGTGACCCGCTCCAGCCAGGTCATACCTCTGAACACGAACGGCGCAACTAACGCCGTCATCACTGCACGCGAGACTACGATTTTTAAATGTGTAAGTAAACTGACAAAATCTTGATCAAATAGAGCGCGAACAAACAGTATCAACCCGCTCGCCACGAGGGAGAGAAAGAAGGTGAGTATGATTTCAAAAATCCAACCCTGAAGAAACAACCGAAGGGCGGCGACTTTGGAAACCAAAAACACGGCCACGGTCACGAAAGTGAACAACCCCATCGGGCTTCCGGCGAACACGTCCATCAGGTAGCCGAGGACAAAAGAGAGCAGCACCCCTTTTGACACGTTGTAGTCGTGCAGCCCCATGTAGAGCACAACAGCGAGCGCAGCATTCGGCACAGCCATATCCCACGGGGTCATGTGCGCAAAGGTGGACTGCGCCACCAGCAGAACGAAACCGAAGAGAACTATGGCCGCCGATTGCACCTGTACTAGCTCCTCATCGGGATTGCCTGTCATTTGCCCTGACAGAACTTTCCTCTTCGTCCGGATTGCCGATTATCACGAACACTTCCCTCAGCCGGGAGAAATTAACCGCAGGCTCGACCACCACTTTCTGGAAGAGGCCCAGGTTCTCCCGTTGAACCGACACTATCCTCCCCGCGAGAATCCCTGCGGGGAACTTCCCCCCCGTGCTCGACGTGAACAACTGATCGCCTTCCCGGACCTCGTCCGATCGAAGCAGGTAATCGACCTCTCCCGTATAGCGCTCGAGATCTCCTGTCCCGCGCAGGATCCCCTGCGCGCCGTTCCGCTGCACCACCACGGGAACATAGCTCTTTCGATCTACCGTGAGCAGAATATCCGAGTACCCCCCTGCGAATGTGTTGACCTGGCCCACCAATCCGTCGAAGGTGGCCACGGCCATCCCCTTCTTGAGCGAGTCGTTCTCGCCCAGATCGATGGTGATCCGCACGATCCTGAACTGCTCGGAGATTCCACGGCTCACCACCCTCGCCGCCTTCAGCTCGGCTCCGAAGGTCTCGCGGAACGTGAGCATACGACGCAGGCGCCGTACCTCCTGCTCGGTTTCCAGGTAGAGATTGTTCTCGGCGCGAAGCCGTTGATTGTCAAAACGCAGGCGATCATTTTCTTTGTTAACTTCCACAAGGAAAATGTAATCGGACCAGACGTCCCCCACTGTTTCAATCACCGCTGTCGCTGCCCACTGGATCGGTGTGGAGATGGTGAGGAGAACACGATCCACGGCGTTGAGCCGATCGGCTTCCTTGAGATTTGCCTTGAGAAAAAAGAACGGGATGACGAGTGCAAGAATGCAGACAATCACGTCCTTGTAACGGGACAAAAAAGACATTGATATCAGCCGGCGACGATCTCTTTGAGCAGATCCAGGTTGTCCAGCGCCTTACCGGATCCGAGCACGACCGCCGAAGTGGGATCGTCGCTAACCATTACAGGAAGCCCTGTTTCCTCGCGCAGAAGAACGTCCAGATTTTTCAGCAGCGCGCCGCCTCCGGTGAGCACGATTCCCTTGTCGATAATATCCGCCGACAATTCTGGAGGCGTATGCTCGAGGGCACCCATCACCGCCTGCACAATGGCGTTTATGGGCTCGCTGAGGGCGTCTCTGACCTCGTCCGAGTTGATTTCCACCGTTCGAGGAACACCCGCCACCAGATCCCTCCCCTTTACCTCGTAGAAATCCACATCCTCGGAAGGATACGCGTTGCCGACGGAGATCTTGATTCGTTCTGCCGTCTGCTCCCCGATGGCCATGTTGTACTTCCGCTTGAGGTAGGAGATTATTGCTTCATCCATCTTGTCGCCCGCCACCCTCACGGAACGTGAATACACGATTCCCGCGAGGGAGATCACCGCCACCTCGGTCGTCCCGCCACCGATATCCACGATCATGCTCGCAGACGGTTCGATGACAGGCAGTCCGGCGCCGATGGCCGCTGCCATGGGCTCCTCGATGAGAAACACCTCCCGCGCCCCCGCGCTCTCGGCCGACTCCTTGACGGCCCGTTTTTCGACCTCGGTGATTCCGAAAGGAACACAGATGATTATCCGGGGTTTTACGAGCGTTTTTCTGCGGTGCACCTTGGTGATGAAGTATCGGAGCATGGCCTCGGTCACCTCGAAGTCCGCGATGACACCGTCTCGAAGAGGCCTTACCGCCTGAATATGACCCGGGGTCCTGCCGAGCATTTCCTTGGCCTCGGTTCCGACAGCCAACACTTTTTTGACTCCGCGGAAATCCTGTTGAACAGCAACCACGGATGGCTCACAGCATACAATCCCCCGCCCCTTCTCGTAGATGAGCGTTGTAGCCGTTCCAAGATCTATCGCCAGATCGTTGGAAAAAAGCGCGTAGAGCCAGTCAAATATCATTCTACTTTACCCCGCATTCATGCCTCAAAAAGAAATGAACGCGCACATACACATCCCCATTCCCAATAACCGGGATGTTTAGAATCATCAAATTCCACGTCGTTATTCGTGCCAAAAAGCGCGAAAACCACGACTCTTTCTACCAGATCTCCCTTTGTGTTTCAAGGGTTGTGCCCTTTTACCGCCCTCCCTGTTCAGGTCGTCAACTGTAGTGCATTTACTTACACATCAAAAGCGATTGCCTTTCACATTGGACTCGGTAACATAGGCGCCCGCTTCGACTGATGAACAGCGAAGCTCTGACACGATTGACAAACTAGATTTCAAAGGGGAGCGAATGCTCGAATTTATGCGGAAAAATGTTGGGGGTCTGATGGGATTTGCCCTTGTCGGAGCGCTTGTCTTCGCTTTCGCGCTCAGCTTCGGAGCGCAGAGTTCCGGGTGGGGCCAGGGGCAATCCGAACACGCGATCGCGAGCGTGGACGGAACGGCCATTTCAGAGACGACGTACAAATACGCTTTTAATCTCATGGGAGGACGAAACCTTTCCAGGGGTTCTGCGGAGTGGGTCCAGACCAGCCAGACGGTCATTGACGGACTGACTGAGCGTCAGCTGCTGCTGGGCCTCGCCCAACAGGCGGGCATCACCGCTTCTGTGGACGAAACCGAGGAGCGAATTCTGAATGGCGAAATGTACGCCACGATTCCAATCGAAACCATCGCTCAAAAACTCCAGGGTCTCTTTTTCATAGACGAGGCTACCGCCGCGAAGGAGCTTCTCGAGCGCGGTTATCGCGTGAAGGAATCATTTCTCAAAAACGGCAAGTTCGATTTTGACGTTTTTCAGAAATTCGTGCGCTACCATCTTCAGCTGACCGAGGAAAACTTCGTGGAGGAGCAACGGCTCGAGCTCATCGCCCAGCGCGTGAGAGAGATGCTCATCACCGGAGTCAGGATCTCGCCCGAGGAGGCCAAAAGCGCCTACTACCGGGAAAACGACACCGCATCGATATCCTACATCAAGCTGTTTCCCGCGTTCTTCGCCGACAGGCTCGATCCCACGCCGGGGGAGACAAAGGCATGGATCGCCGACAATGCGGAGCCCATCAACCAATATTACGAAACCAACAAGTTCAAATACACAAACCTCGAAAAGATGGCGCGGGCGCGACACATTCTGATCAAGGTCGCCGAAGATGCCACCGACGAAGAAAAGATCAAATCGAAGACCGAGATCACCGCCTTGCTGGATCGGATCAAGGTTGGAGAGGACTTCGCACAACTGGCGCGAGAGTTCAGCGAGGATCCGGGTAGCGGCTCCAAGGGCGGAGATCTGGGTTTCGCCCCGCGCGGCCGCATGGTCCCTGAATTCGACGAGGTGATGTTCAACCTGGAGCCCGGACAGATCTCGGACGTGATCGAGACCAAATTCGGATTTCACATTATCAGGCTGGAGTCTTTCCGGGAGGGCAACATCTCCCTGGAGGAGGCCACCGCAGAGATCGCCGAACAGCTGTACCGCGAGTCCGAGGGAAAGAAGCGGGCGCAAACTACCGCCAACGAGTTCCTCGCGAGGCTAAAGGCAGGCGAGTCCATCGAGAGCCTCATACCGGAAAGCCCCGCCGACGGTGCTCCTGATCATCTGGACCTCAAGTTGCGCACTTCGCCCGCGTTTTCCCGTAGCGCCGGAAGCATACCGGGTATCGGCAACGCGCCGGAGATCGTCGCAACCGCGTTCGAACTCACCGAGGAGTCGGCCATCCCGGACAAGGTTTTCACCGTGCGCGATGACCTCTTCGTGATCGCCATCAAGGACCGTGTGGTTCCGAGCGACGCTGACTTTGCACAACAGAAAGACGAGTTGACCGAGAAGATGTCGGTCATGAAGCAGGCCACCTGGCTGCGCGAGTTCATTCACACGCTCAAGGAAACCGCGCTGAAGGATGGTCGAATCGAGCAGACCGCCGAAGTGGTAGCGCCGACAACACCGGAGCACGACCTTCCCTCAGAGGGCGCCGACCCCGGTGAGGTCGAAGACACGGTTGAAGACAAGGCGGAGGACAAGGCCGAGGAGACCGAGCCCGAACCCGTCGAGGCCGACGTCGAGGCCAAGGCTGACGTCGAAGCCGAAGAGACCGCGCCCGAGCCAGCGAAGGTCGAGCCCCCGAAACCCGAGCCCGCGAAGCCCGAGCCCGTAAAACCCGAGCCAGCGAAGCCCAAGCCCGTAAAGCCCGAGCCCCCGAAACCCAAGCCCGTAAAGCCCGAGCCAGCGAAACCCAAGCCCGTAAAGCCCGAGCCAGCGAAGCCCGAGCCGGCGAAGGTCGTCGAAAAGGTTGAAGACAAGCCCAAGGAGCCCGCTCCCAAACCCCCGAAGGTCGACAAAAAAGTTGAGGAGGTCGAGGAAAGCCCCTACTGATGAAGAGAACGTCGACGAAGGTGTCCGAACCTCTCGAAATACAGCCCTCTCAAACACTCGATGATCGGCCTGACCACTGGGATTACCAATGCAATCGCAGAATCCTTCCGGGCGGGTTGACCCTGATACATGTCGCGCAACCGCACCTGCACAGCGTCTCCATCTCCGCATTTGTGAGCGCCGGCTCGCGGTTCGAAAGCCAAAAAGACAACGGCCTGGCCCACTTCCTTGAGCACATGGTCTTTCGGGGAACCCGCGGTTTCCCGACGTCGTTCGATCTCAACCTCGCCGTTGAACGCATCGGCGGAAACCTGAACGCCGCAACGACCTCGGACTCCACAGAGTACACCATGTCCGTTCCAAGCGAGAACGTGGAGCGTGGCATCGACCTGGTCGCAGAGCTTCTGACCAGGCCCCGGTTCAACAGCATCGAGGTGGAACGCAAGGTCATATTGGAGGAGATCCGGGAGGATCTCGACCAGCATGGCAACCCGGTGGACATCGACTTTCTGTCACGCCGACGCCTGTGGCCCGATCATCCCCTCGGACAGTGCATCACCGGTCCGGTGGAAAACACGATGCGTTTCGATACGGACGATCTCGGTCGGTTTTTTAAAAAACATTACGTATCCGGCAATACGGTCGTGTGCGTCAGCGGCGCCATCAATCCGGACAGGATCGGCGAGACGGTGGAGCGAGCTTTTTGCGAGATGTACCCAGGATCGCGCGTCGAGGCACCGTCGACACCTTGCCTTTCCACCCAATCGTCCACGCTGCACGTCGACAAACCCGGTAGCCAGACACGGCTTCGCGCCGCGTTTCATGCCCCCGGGTCCACCTCCCCGGACTCCGTTGCAACGGACATCATGCTCCGGATGATAGACGACGGGATGTCCACGCCGCTGCATCACCGTATATTCGAATCCAGGGGGCTGGCGTATGACGTGTGTGCCTCCGTTGAGCAATACCCGGATGTGGGCGCGATCAACTTTGACGCCGCCTGCTCCCACGAGAACGTGGCGGATATCCTGACCGAGGTTTTGCAAATCGTTTCCGACTTGAGGGATCACCCGGTCACCCAGGCCGACCTCGACAAGGCCCGCGAGCGGGCCGTGTGGGACCTGAAGGACTTCCAGGACAGTCCGAGCGCCATGAACGGCTGGTACGGCGAGCAGGAGCTGTTCCGCAAAGCCAGGACAATAGAGGACGAGGCAGAAAAGATATCCGCGATAACCATCGAGGACATCGCCGTCGTCGCCGGGCGGATCTTCAAAGGATCGGGACTGCACGTTACCACCGTCGGGATTCAAGACGACGCACAGCGAAACAGGGTGGAGACGCTGGCACGGTCGTTCTCGTGATCTTCGTGGATCCACGCGCTGTCCTCAAGCGCCACGGGTTGAAAGCAAAGCGGTCATGGGGCCAGAACTTTCTTGTCAGCGCGGGCGCGGTCGAACGAATCGCCCGACTCTGCGTCGACCAGCCCGGGCGCCACGTGGTGGAGATAGGAGCCGGCCTCGGAACCCTGACAAACGCCCTGCTCGCCGTGGGTGGAAGAGTCACCGCCGTGGAACGAGATCGCGACTTGTGCCGGGTGCTGAGCTCCGAGTTCGAGCAAGGCGACATGCTCACCATCGAGGAGGAAGACGCCGCGACTTTCGACTACCGAAGCTGCCTCGATAATATTCCGGGGGTCATCGCAGGAAACCTGCCCTACCAGATCACCGGTCTGATCCTGCGTCGGATCATGGAGCCCAACATGCCTCTCGTCAGGGCTGTTTTCATGTTGCAGCTCGAAGTGGCGACGCGTCTCAAGGCCGGAATAGACGACCGGGAACGCAGCGCCCTCACCGTGATGTCCGACGCGCGATTCACCTCCAAAATTGTCATGCGCCTGCCTCCTACGGCGTTTCATCCAAAGCCCAAGGTACGCTCCGCCGTGGTGGATCTCACGCCGCGAGAGGAGCCGCTCTTTGGCAATATCGATCCGGAAAGGTTCGACATGACGGTCAAGTCCGCCTTCCACAACAGGCGCAAGATGATCAGAAATTCTCTTGTCGCTTCGGGTATCGGTTCTACGGAGGTCATCGATGCCGCCCTGGACGCCGCCGACATAGACCCGCATGTAAGAGCCGAGAAGCTTCCGACGGAAACCTTCGTCACCCTCACGCAAGCGCTGATAGATACCGACGATCACCCTTCCGAACAGTAGCGGTGCCCCGAACCCCCCCCCCCCCCCACTCGGACGCCTGCAGCGTCCAACAATTGATGTCCACCCTGGTGGTTTGAAATAGGTATGAACGTTTCTTCCTTTGTCGCCGCCGCCGGACGCCGCCGATTTCGCCGTTCTTTCGCCGATCGTAGGTCGTTTTAAAATCATAAAGTGTATTAAATAGTATCGAGTTTCACGTTTTGGTCTTTTGGGCACGGTGTGTGCTTTGCGCACCGTCGGTGCAGAGCGTTTTCTCAACAACACCGGAGTACAAACCCAGAAAGCCGGACGAAACGGTGTTGCATCGGATTGTTCGGGATCATCTGGAGGATTTCCTACAAGAGGCAAGGGAGCGGTCTCGCGACGGCGAAGGCATGCCCGACTTCATAGTGCAGGAAC
>JAUVDV010000167.1 GCA_030595125.1 Deltaproteobacteria bacterium
AGTTTCGCCCCCACAGCAGTCTGGGCTACAAGACTCCAGCTGAAGTCGGGGCTTGCAACAGAGGAATTATGCCGCTACCAATGGGCGGCCAGACCACAGGAACCTCTCAACCTGAGTGGTACTGATTTTGGGAGCAGCCCACCCGGCCTATCGTCCCTTGACCTTACGAACCTCGTCTGGGTGGGTGGGGAGTTGATTATCCACAGCAACGACGCTCTCACCAATCTTGACGGCCTGAGCGCCCTCACCTCGGTGGGTGGGGACTTGAAAGTAGGTTCATATCCAGATGGAGGCAACTCCTCCCTCACCAGCTTGGGCGGTCTGAGCGCACTCACCTCGGTGGGCGGGAGCTTGGAGATCATGTTCAACCCCGACATCACCAACCTGGACGGACTGAATGCCCTCACTTCGGTGGGGGGCGGGGACTTGTTGATTGGAAACAACACCGCCCTCACCAACCTGGACGGACTCAGCAACATCACCTCGGTGGGCGGGGACTTGGGAATCTACTGGAACGACTCCCTCACCAACCTTGACGGGCTGAGCAGCATCACCTCGGTGGTTGGAAGCTTGATAATCGTCGGCAACGCCGCCCTCACCAATCTTGACGGGCTGAGCGGCATAACCTCGGTGGGTGGGGACTTGAAAATCTTCGAAAACGCCGCCCTAACAAACCTGGACGGCCTGAGCGCCCTCACCTCGGTGGGCGGGTTCTTGTCAATCGCCCACAACGCCGCCCTCACCAACCTTGACGGGCTGAGCAGCATCACCTCGTTGGGTGGAAGCTTGATAATCAGCGACAACGACGCCCTCACCAATCTTGACGGGCTGAGCGGCATAACCTCGGTGTCCTGGTTGTCGATCAGCGACAACGCCGCCCTCGTTAGTCTGGACGGCCTGAGCGCCCTCACCTCGGTGGGCGGGTACTTGTGGATCCGCTACAACGCCGCCCTAACAAACCTGGACGGCCTGAGCAGCATCACCGGCTCGGTGGGTGTGGACATGTTCATCTTCGGCAACGCCGCCCTCACCAACCTGACCGGGCTGAGCGGTATAACCGGCTCGATAGGCGGGGACTTGTGGATCCGCTACAACTCCGCCCTCACCAACCTTGACGGGTTGAGCGGAATCACCTCGATAGGCGGGGACTTGTATGTCGACCACAACACCGCCCTCACCAATTTGAACGGCCTGAGCGGAATCACCTCGGTTGTCGGGGACTTGTGGATCGACTGGAACCTCTCCCTTCCCGACTGCGAGGCATGCGACCTGCTGGACCAGCTTACCAGCGGACCCTGGGATATGAATGTCCAAGACAACCTCGACGACTCTTGCACGCCGGTTCCGGCGAGCTGTCCTTAGATTGTTGTAGCGCGGAGTCGGTCGCCCGATGTATAGGTGCCCCCATGGGTTATCCGGCCTACATAGGCGCTCGCTATATTCGCTCCCGGAAAAAGCGGTCGATCTCGGCCATCACGGGAATCGCGATCACGGGCGTGGCCCTCGGCGTGACGGCGCTTTCAGTTGTAATCTCCATTTCGTCCGGCTTCGAGAAGGAGTTCGTCAACAAGGTGCTCGGGGTCAACGCGCATGTGCTGGTCATGAAGTACGGCATCAACTTCACGGAGTATCGGGACGTCATGAAAACCGTGCGCGAGCTGCCCGAAGTCAAGGGCGCGGCGCCGTTCGTTATTCAGGAGATGATGATCTCCAAGGACGAGCACACCGCCGGGGTACTCTTGAAGGGCGTCGATCCTGATCTCCTGGGCACGGTGCTCGACCTGCCACGCCACATCATCAAGGGCAGCATAGACGGTCTCCGAATTCCCGGCGCCCTTCCGCCGAAACGACCGGTAATGGAGCGGGATCTGACCATGGCCCAGAAGGTGGTGCGTGCCCTGGACTCGCCGGATGCCGGCGCTAATACGGAGCCGAACGGCGAAGTCGAAGAGGTCGTCGGGGACGATCAGCTTCCGGGGATAGTCCTCGGTCGAACCCTGGCCGAAAACCTGGACGCCGACCTGGGCGACACGGTCCGGGTAACCACCCCGCTCATCGGCCTCGACATGCTCGGCTGGTCCCCTTCGGACGCCACCCCGACAACCAGAAGATTCAAGGTGATCGGCGTTTTCTACGCGGGTTTTCTGGAATACGACACCAAGCTGGTATACGTGGACCTCTTCCAATCCCAGAGCTTCTTCGATCAGGGAGACTCCGTTACCGGTGTGGAGATCACCGTCCACGACATCAATACGGCAAAGGACGTCTCTCGCAGGGCCAAGAAGATGCTGGGCGGCGGACCGTACCACACGGTGGACTGGGAGCACCTCAACGAGCCCCTGTTCACAGCCCTCAAGACCCAGAAGGTGGTGCTGACCGTGGTGCTGTCGGTCATTGTGGGTGTGGCCGCGTTCAACATCATCGCCACCCTGGTGATGATGGTCTTCGATAAACGCCGGGAGATCGCTATCCTCAAATCGATGGGAGCGTCCCACGGAGGGATCCTGCGTATATTCATGTACGCGGGCACCGTGGTGGGAGTGGTCGGCATCGCCATCGGACTGGCGGTCGGTTTTGGAATATGCTTTGCCCTGGACAAGATCGGATGGCCCCTGGATCCCAAGGTCTATCTGATTGATCACCTCCCGATCACGATCCACTGGCTCAATTTCGTGGTCACCGCGGGCGTGGCGTTCCTGATCTGTATCCTGGCCACTATTTTGCCCAGCCTGAGCGCCTCGCGGCTTCGTCCGGTGGACGGCCTCCACCGGGGCTGATCGAATACAATGACTATTCCGGGGAATACTTTGACGTCCAA
The DNA here is from genome assembly GCA_030595125.1 of Deltaproteobacteria bacterium. Lineage (GTDB taxonomy): Bacteria > Myxococcota_A > Polyangia > JAAYKL01 > JAAYKL01 > JAUVAN01. The sequence goes on from JAUVDV010000167.1 coordinate 2,819, forward strand.
TTACGTCATATCTTCGATGTGGCGTTCTCTACTACTCGTGATTTGCCTGTGCTTCGTTTTGGTCCCCTGTGCCAATGCGGGGAAAAATCGAACATACGTCATCAAGAAAGGCGACACTCCCGGCGCCGTGGCAAAGCGGTTCCACGTTCCGCTCGATGAGCTTCTTCGTTACAACAATCTCTCAAAGAACAGCTCGTTTCGGATCGGCGAGAAACTCCAGATCCCCAACAAGGGCGAGGTCACCGGCTCAAAATATGTCGTCAAGTCCGGAGACTCCGTGGCCAAGGTGGCCGATTTCCACGGGGTTTCCCAGTATGATCTGCGCGCCGCCAACGGAATGGGAAAGAACGCCAGGCTCAGGGTGGGCAAGAAGATCGTCATACCCATGGTTCTGCGCGGAGGCGCCAGTCGCAGTCACGTGATTCGCAAGGGCGACACCCTCGCTTCGATCGCCAAGAAATACGGGATCAAGGTCAAGCACCTGACCGCGGCCAACAAGATCAAGAAGAAGCAGAGGCTCAAGCTGGGGCGCACACTCATCATCCCCGACGAGGAAGATGTTCAGAGCACATATCGCCCCAAGAAATCGTCCAAGCTGGTCAAATCGGGCGTCAAGATCCCCGGAGGAGTGCGTCACACCGTGCAGCCGGGCCAGTCCCTCTGGATGATCGCCAGGGCGTACAACGTGAAGGGCGTGAAGATAGCCCAGCGCAACGGAATATCCACCGACACCCCCCTCAGCATCGGAAAGAAGCTGATCATCCCAGGCGCGAAAGAAGTGGTGCCCGTTCGGGTAAAGGGCTTCACCATTCAGCCCGTCCGTTTCGTCAGAGTCTGGAACAACGAAACGATAACAGTTCGACTCATGACCAGGTCGGGCAAGATCAACAAGAATTCCCGCAGGAGGCTCTCCAAGCTCTCCGGCCCGAGGAGATCTCGCAGAAACAAGCTGTTGCACCCACGAATCATCCACATGATCCAGCGCGTGGCCGAACGATGGCCCGGCAAGACTATCGAAATCGTGTCGGGTTACCGACCGGGTCAGAAGGGCACGGAGTCACAACACAGCGCCGCGAGGGCGGTAGATTTCCGCGTCCTTGGCATCACCAACAAGGAGCTGTACGATTTTTGCACCGGGCTCCCCAAATCGGGATGCGGATACTATCCCAATTCGGTGTTCATCCACATGGACGCCCGCAAGAAATCGGCAACCTGGACCGACCTCTCATCTCCGGGGGAGCGGGCGAGGTACGTCAAGAAGGGCGCAAAGAAACCCGCCAAAAAACCTGCCCCGACCGAATAGCGCTTCGTCGAATATAGAAAATCGGGCTATTGAGTCGTCCCTGAAAAATCCGGGTTTTTACGCGATCTTCCCACTCAAATGATATCCGTCGGCCCGCCGCCGGAAGCCGCCGTTCCGTCACTCTTTTCGCCGCTCCTATTACCTCTCGGACAACGTTGGTCTGTCAGGCACGGTATGTGCTTTGCGCCCATACATGAATGGATCGTTCATCCGCCAAAGCACCCGTCCAAAACAAAGTGCGACGGCGGACATTCCAACACCGGAGTACAAACCCAGAAAGCCGGACGAAACGGTGTTGCATCGGATTGTTCGGGATCATCTGGAGGATTTCCTACAAGAGGCAAGGGAGCGGTCTCGCGACGGCGAAGGCATGCCCGACTTCATAGTGCAGGAAC
>JAUVDV010000156.1 GCA_030595125.1 Deltaproteobacteria bacterium
GTGGCCGAATACACAACAGATGGAGAGTTGATCAAAATCAACAAGCCGAAGAGAAAGAGAAAATCAACCAAGGCAGCATGATGACAAAAGCGGACATTTTAAAAAGCTTATGATGCGGACTTGTTTAGTTGCTGCTGACACGCACCGCGCCATGAATGGACGCGGCAACGATGTCGCCAGAGGCGACAAGCCCCGGTGGGCTATCAGACGGACTGGAATCCGTCCAAGCCACAGTCCGCCGGACTTGCGCCATGCGCATCGTTGCCGTGGGGTTTACCCCGCGGTATGAAGGCGGGCGGCAACCCTATTCATTGCAGGTGCGCCCCTACACCACTCCGAAATCGGCGAAGATGTTTCTGGTGACGGAGTCGACGGGTTTGACTTTGTGTTCGCGGTCTATGCAACAGTGCACGGTGTGGCCGTGAACGAGCAGCTTGCCCGTCTCGTGGTTGCATACGACGTAATCGTAGCTGAACTTCACCGGCTCTATGGCCCTGGGGCGCGCATAGACCGAGAGGAGGTCGTCGTAATCCGCAGAAAACTCAAACTGCATCCGCAGATCCACGATGGGATGAAAATATCCCAGCGCTTCGATGTCCTTGTAGCTTCGACCGGTCGCCCGGATGAGCCCTGCCCTTCCGATCTCGAAATACTTGAGATAGTTGGCGTGATACACAACGCTCGACTTGTCAGTATCGGCGTAAAGCACACGAAACCTCTCCGCGTGCCACCGTTCGCCGCTCGCCTTTTCGACGATGAAATCGTTTTCGAGCCGCTCGCCTATTTCGAATCTGCGTTTCATTGGAACGAAATGTTTATGAGGTGAATGGACGAACGTCAAGTTCAGGAACGATCATTCGTCCCAACGTTTGAATACTACACAACAATTGGGGCCACCAAAACCGAAAGAATTGGAGATGGCGATGTCGACTTGGGCCTGTCGTGCCTCATCGGGAACGAAATCGAGATCTGCGAACGAGTCGTCGATAGAGAGGTTGATGGTTGGAAGTATCACACCTTCCACCAGCCCCCGCACTGTCACAGCGGCCTCGAGCGCCGCCGAAGCGGCGAGGGAGTGGCCGAACTGGGACTTGTTGGACGAGATGGGAATCTTTGGGAGAAGTTCACCGAAAACGTTTCTCAGGCAGGCGATCTCCGTTTTGTCACCCACCTTGGTGGATGTTCCGTGACCGTTGATGTACCCGACCTCATCCAGCGCCACGTCCGCGTCCTCCACGGCTCCCCTGACGCAGGCAGAGATAGTCTCTACCCTGGGGTTGGTGTAGTGGTGCGCGTCGGAGTTCATGTGCTGGCCGATAATCTCGGCCAATATCGGCAAGCCGGCGCTCTGCGCATACTCTGCAGAGGCGAGCAGGACAATGCCGCCCCCTTCTGCGAGCACAAACCCGGCGCGGTCGCCGCTGTACGGCCTGCTGGCGAAGGCAGGGTTATCAAGGGAACGATCTCCGTTTTGAGACATGAGCAGAGCCCGCATATTTCCGAAACCGTAGAGGATTGCCGGAAGTAACGGGAGCTCCACTCCGCCGGCGAACATGACGTCCGCGTCACCTCGCTGAATGATCTTCGCCGACTCCGCTATGCAGTGGTTTCCCGTTGCGCATGCCGTGGCCGGAGCCATGACCGGGCCGGTGAATCCCAGCAGAATCGACGCCTTGCCCGCGGGCATGTTGGCGCAAATGTTTGGAAGACAGAAAGGAGAAACCTTGAGGGGGCCGCCTCGCGCCAGCCCCGCCAGATTGCTCTCGTAGGAATCGTTTCCGTTGATGGCCGAGCCGATCATGGCCCCCACCCGATGGGCGTTCTTCTCGTCGATCTTCAGGCCCGCATCTTTCGCGACATCGTGACAGAGCGCCATGGTCAGTGGAATGAAAGCCGCGTTCCAGAGATAGACGTCGCGTTCGGTAAGGAAATCGTACGCGAGAGGATCGAAATCCGGTATCTCGCCCACAGCCTTCGCCGGATAATCACCGCAATCGAAACGAGTGAGCCAGTCGATGCCGGATTTTCCGGCCGCAGCGGCCGTCCAGCTTTTATCCATTCCGTGGCCGAGGGAGGTGGAGATTTGCGATCCCACCACAACGACTCTCTTGTTATCCGGCTTCCTCATGAAGGGTTTCCTATGCGCAACCGATTCGGAATGCAAGCATTCCTGTGGAAACTAATGCCGATATTCAAAGATCTCCCTTGAAATGACCCACCAGCGTCCCGTAGCCGACGATGTTCCCTTCGATTACACCCTCGAGAGCTGCCTGCGTGGCGCCCGGCTCGAGGACTGGGATTTTATCCAGGGCGTATGCCTTGAAAACGTAGCGCTTCTCTTCGCCTTCGTCATCGCACGGAGGATCGTAGCCAAGACCGGCGTCCGGGATGTCGCCCTGGATTCCTCCCTCGAAGGGTTGCCCCACGGTCTCCACGCCCTCGGGCAGGAACTCCATACTCTCTTTCGTTCCCCACACAAGCCAGTGGGCCACAGCCGGCGTGTCATCGTCCTTGTTTACCATTATCAGCGCGATGCCCACCGTGTCATCGGGCACATCCGATATCTTTAGCGGCGGCGACAGGCCCTCTCCCTCGCAAGTGTGTCGAAGGGGGATCATGCCCTCGTCGCCAAACGCGATACTCGTGACCTGTATACTCGGGTAGTCCTTACCATCCGAACAGGCCGAGGCGAACGTCCAGAGTACCAGTGACAGTGTCAACGCGGCGCGCATGAACTCCTCTTTCTTATCTCCGAATAGTTTTCGATCAGATTTTCCGAGAAAACGCTCCAGTCGTCGAGCATCTTTCCAAACTTCCCTGCGAGATCCTTGTTCTCGCCTATCAGGCTGTTTTTCTCCTCGTGGTCGACGGAAAGATCGAACAGAAGCTCCATCCCGTTGTCCTCTACAATGTACTTCCATTTTCCGTCCACCAGCCCCTTCTGCGCCCCGGGCGTCCTGCCCCCAAACAGAACCGCTGCGGGTTTACGGGAAGAAGACAGATCGCGCCCTTTCATGGTGCACGGAATGTCCAGGCCCAGCATGCCCAGGATCGTCGGCGCGATGTCGATGTGCGAGGTCGGGAAGGTCGCTTCCCCGCGCACGCCCGCGAGCTGCGGACCGATCATGGCAAACGGCACGTGGACGTTTTCCTGGTAGACCTTGGCGCCGTGCCCCCGGCTTCCCGGGTGCTGGCCGAAGCCCTCGCCGTGGTCCGACACGATCGCGACGAGGGTCTCATCCGCCAGGCCGAGCTTCTCGATCCCTTCCACAATATCCCGTATGCGGTCGTCGATGTAACCGAGAGCCCGCACGTAGGCGGGAAACTCGTCGAGGGGGTTATCCTCGTGTTCCTTGCACGCATTGTAAGGATGATGAGCGGTGAACATCTCGTAGAAAACGAAGAACCGTTTATCCCTGTTCTCATTCGCCAGATCCAGGATGTGCTTGACGGCAAGACGCTCGTCCAGCCCCCAGGAGTCGCCCCAGACGTCCTCCCGACCCGGCATGTCCCGCATATCCATGAACAGGTCGAAGTCTCTGTGCTGAAAGAAACGCCTCTTCCTGTCGTAGGCGAGATCGGCGCTGGTGATAAGGGCCGTGTAGTACCCGTTTTCGTGAAGCACTTCGCTCAGGCTCTCGCACCGGATGGTCGGGTTGACCAGGGCGATTGAGCGGTAGGTGGGGTACGGCAGCTCCGAACAGAACAGAGAGAAGAACGCCTTCATGGTCTGAGGCCAAACGGTGTAGTGGTTGCCCATGAGGATCGCGCCGTCCCTGTCCGCCGTTCGCGAGAGGAAGGGCATCCTCGATGGATCTTCCCTGATGTAAGTGGAGGCCACGGACTCCAGGGAGATCACGATGACGTTTGTCTTCTTTTGCGTCGCGCCCGTCAGCAGGGGTTCCAACCGGTCACTCTTTTTCAGGGCAATGCTGGACATGTCAAACACGAACTCGTTCTCGATCTCGGAGTTCTTCCCTCTCATCCATGAGAAAGCCGGCTTCACATACGACCACCCCATCTCGATCCCCGCGCTTCGCTCCAGGCCGAAGGTATGAATTCTGATCCCCCACAGATGGCCGTTGATCAACCATGGAAGCAACAGCACGCCGATCGCGAACTCGATTACGAGCGCCGCGTTTATCAGCAACCTGGCCCTTGCGCCCAGTCCCTTCGCCAACGCGGGGAAGAACCGGTACACACCGACTGCGATCAACACGGCCCCGAGCATGCACGAAATCTGACCCGGTCCCAGGTAATGGCTTATGGATGACCACATGGCCGGAGCTTCGCCGGCAACGGGAGCGGCTCCGCCGTCCGCCAGCTCGATCACTTCCTTGTTGAGAGGCCCGCCCACGTAGATGGTTGCGAAGAAGCTCACCGCAGCCAGCAAGGCGTGGGGGACCTGAAAGACCATCGAAGTGATGAGCACACCTCGGCGACCTTCTCCTCTTCTTAACCAGGGGATGCACGCGATCGATATCAAAGCCGCGAGCAAGGCCGCGCCGAAGATGTCGTTTCCGATCAGCAATGGAAGTTTTGAGAGAATCTTGTAGCCGGACTCGAACCCCTCGGTTCCGAAGATGTTGTTCCCCGCGAGGGTGAGCTTGAGCCCGAACAGCACTGCAAAAGCGCTGTAGAAATTGCGGGTCCAGGTGGCGATCAATCGCTGCTTCATTTACTACCATCTCCAAGTCGAGTGGAGGCGGCGTTTATAGGAAGTAGATACAATACTGTCCAGAAGCTTATGACAGGGCCTGTCAGGAACGTTTTCGCGCGCGAATGAGAAACGCGGCAAAGAACAATGCGAAGATCGCAGCCGAGATGGGGGCAGGCCGCGAAGAAGTGGAGCAACCGCAGCCATCGGCAGGAGGAGAGATCGGGCCTGCGTCCGCCGGGCCCGCGTCGCCCGCGCCGGCGTCGCCATCGGATGTCTCGTCGCAGTCCGGATCCGGCTCGTCGCAGAACAGGTCGCAGATACCGTTGCTGTACCAGCCGTTGATTTCGCAGACATCGCGCGTTCCATGGACGTTCTCGATCTGATCGAGGATCCATTCCGCCGCGATATCCACCCTGGTGCTACCTGATTCGTGGAGACAATCCACATCGCCCCAGGAGTGGACCGCGCCCTGGATCCAGTGATCGTCGGTGAAAAAGAACTGAGGCCCGCCGGAGTCGCCGCTGCAGATGTTTGCGTCGTTCGGATTGGTGGCCACGTCGCTGAGCAAGAAGTTGTCGTCGTATTCATCAAGGGTGAGTATCGCCGACCGCTTGACACCCGAGCCGTCACCACCGCCGGATGTGATCCCGAAACCCACAGACATGAGTTCCGCTTCGAGATCGTCGTCGGTTATTTCATTGCGTCTGAACCAGGTGGGTTCAACCGTGGCTTCCTCCTTGAGCACGAAGATGCTCAGGTCGTATTGACCTAAAAATCCACCCGGTTCGCTCACGAGTTCCTCGTATTCGGGATGGATTATCAAATCATCGAAGCCTATCTCGTTGTCGGGACTGGTGATGTCCGAGCCGAAATACGCCGAACCAAACATCTGGATGACTCCGATGGGAATGCCCTCTCCACAGTGCGCTGCGGAGATGATCACTTTGGGGGTAATCAGGTTGCCGGTGCACATGCTCGTGGCCCCTTCACCGAAGCTTCCGCCGAGGGAAACTGCGGAGGGAAAGCCCTCTTCCAGCTGTCCGTTGACGATCCCCGTGCCGTGCGCCATCGTCACCGTCGATCGATCGTCTTCTGCGCACGAAAAAAAGCAGCAGGCGCCGATAAACAGGCCGAACATCACAAGTGTAATATTTCGCATCTCAACTCCTTGAACAGGGTGCATTCGTCCGATCACAATAGCCTAGTTCCACAATCCCGACGAACGGGTCAATAATCTGGACATCATCCCCGGTGACCCCACCCCCGGCGACCCCACCCCAACCCCACCCCAATGGGGGGGGGGGCGAGCACGGGTACAAATACGATCACCACCCCCCCCCAAGGGGGGGGGCCCGGAGGGGGGGGGC
>JAUVDV010000033.1 GCA_030595125.1 Deltaproteobacteria bacterium
GCGGTAACAATTAACACGGGCGATCCTTGCGATGACAGCGATCCATGCACGACCGGGACTACATGCGATTCCCTGGGGAGTTGTGCGGGGGGCACCTCCGCTGCCATCTGCGGCGACTTCACCTGCGAGTGCGACGAGACCACTTGCAACTGCCCGGATGATTGCGGATCCTTCTGCGGCGACGGTTGCTGCAACGGTACGGAGAACTCTTCCACATGCCCGGCGGATTGCAGTGGTTGCCCCGTTTCGGTGTGGACCGGGAGCTACACCGTATCGACCGCCGCTCATGTGGCGGCCCTGGTGGGGGTCACAGAGATCACCGGCGATCTCAACGTAACGGGAGACGTCCTTGTCGATCTCACCGGCCTGGAGTGCCTGGAAACGGTGGGCGGCTACGTCAGGATCCGAGACAGCGACTCCTTACTAACCCTTGCCGGCCTGGAGAATCTCGTCAGCATCGGGGAATATATTCGTGTGTCGACCTGCTATTCGCTCACCACGATCCTCAATCTCGAGAGCCTGGACTACGTCCATCCGACATCGGACCTCTATGTGTACAACAATACGGTGTTGCCCGAATGCGAAGTTATCAATTTTAGGGATCACCTGGCTTCCTTCGGATGGACCGGAGGAGAGTTCCTTTATTCGGGCAACGACCCGTTGGGTATATGTCCATGACCGTTGCGTTTTCTACCCCTCAAGTGGCTCCAATCAACTTTGCGGCTATGGAAAACAGGAGAGATTCTGTATAATGATGATTGCTTTCTTGATAATGGCTTGATGTCTTATTGGATTTTTTCGTTTGAGTGGGTGCCAATGTGAACCAGGGATCGAGCCAGAGCCCTTCGTCATCTCCGCCGTCTCTCGGACGTGGGAAAATCGGGAGATACGACGTGCTATTCCCTCTCGCTTCGGGCGGAATGGCGAGCGTCTATGTAGGGAGGCTCTCGGGCATGGCCGGCTTCCAGCGGCTCGTGGCCATCAAGATAATCCACGCCCACCTCGCGAGAGAGACTGCTTTTGTCCAGATGTTCCTTGACGAGGCCCGCCTGGCCGCCGGAATTCATCACCCCAATGTGGGCGAGATAATGGAAGTCGGGGAGGACGATGGTCTCCTGTTCATGGTGGGAGAACTGGTGATGGGGCAGAGCCTGGCCGAGTTGTTCAGGCGGGCGAGCCACATGGGCGTCAAGGTTTCGGACGACATCTCCGCGTGGGTAATTTCGAGGGTCTGCCTCGGGCTCCACGCCGCTCACGATCTCCTGGACCACAATGGTAAATCGCTCAAGTTGGTACACCGCGATGTATCGCCGAAAAACATCCTTATTTCGTACAACGGGACCGTCAAGCTGATCGATTTCGGGGTGGCCCATGCCCAGGGACGCCTGTCTCATACCGATGCGGGAACCCTGAAGGGAAAGATCGGGTACATGCCGCCGGAGCAGATAATGGGAGAGAAGGTCGACCGGCGGGGCGATCTTTTTTCTCTGGGGGTAGTGCTCTACAAGATGGTGACAGGGCGTGCGCCATTCCAGGGAGGCAGTGACGGCGAGAGGATTCACAAGATCCTTCAGGGCAATTTCAAACCTCCCGGAAAAGTTGCACCAGCGCTGGACGGTGTTCTCGAGGATATCATTCTCCGGGCCATGGCTACCAAACCCGACGAGAGATTTTCCACGGCGGCTCAGATGAATGCCGATCTCGAAAGTTTCCTGCGGTCCAGGACGGCGAGCGTCGGCTCGTTGCAGATGGCCGAGTTGATGAACGAACTGTTCGAAGAGGATATCTTCGAGTTCCAATATCGATTGCAGACCGCCCCGAAGGAATCTGCGGATGATGGTAATAAGGACCTCTTGATGCCGGGGCGGGGCGCGAAGGCCGGATCTGGCCAATCGGAGCTGCCGACGGCTGCCGGGACGCCTGCGGCGATAGAGCACGGAACGATCCGGACGAAGCGTTCGAGCGGGCTGGGGCTGGGCATTGGAATAGCCGGGGCGCTTCTGGCGGTCGCTGCGATCGTATGGGTTGTCATTCCGAAGATATCGGAACCGGACAAAGTAGTGCCAGCGGTCGTGTCCCCCACGGTCGCAGAACCAGAACCGAAGATCGAAGAGAAAATCCCGGTGGTTGAGGAAGTGAAACCGCCCTCCAAGATCACCCTGGACATAGTTCCGAAGAATGCTGTAATCAGCGTGAATGGGAAGACTGTGGAAAAAGGCACGACCGAACTGAGTTTTCCGGTAGACGGCCAGAGGTACGAGCTGAAGGTGTTTGCAGTGGGATACACAGAAGAGATCGTGACCTTTGTTTCCGACAAAGATCAGACCGTAAAGGTTCATCTCAAGCGGGTATGGAAGAAGAAGAAGACATTGAAGCTGAAGGGGAGTCCGTACGGGTGAGATCTGTAATTTCACTAATGGTGATCGCCTGCCTTCTCGCGGTCTGTGTGGGTAGCGCGAGAGCCGACGATGACAAACAGGGGAACAAAGCGAAGGCGGGCGAGTATTTTGCCAAGGGCTCGGGCCTGTTCGAGTCCGGAGATTTCGCCAGGGCTGCGGCGTCTTTCCTCCTTGCTTACGAGCTCGCGCCCCATCCAATGGTCCTTGCCAACATTGCCATGTCTTACGACAAGGCGGGTAACATCGTGAAGGCCATCGAGTATTACGAGAAATACTTCGCCGGTCTCAAGAAAAAGAAGGAGCGAAAGAAGATCAAGAAACGGCTGAAGGAGCTGTCTTCAATGGTCGGAGAGCTGTCGGTCGAGTGCCCATCGGCGAGCTGTCGCATCGAGATCGACAAGATAGATCGCGGCAAAGCGCCGGTGCGCATTGTCGTGGAGATTGGGTTACATCGAGTGGAGGCATTCGATGGCGATGACAAGATCGCAGCCGTCGACGCCAGGGTCGTGTCGGGCGAGGTCTCCAGGGTTGAGCTGTTCCAGCGGGAGGAACTACCCAAAGAAGAGGTTGCAGTTGAGGAGCCCGTTGAGCAACCTATTGAGGAAGAGGTTCCTGTAGAACCGCCACCGGTAGCGGAAGAAGAGGGGCCGACGCTCGGGGCAGGATTCTGGATATCGGCCGGAGCGACTGTCGCGGCGGGAGCGGTCACAGTTGTGTTCGGCGTCAGGGCGGTGAAGGCCAAGGAGGATTTCGATGCAAGCGGCGGCACCGACGAGGATCTCAAGGAACAGGGCGAGCGGGATCAACTGATCAGCAACATCATGATCGGCGTAACATCCGGTGCGGCTGCCTGCGCCGTCGCTTTTCTGATATATGACCTCACTTCTGACGACAGTGAGGAGGAGAAACCGGTGGCCGTGGTTCCCGGGCCCGGGCTTGGTCTCGCCGTTGTCGGACGATTTTAGTTCCCGTCGAGAGTCGTGACGAGCCGGTCGAGGGATCTCAGATCTGAGACGTTGTGAACACGAACATCCGGGTCGGGCAGGTTGAGGCGAATAAGACCGCGCAGCACCTTCCCCGGACCGATCTCTACGAAATCCGTTATCTCTGCCTGAGCCAGGTGATCCATGACGAGATCCCATCTCACCGGGGTGACCAGCTGACCTGCGATCAGGTTCTTTATATCGTCCGGGTCAGCCGATTCGCGCCCGTGTCGGTTGAAAACCATCTTCACGGACGGTACTGAAAGCTCGAGATCGTTTAGCGCCTCCGTGAACCTCGTGACCGCCGGGCGCATGTGCTCGCAGTGCCATGCTCCGGAGACCCGAAGCGGCGTGACTCTGACATCTTGTTCTCGTTGAATTGCTTGCGTGACCCTGTCGAGGATGGCGGGATCTCCGGATATCGCAACCTGGCCTGGAGCGTTGACAGCCGCCGCCGCGACAACGCCTGTTTCGGCAAAGGGCTCCACTATTTTGAAGACTTCCTCCACGCGAAGGCCGGTCACCGCGATCATCGTGCCCTCTTGGAGTTTCGCCGCCTCGTCCATGGCCTCGCCCCTCACCGCCGCGAGTGATACCGCGTCGCGCGGATCTACCGCCCCGCACGCTGCCAACGCCGGAATCTCTCCCACCGAGTGCCCCGCGGTGATCAGCGGCTCCACACCCGCGTCGACGATCTTCTTCCACAGACCCAGGCAAACCGCGGTCATGGCCGGTTGCAGAAACCTTGTTCGTGCGAGCTTCCTCGCCGGCCCTCGGGCGCACGTGCGCGCGACATCTTCACCGATCGCAAGAGACGCGCGGTCCACCAGCTCGTCCAGGAATGGATCGCGACCGAACATGTCGCGGCCCATGCCCACATCCTGGGCTCCCTGTCCGGGGAAAAGGAAAGCTATCCGGGACATTTAGCTCACCGCCGATGTGAGCCCGCCGTCCACGACGATTTCCTGGCCCACGATATAGCCGGCATCCGGGGACACCAGGAAGGAAATGACCTTTGCAACCTCGCAGGGGTCGCCAAACCGCTTGAGGAGGATCCGATCCATTGCGGATCGCTTGACTTGCCTGGGCATCTTCGCGGTCATCTCGGTCTCTATGAACCCGGGAAGCACCGCGTTCACGCGAACACCCTTGGGCGCCAGCTCCGCCGCCATGGATCGGGTGAAGGCCACCAGCCCGCCCTTGGACGCGCAGTAGTTCGACTGACCGGCTATTCCGAAGATCGCCGCGATGGAAGACACGGTGACGATGGCGCCGCTCTTTGCGGTCATCATGGGGCGACACGCGGCCTTCGCAAAACGGAACGCTCCGATCAGGTTGGTCTGGATCACGTCGACGAAATCCTCCTCCTTCATCATCATGAGGTATTGATCGCGTGTTATCCCGGCGTTGCACACCAGGATGTCCAGCTTCCCGTGGCCGGACACGATCTCCTCCACCGTGGAGGTCACCGCTTGCGAATCCCTCGAATCGCAGAGGACCGGCGTGGCGATCCATCCGTTGGCCGCGCAGCGCTCTTCAAGCTCCGTGGCCGCGCTTCGTCCCTTGACGAAAGTGAACGTGACATTAGCCCCGCAAGCGCAAAGTTCTTCCACCACGGCGCGCCCGATCCCGCGGGATCCGCCCGTCACGAGCGCCGTTTTTCCATCCAGATTTTTCGACATCTCACGCCTTTCGCGCAGCTCACCAGATCAACAAGTGTCCCTCTCCCACCGCCACGATCCTGTCTCCCCGGGACGCCGCAGCCACGATCCAATCGGCCGACAGAACTTCGGTCACAAGCACCCGTCCGGTCTTGCCGTAGGCGTCGATCTGAATCAATCCGCTTTTCATCGCACAACTCAACACATCGCTCTCGCTCAACCACTCCAACATTCCCTTGCAGCGAGCACCCATACTGCCGCCGTGTGGTTTCGGATCATCCGCCGAGCGCTTCACCTCGACCGTCATCAACCCGGTTTCTTCATGGGAGATGAAAAGCCGACGCCCCTTTTCATCCAGGGCGATATCTTCCACGGCGTACGGATCGAGATCGATCTGGGTCAACATTGAGCGCCGGTTGATCTCCCAGACGCGCACCACGGTGCTCGTAGCGTCGTACTCAAGCGTTGCAAAACGACTCCCGTCTCCGCTCACTGCCAGGCGATCGATGGGGCCGCGCACTTTTCTCGGTGGAAGCCTCCAGGCGATGGTTCCGTCCGAAAGGTACCACAGAGTGACCTCTCCCGATTCTCCGGCGACGGCCATGACGTGCCCCGGCGGAATGCTCCGCGCGGTCCTTCCCTTCGACGGTATCGCCATGTGTTGCCCGCCGCAAAGGGCGTCGAACCGGTGCATCTCACCGTCGGCCGCAAGTGCCACCACCCACCGCCCATCCGACGAGAACGCGATATGGACCACGCCTCCCGAATCGGGCGGGAACAGGGATTGCCAGATAACTTGCGGCTCCGATGATAAGTTGTACATCTCCATGCGGGGCCGCAGCCCTCCGATGGCCATCGCCAGCAGTTCCCCGTCGGGACTGAGGGCGAGCGCACGCGCCTCCTTGCTCACTCCGGGAAGATCGCATACGGGCCGACCGGGCTTGCCGTCCTTTACGCAGACCGACGGCGGCGGCGGCTCCACCCACTCCATCAGCTCCCGGGCATCCACGACGGAGGAGACACGGGCGCCCACTATCCTCATCTCGAACCTGGGCGAGGGATCGAAACGTTGGCCGATGGGCTCGAGGATCCATTTGATCGCAAACCCCCTGTCGAGATCCTCATCCGTCACATTTTCCTTCAACGGGCGCAGCGTGAGAGCGTCGCCTGTGACAACGAGCGTGAGCCCGGCCACTTTGGGCCACCGGACGCGCTGTGGATTCACCTGAACCGACGGTTCTTGCGACCCAAGGCTGGAGTCGAGGCAGAACTGGGCCTCCTGGCCATCGCTCACGTACGAAAAACGCCTGCCGGGAAACTCCCCGGGGGCGAGCAGGGCTTCGAGAGCCTCCTCCGTCACGGTACCGTTTTCACCGACGAGGGACTGCAGATCCGCGAACACCGTGCCGGAAGTCAGCGACAGGGCAAGGATGAACGCCGCCGCGGCGCATTGCATACTCCGCGCTCTCACCGATGGGCTCCGGGTGCGTTGAGGATCACCTTCTCGCCGTCATCGACTACTGCCGAACCGACATCCACCGCCGGGATTCCCTTTGCGCGCAGGCGTGAAACCATCTGGGCCGTCGAGTTCTCATCGAGGGCGATGAGCAGGCCGCCGGAGGTTTGCGGATCGCACACGATGTCCACCATGTGCCGCTCCACGCCGGACTCCACCACGAGGGACTCTTTCCAGTGCTTCTCGTTGCGGTGCAACCCCTCGGGCAACAAGCCCATTTCGGCGTACGTAACCGCTTGCGGGAAATAGGGCAGCTTGCCGACGTCAATGTGCACGGACACGCCGCCTCCCTCGATCATCTCGCGGATGTGACCCAGAAGGCCAAAACCCGTCACGTCCGTGCAGGCGGTGACCGGAAAATCGCGCATGATTTTGGCCGCATACCGGTTGAGAGTGGACATCGACTCGATGACGGATTCTATCGCCGATCGCTCTGCCAGTTCGGCTTTCACGGCGGTGTTCACGATGCCCGTGCCCAGCGGTTTCGTGAGCACCAGGCGATCCCCGCCCCGGATTCCCCGGTTGGTAAGCACCCTGTTCGGATGCACGGTGCCGGTGACGGAGAGTCCGTACTTGAGTTCCGGATCGGTGACGCTGTGGCCTCCGACGAGGGTCACCCCGGCCTCCTTCATCTTGTCCAGCCCGCCCGCGAGGATCTCCTGGAGCACCGAGATGTCCATGGTGTCGATGGGAAAGCCCACGATGTTCATTGCGCAGATGGGAGTGCCGCCCATGGCGTAGACGTCGGACAGGGAATTGACGGCTGCAATTTGCCCGAAGGTGAAGGGATCATCGACGATGGGCGTGAAGAAATCGACCGTCTGTACAATGGCCAGCTCGTCCGTCAGGCGGTACACCCCCGCGTCGTCGGATCTGTCCAGCCCGACGATCAGATTGGGATCGCGGTCGAAGGTCAACCCACAGAGCGCCGCGGCCAGGTCCCCCGGCCCGAGCTTGGACGCTCACCCGGAGCCGACCACGTTTCTCGTCAGGTGCAGTTCTTCCTTCTTGGTCATCTCCTAAACAGTGAACACCAGCCCGGACTAAAGTCAACGAGTTCGTCCATCGTCGTTCACCTGAAAAATCAACCACGTTGTTTTGATATTATTACAATGCGTTAATGAGAATACGGGTTGCATGGATTTTGCTGTTCGTTTGCTCGATGGGCTTTGGAGCGGTTGCTTGTTCGAAGAGTCACGGCAACGACGATCCGGACGGCGGAGATACGGACTCTGATACCGATTCGGATTCGGACACTGACACGGATGCCGACGAGTGGTGCCCGAAGCTGGAGACCTCCTGCGAGGCGCCGGAGGAACTGGAGATCTGTGATGTTGTCAAGCTGGGCGCGCCGAGGCTGATCTTCCCGCTGTCGGGAAGGCACATAAGAGACCGGCGGCCACAGATCATATGGGAGGAAGCGCCGGGGGCGACTCAATACCGGTTGGAGATAGCGAGGGACCGCGCGTTCACCGACGTTGTATATCGCTCCACCGACTACCAGCCGCTGGGAACGGATCGGTTCGAACATATTGTGAGCTGCGACCTGGACTGCGGGGTTCACTTCTTTCGGGTGAAATCCGTGACCGCGCCGGAGTGCGAGTGGGGCGCGTCATCTTACACCTGGGAGATGTTTGTGGGCATGGCCCCCGGCGACCTCGACCGCGACGGCGTACCGGACATCGCTTATTTCACTTTTGTGGAGTCGCAGGGGGAGATGGAGCCGAACCTGTTGCAGGCGTGGGCGTTCTTCAACCTGGACGAGCAGGAAGACGAGGCGGTGGCGACGAAGGTCGTGGAGTTCGAGATTGATAAGATCGATTACGGGCCCACCCCACACGCTTTCTACCCCGGCGATACCAACGGCGACGGTTATGCCGACCTTGGCTTTGTATTCGGATATAGAGAAACCGAAGGCGATTGGTCCACGCTAATCACCAAGGCCTACGTATTCAGCGGACTGACCGCAGATTACTTGGCGGGCGAGGAGGACGCTATCCGCCGTTTGGAGTCCACGGTTGGTGAGCGTTACTTTGAATCCGGTTGGGGATACGCAGAGGCATATAGGTTTTCGGACGTGAACGGCGATGGCAGGCCAGATCTGGCGTTCACGCGATACGACTACGAACCCGACGAGGTGAACGAGGTTTTGGTGCTGTTGAGCGAGGGCGATAGTTCGAGTGTCGAGAATTTCAAGGACAACGCCATCCGTATTGCATGTCCCTCGTGGTGCACCCCTGAGCATGGGATGCTGCCTCAAATGTTCTATGCCGACGTGAACGGCGACGGCTTCGGCGATTTCTGGCTGCGGGTCGAAGATGCGTCGTCATACTGGCATCAGCTCTTCGTGTTCGGCGACGCGACTTTTTCCAATATAGACGATCCGGAAACCTCGGGACTTCTGATCTCCCCTTCTGCCTCAAGTGTGATCATCGGAGACTGGAACTTGGCTCGTAGCATCGAGGCAAGTTTTCCCGTCGGCGATATAGACAACGATGGCTTCATTGAGATTGCGGGTTTCAACTGGGCATTCGATCACACTGTGTCCGAACCGGTTTCGACCTGCGGTTTCTCCGTGGTCCGCGACGACTTGGAAACCGGGGTGATCACATACGATAACGCCATCGACTTCACCTTCGTCAGCGGCTTCCCGGTCTCGGACTACGAGAACACAGAGAAGCTTCAGTCCATCCGCGGCACCGGCGACCTCACCGGCGACGGCATCGACGATTTGTTTTTCGAAACCGATTTCAACAATTCCGTGGATAGCGGGCGGATCTTTCCAGTCGACGGCCGGGCCGAATGGCCGGAGCTTTTCGATGTGGCGGAAGAAATCCCCATTCTTCTCTTTGACGGATTTTATAGAACAATTGCGGATGTTGATGGCGATGGAGTGAATGACATCCTGTACAGTTGCAGCGAAGGCGCAAATATTATTTTATCCAGCAACGGAGAAGAAATCAGTTGGGCGCCCAATCCATGGGTGCCTGGTTTTTTTGCGTTTCCGATGATCTACTGACCAGGAAATGAAACAAACGGCAAGCGGCTCATCCGCTTGGAAGGAAGGGGCGACAACGATGAAAGCCAAAGAAATTAAGGCGATAATCTTTTGGGGTCAAAACCCTCCACTTGACATATAGCGACCCTGCTAACCTTTCTGTTTATTGAACTGCAAATGATAACCTGCCTCTTGGGCATGCCAGGTTCGGAGATGCCACCAGCGCATCTTCTATATGTCAAGTGGAGGGTTTTGACCCCATGTGTTGTGAACATCAGCCCGGACCAAAGTCAACCGAACTACTTCCGCCCTCACTGGACATATTTCACACTCCAAGTTAACCTTGGCGCTTAGGAGAAATGGGCGGTTTCCCGGGGAGGCGGCTCCCTTGTGAGGAGGTAGAAATGACAAGAAGAAGGCTCATCGTGAGGTTAGTGATTCCGGGGTTGACTGTCTTGCTGTTGGCCGGTTGCGGCGGCGCCGCCGCGTCGGGATCGGGCGGGGGTTCGTCGGATGGCGACAAGCCCGGCGGAGGCTCGGCCCCGGTGGACAAGGAGGCGAAACAGGCGCAGGCGTTCTGCGAGCACGCGGTCGCAAAGTCGGTCATTCAGCCTCCGGACGCGCTGTCTCGCAAGCAGATCATGGCGTGCCTCACCGCCGTCCGACCCGCGCTCAACAAGGACTGCTCCAAGGGTATCGGACGCGAGGTCGTGCTCAAACTGGTCATCGACAAGTCCGGCGACGTGATCGACGCCTTCCCGGTGGGCGACGCGGCGGACTCGCCCCAGGCGGGCTGTGTGGCGGAAATCGTCAAACAAGTGAAGTTCCCCATGTTCAAGGGATCCGCCCAGCAGGTGATCGAGAAGTATCCGTTCAAACTGGGCGAGTAACCATTCGTGATCGGCATCAATGCGGGAAAGACTACAGATAAGGATCGGCATCGTGACGGCAACCGTCGCCGTATCGATTCTCGCGACCTTCTGCTCACGGAATGTCACGAAGGGTGAATCCCACGGTCCCGGTTTCGAGGCTACGGGCGCCACAATGGAGATCCGGGTTCCCACGGGGCAGATAGTCGCGCGCGGCGACCGGATGACAATTGATGAGGACGGGACGGAAATTGTATTCACGGGTAACGCCCGTGTCGAGATCGATGGTGAGGCGACCTTCGAGGCGACGGCACAGCAACTGAGAGTGGAGGGGAACGGCTCCGTCGTCAGGATGAATGGGAACGTCAAGGCCAGGTTCGAAGTGCCTTCGACGACCGCGGGGTGGAATGAGACAGCGGCGGATGGAAACTGATCGTTCATTTTGGATGGGCGCCCTCATGGCCCTGGCGCTGGTCATGAGCGTGGCCGTCGACGTGTGGGCGGAGGACTCGGTGGAAGTAGAGTCCGATCGCCTCGAAATCGATCACAAGGCCAGGAGCGCCCGGTTCGAGGGAAACGTCCTCGCAAAATACGGGGATATTGCACTTCGGTGCGATCGGATGACCGCGACGTACAGCGACGACGGCGCCGTGATCTCCCTTCTGGCAAGCGGGCACGTGCGCGTGTCGCGGGGGGACACCAGCGCGACCGCAGGCAAGGCCAGGCTCGACGCCCGCCTGGGGCTACTGGTGCTCGAGGGCAAACCCGTGGTGATCAGAGGTTCCGACAGGCTCGAGGGGAAACGAATATCAATTCATATACAGTCTGGTCGGCTGGAGGTGACCCGGGCGAAGGGCGTGTTCAAGCTCGGGGTGGGAAACCCCAAGTGAGCCGGATCCTGGCAGTTCGCGGGCTCACGAAATCTTTCAAGGGCCGCACAGTCGTCGATGATCTGGATCTGGAGATCGGCACAGGTGAGATCGTCGGTCTCCTGGGACCGAACGGCGCGGGCAAGACCACCACGTTCAAGATGATCCTGGGCCTGGTTCGACAGGATCAAGGGACCGTGTCTTTTTCAGAACCGCTGGACGGCCTCCCTCTTCATCTGAGGGCGAGAAGGGGGCTGGGGTATTTGCCCCAGGGTCCGTCGGTTTTCAGGGGATTGAGCGTGCGCGACAACCTGCTCGTGCTCCTGCAGACGCTCAAGAAACCAGACCCCGGTAAAAGAGCGGACGAGATCCTCGGACGGTTTGGGCTGGACCGGCTGGCGGGTCAGAGGGCGGGCACCCTTTCCGGTGGGGAGCGACGCCGGCTGGAGTTTGCAAGGGCCCTGTGCTCGGACCCGGAGGTCCTCTGCGTGGACGAGCCCTTCGCCGGGGTCGACCCCATCGCCCTGGCCGGGATATCGGCGGCCATCGAGGATCTGGCGCGCGGAGGAGTCGGGGTCTTGCTGACGGACCACACCGTGCGCGAGGCGCTGTCCGTCTGCGATCGCATCTACCTTATCGTCGATGGAAAGATCGTGGAAAGCGGATCGCCGGATGATATTCGCAGCAGCGACATCGCCCGACGACTCTACCTCGGAGCGGATTTCGATTGAACGCCGGCTCCGACTTCCACGGGAAACCCCGCTTTCTTCCACTCCTTGCAGCCTCCCACTACGAGGATGGTTTCGATGCCGCGCTCGTTGAGCCGCTTCACGCCGTTGAGCGCGTTCCTGCCGCAGGTGCAGATAAGGGCAACTTCTCCGTCGAGAGCCGCGATGTCCGCCGCCTTCTCATCGAGCTTTTCCAGTGAGCAGTTCCTTGCCCCCGGCACGTGACCCTTGCGAAACAGTACCGCCGGGCGAACATCGATGACCGTCACCTTGCGGGAGGGATCGTCCATGGCGGCCTTGAGCTCCTGCACCGAGAACTTGGGTCCGCTGTAACCACATCCCAAAACCGTGAGGAAAACCGCGATCGACAAACAGCCAATGATTTTTTGAATAAGCATTTAACTCCTGTCCTGCCTTGCCATTCTGACTATCGCCACCCCGAAGAAGAGCGCTGCGAAGAGGAGGAGGATTCCGATCTCCGGCAGCACCTCCGCCGTGCCCTTGTTTCTGACCAGAATGTCCAGATAGGCGTCCAGCGCCCAGCCATGGGGGACAAAGAGACTCATATCGCGCATGAATTGCGGCATCACGAACTTGGGAACCATGATCCCGCCAACGGCGCTCATGATGATGAGGACTGAAGCCGAGATGGACGCCGCGAGGAACTCCGTTCGGGAGAAGGAAGCCATGAACAGGCCGAAACCAATGGCCACAAGCGAGATGGCGATAGTGACCAGGGCGAGTCCGGGAATGTTTGAGAGTATCAGATCCGGGCAACCGAGCGCGGGGAGCACGAATACGCCCAGCGCAAACATGAACACCGCCTGCACGAGGTTGATGAGCATGAACGGAATTGTTTTCCCAAGAACAAAAGTCAGGAGCCCCGCCGGAGACACCATTATCCTTGTGTACGCGCCGCTCAATCGTTCTTGCAGGATGTTCAGAGCCAGGATCTGCGCAATCCAGAACAGCGCGAAGATCGTCCAGCCAGGGACGTTTTGCTGAACCGCATTCGGGGAAGGATCGTCCGCGATCTCCGTCACTCGTTTGCTTTCGACCTGTAGACCGCGCTTCTGGATGGCGTATTTCGGCTGCAACTCCAGGGGGAAATCTGTTTCGAATGCGGGCCAGAAGTCGGGGTCATCCACTCCCGAGTCAGGTTCGCTGTGCGGCGCCTTGAACATATGGCCAAGTTGTTCCAGCGAACCGGCGAGTTCATCGATCACTTCTGACTTGGCGTTCGACTCCGCCATATAGCGCGCCAGTAACGAGTAGTGAATGAAGCTATTGACGGCCCCGGCAAGAGCGTTTGTGAACTGTCTGGAGAGGATTGGATCGATGATCAGCTCGACGACCGCGTCCTCTTCGTACAGCAACGCCTCCTCACTTTTTACGGGGATGATCATTGCAAGCTGGAAGGAGCCGGCGGTAACCTCCTCGATGGCCCGTTCTCGAGTAGGTGGATTTCCGTCCAACAAGGTTACGGCCCGGAAGTGGCCGTTCGTACCGACGGACTCCACGAGCCTGACGCCGAAGTCACCGGGATCCAGATTGACGATGAGGATGTCGAGTTTTTCGTCGTTGTCCGTGGACGAAAAAGCTCCCTGGAGCGCGACCGACAGCACCAGGATGAAGATGCTCGGAAGCACGAAGAGCAGGAGGAGGCCGCCGGGATCCCGGAGGAGAAGGTGGAGTTCCTTGAAGACGATAGCGAACAGCCTGATCATCGCGTTCGCTTTCTCATGGAGCGTCCCTCAGGTTTTTGCCGGTGATGTCGAGGAAGACGCTTTCCAGGGATGGTTCGCGAACGCTTTGCAGGGAGATTTTCACCCCCCGGCGCATGGCGGTTGCCCTGATAGCGTTCAGGAGTTCGACGGTGTTCTCGTTCCGGCTCCCGAACACAGAAATTGCGCCGTCGTTCGCGACGACGTCCTTCACCGGTCCAATTGCCATCAACTCCTTTTCAAGTTCCAGGCCTGTGGGGTCGTCCGTTGTGAAATCCATTCGGGTCAAACCGTAGCTTGCAACTGCGCGCGCCGGAGTGTCCTCCAGCACGATCCGGCCGTGATCCATGATGGAGATCCGGTCGCACAGTCGCATGGCTTCTTCCATGTAGTGGGTTGTGTACATGACGGTGGCGCCCGTGTCCCTTATCTCCGAGATAGCCTCGAAGATGCAGTTACGTGATTGCGGATCTATGCCGACCGTGGGCTCGTCCAGGAAGATGATTTTCGGCTTGTGGAGCAGGCCGGCCGCCAGGTTCAGGCGCCGCATCATCCCTGTGGAGAAGTTCGAGATGGGTTCGTTGCCACGTTCTTCAAGGCCGACCACTTGCAGGAGGTGTTCGATGCGCTCGTCCAGTTCCGGTTGCCGGACCCCGTAGAGCTTTCCGAAGAAAGCGAGGTTGCGGCGCGCGCAGAGCCGGGGGTATAGCGCCAACTCCTGGGGAACGTAGCCGATGGCGTACGCGGGATCTTCATTGCCGCCCAGGCCCGGGAAGGCCAGGGAGCCTGCGTCTGGTTGAACCAGTCCGGCGAGCATGGATATGATCGTGGTTTTTCCCGCTCCGTTTGGTCCGAGTAACCCGTGGATAGTCCGCTGTTCGATCACCAGATCCACGGCATCCACCGCGACGGTATTACCGTATCGTTTGCAAAGACCGGTGGTGCTGATGGCAGGAGCCCCCGTGTGCTCATGTGGAGGCTCCCGGTCAAGTTCGAAGACTCGCTGTCGTGCAATGATGCAGTCGCCGATCTCATCGATCTGCGGGTTGGCGATACCGTTTTTCTTCAGCAGGTCGCGGACGGCGGCTTGGTCTCGATATGGCAGGCGTTCGGGGACGCTGTCGTAGAGTACGTCGGCCGGCACTCCGTCTTTTTCTGCGAGTTCAAAGATGTGCTCAATGGTTTGTTGCTCTTCCTTCATCTTTGCGGGCAGAGTCAGGCCCAGCCACGACCAGTAGAAGAACGCGGAGAAGATCGAACTTCCCGTCCACTGAGCTACCAGAGGGACGCATCGAAGTGGATGAACCTTGAGCGTCTTGAAGATCTCGAACATGCGACCCATGTGATACCAGCGCCCGTCGGAAGAGAGGATGCCTATTCGTTGGTAGATCTTCTTCAGGGCGGGGTCGGCCTGGTAGAACGCGAAGATTACGTTTCCCCGCGAGCATGCTACGCGCCGGGCTTGCGCGACTGTTTTCGCGATCTTTTCATCATCTGTCAGGTAATCGATTACGCCGGTCGAGACGATAACGGTTCTGTAACTCTCGTCTTCAAAGGGAAGGGCGGCCGCGTCACAGCGTTGGATCTCCAGGGAGCGACGGGTCTTCGCCAGCGCGATCATTCGGTCGTCGAGGTCGATACCGTCGACACTGAGCCCCTTTTCCCTGAGGCGTTCGACGATCAATCCCTGGCCGGCGCCCAGAACGAGGACCGGACTGCGTATGCCCTGCGCGAGCTTGTCCGCGATCCGCGTGCTCATATGGCGGTCTTCGAGGTGCTCCCAGTAGGGCGCCCAGGCGTTCCACCATTTTTGATTCCCGTCCATGGGGCTTCCCCCCTCTGGTTGTCAGCCCAGATCAGCGGCGATGTTGCCGAGATCCCTGAAGAACCTGTCTTCCACGTCTGCAGCCTTTTCAAACAGACCGGCGATCTCGTCGAGACCGTCATCGAGCATCCCGGCATTCTGCCGGATCCAATCGTTGTATTCTTCATCGCTTGTGGGCAGCTTCTTGCCCAGGCGAATCAGCATCCTGGAGATATCCCGCCAGTTTCGTCCGTGCTCGATTATCCGGTCGGCCATTTCCACGAGGGCTGTGGATCCCAGCAGTTCGGCGGCCTCCTGGAGAAAGGCGCCGTACATCAGGCGGAACGCGCCGCCGCCGGTACCCTGGTCTTCGAAACCCACGGCGTTGAAGAGGATACCCTCGCGAAGTATCACGCCGGAGAAGTCTTTTGGCCATTGGCGAATTTTTTTTGCATAGGTCCGCATCCCCTGGATTCCCACGAAAAACATAAGGTTCCTGATGACCGGCGGGAGGATCATGTTCTTGCAGGTGCGCTTCATTCCCCTGATGACGGCGTTCTTCCAGTCTATCTCGCCAGGAATATTCTTCACGTGGAAGAGGGAGTTGTCCTTTGCGAGGGGTGCATGGGTCTCCCAGGCGGCTCTCAGGTCGTCGATATGAAGGTAGCCGATCTCTTCGAAGTAGGGATCCGAGATCGTATAGCGATCACCTTCCACGCCCACGAGGATGATGAAGTGAAACGGCGCATGGACGTGGAGGAAGGAGGGCAGGTACTTCATGTAGAACATGTCGACGCTAAGGGCCACCGGCACATTGGATTCGAGCAGTTCGTGAGCTCTGGCCAATGCCTTGTCGGTGTTCGAGTACTGTCTGGAGAAGAAGTCGATGCCGCTGAGTTTTGAAACGTTCTTCAGAATTGTGCCGGGTGGTGTGCGGATACCGATGAGTGGAAATGTACTCGGCCCCTTGGCGAAAAATAGATAGTAAAAGGCAGGCCCGGAGCCGATTCCGAAGATCATCGGTTCCGTTACTTCCAGTCCGGCGTGCCTGATGAGGTTTCGCACGCTACCCGTTTCGCAGTGGGCGCCAACATCGTGAGTGTAATTACTTATTGTTTTCATTTGCCGTGATCGTTGTTTTTTGCAGCAGACGGTTGTTGTGCCTCGTATTTTTGACGTTGATATCGTCGGGAACGAGCGTGAAGTTGAAAAAGTCCGCGAGCATAATATCGAACACGCGGGCATATCGCTGGAGTATTTCGATGCTCACTTTCTTGAACCCATCCGGTGTCAGGTGCTTCTTGACTGTCGAGGCGCTCACACGCACGCGCGAAGCCAGATCCTTCACGGTGATTTGCTGGTAATCCATAAAGAAGTAGACGGGGCTTATCTCATTGTCCGTCAGCCTGACGAGAAGGCGCCTCACTTCCTTCGCACGCTGTTCGTAGTAGAGATGGATGTCAGATGCGAACTCCGACTCTGCCAGAGAGGATACGCATTTGCCATTCTCGTCGGCGTCCCACATCAGGAATCTGTGCGGGTGTTTTTGCTGTTCGGGTGTCTCGGTGATTATCATTGATCCCCCTGTGGGTTCTTGCAGCGCGGTGGAACGCGGCCGGCTATTCGGATACGAGCTTGCCCTGGATGAAGCCGGAGAGAGTGCCCAGGTTACTGTAAGACGACTTCGATCTCTCGGACGGAAGGATGTTCACACCGTATTCCTTCTCGATCATGATCTCTATTTCTATCGCGTCAATCGAGTCGAACTCCAGGCCATCGCCACCGAAGAGCGGGGTCTTTCCGGTGATTTTGCTCGGATCGACTTCCTCCAGTTGGAGGTGCTTGATCAGTTTGCCCAGTAGTTCCGATTCGTATTCGTTCATCTGGCTTACACTTGTTCCTGGCTGTCGATGACAGGCATCTTCGAAACATCCTCCGGGGTCTTGCCGAAAGTGGTAAATATCAGGCGAGATCTCGCGTGTAAAGAGTCGATGCGCGCCAGTCAGGCTGGCGAATTATGCAAGTTAGAATATTTTGTTTCGATTTTCCGTGGAAGTCTTCGATTTGGGTCGTATATTTTGTCAATGAAAGAATGTCCCGACGAGCTGTTCCCGCTGATTTTCGACAGCATCAATGAAGGTGTCTTCACGGTTGATGAGAATTTCAAGATCACCTCGTTCAACGCCGCCGCCGAGCGCATCATCGGCATCTCCAAAAACGACGCCATCGGGAAACCGTGCCACGAGGTGTTGCGGGCGAGTATTTGCCAGAAGAGGTGCGCCCTGAGGTCCACTCTTGAAACAGGTGAGCCGAAGCGCGATGTTCGCGTGGATGTGTTGAACGCCCATATGGAGTCGGTGCCCATCACGATCTCAACCGCAGTGCTGAGGGACAGTGACGGCCGTCTGATCGGAGGGGTCGAGATCTTCAAGGACGTTTCCGAGATGGAAACCCTGCGCAGCGAGCTGGACGGACGTCGGAGCTTTCGGGACATCATCGGACAGAGCGCCCCCATGAGGGAGATCTTCGCGCTGATCCCGCAGGTGGCCGAGTCCGAGGCGCCGGTACTCGTGAGTGGGCCGAGCGGTACGGGGAAGGAACTCGTCGCGCAGGCGGTTCACGATCTGTCACCGCGAAAGGACAAAGCCTTTGTTCGCGTGAACAGCGGGGCTCTGCCGGACACCCTGCTCGAGTCGGAGCTCTTCGGGTACGTGAGGGGCGCCTTCACGGGGGCCAACCGCGACAAGCCCGGCCGATTTCAGCTGGCCCACGGAGGCACTCTCTTCCTCGACGAGATCGGCGACATCTCACCGGCGTCCCAGGTCAAGCTGCTGAGGGCTCTCGAGGAAGGCGAGATCCAACCCCTGGGAGCCGCGACAACCACCAGGGTGGATGTGCGACTGATCTGCGCGACCAACCAGGACCTGGAGAGCATGGTGGCCGACGGCCTGTTCCGCGAGGATCTCTATTATCGAATACGGGTCATCCCGATCGATCTGCCAACGCTCAATCAACGCCGGGAAGACATCCCCCTGCTCATTGCACACTTTGTCAAACTGCATTCGGCCCGCACGGGTCGCCCCGCTCCGAGCATCAGCAGCAAGGCCATGAGGCTGCTCTATGACTACAAATACCCGGGGAACGTGCGCGAACTGAGGAACATCATCGAGCGCGCTTTCGTCCTTTGCTCGCGAAGCACAATCGAGCCCCACTGCCTTCCCCCGGAGGTCGTTTACCCGTCGGAATCGCGCGCCCCTCGCGCGCCGGGCGCCGGTTCCCTTCCCTCGGAGAAGAAGATCGCTTTGACCGATGCAACAAGCCCCGCAAATCACCCGGACACCCCGGAGGCCCGCAAGCTGCGTTCACTCCTGGAGGCCCACGGCTGGAACCGCACCGCCACAGCCAGAGAGCTGGGCATAGGTCGTACAACGCTGTGGCGAAGGATGAAGGGCTACGGACTGATCTAAACTTTTGGCTAGTCGCCCCAGAGGTCCCAGACGTGTTGGTAGCCGTCGTGGTAACAGGCCTCGTTTTCATCGTGCCATTCGAGCTGGTCGGATATGTTCAGGATCTGGTGACACTCGTCCCTGGCGGTGCAATTAGCTTCGGTGCTGTCGTCGATGGTAACAATGCCGTACTCGGAACACTCCCAGAGATCGGTGTCCCAGATGCACCGGAAATAGTCCGTCCACAGGCTACCGGTGAGGTGTTCCACGAAAGTGTAGGTAGTGGTATCGCCATCGTTGTCTGGCTCGTAAACGTACACCCCGTTGTCGGCCCGAAACGCACAGTTGGCGATGCAGGCCTCCTTGTGGCTCACCTTGGCTTCTTCGAGCTCCTCGCCGTTGATGGCCAGACCTTCATTATTCTCGAGCAACATGTTCCAATGGCAAAGGGTCACCTCCTCGCACCAGTCCTTGCAAACCTTGGGCGCGGCGGTGTTCACGTCGTCGATGGCCTCACCGAGCACGGGATCTACGTCGCAGCCCGGCGCCAGGCAGGTTGCAAGCAAGACCAACACCAAAGACAGAACTCTCATGGTATTCTCCCTTCATGTAGTTGAATAACGATAATGGAGACATTATCCCAACAGGTATCCACATCTGTCAAACGTCTTGTCGATTTCTTGAACCTCAATCATAAGCCAGGCGCGTCGCCTCATCCACCAACGTCGGTTGAATCATTTCCTGCCATTGTGCGGATTCCCAGGTTTTCAACTCGGTGTGAGTACCATGATATTTTTGAGGAATGGGATGCGTCCCTATAACAACCTTCATCCCAAATTTCGTTTCGATGAAATCCCTGAAAAAGGCGATTCGGGGGCACGGCGGATATCCGACGACCAAACCGGTCGCCAGGTGAACGACCTGGGCTCCGTTGTTCTTCATCTCTTGAGGAGCGTATTCGACGTTGCCCCCCGGGCAGCCGGCACAGGTTGCATACCCGACCAGCTCCACCTCCTTGTTCTCATAGACACTGAAGGCGCCCTCTCTGTTGTGAAGAGATCTCAGGCACTTGCCCCCTGCGCAGGTGCGGTAGCGGTCGCAAATGATAATCCCGATTTTTACTTTTTCATTCATGGCGCTTCCTCCTCAATGACCACCACCTTGCCATTTTCAGTTCGTATGATCTCGACCGTTAGCGGCCCGGAGCCGTCCAGTTCCGTGCGCCGCGCTCTCAACGCGCGAAAGTCCGTGCCTGTGAGAAAATCAGTCAGCATCTCCAGATCCCGATGAACTTCCGGTCCGTGACTGTGCTCGTCGGTCGAAGACAGAACCTCCTTCACCAGCCTGTCCCGTTGTCGCCGCGCCTCGGTTTCTATGCAATGACCATCCAGAAAGAGCTTCATGCTTCGCCTCACGACAGTAGCAACGGTTTACAATTACGTAGCATGTATATAACAAGTCTTCATGCTCCCTCGTATTCTATCCCGGATGTTGCCACTTTGCGCAACACTGGTCTGCCTTTCATCTGCAGCGAGCCAGCCTGGCGAGGAGGATTCCACAAGTCACGACCTCATTGGAGCCTACGAGACAGAGGTACATTCCCACCGTCCGCCAATGTCCGCAGGATCTATTTCCATCACCGGAGAGGAGATCGAGAAAGCCCACCCTTCGTCGACTGACGAGACCCTCGAACTCGTACAGGGAGTCACCGTCGTTCAGCACGGTGCGCAGGGAAAGGGACACCAGCTCTTCCTGCGAGGTTTCGATGCGGCTCACGGAAGCGACGTGGAGGTGCTGCTCGAGGGCATCTCTCTCAACGAGCCGTCTCATGTTCACGGGCAGGGATATCTGGACCTGTACGGCATCATTCCGGAGGTCATACTGGAGATCGTCGCCGTCAAGGGTCCGTTCCTTCCATGGCAAGGTAACTTTGCCACCGCCGGATCCATAGGTTTTCATCTCGGGGTCTCGCAGGATCTCCGACCCGGGCTGGTCCGAACCGAGGTCAGCCATCGGGGGCGGTTGCGCTCGGTGGTGGTCATCGCTCCGGAAGACCAGCCGGAGGAGACCTTCGTCGCCGCAGAGGCCGTCTACGATCGTGGCTTCGGACCGGACCGCGAGGCCAGGCGCGCCGCCTTCATTGGCAGTCGCCGTCGCGACATGAGCGACGGAACCGAGTTGAACGCGCTCCTCACGGCCCAGACCGCCCGCTTCGAGTCTCCCGGCGCCCTGCGGCTCGCAGACGTGGAGGACGGGAAAATTGATTTTCACGGCGCCTACGGTCCTGTTGGAGAGGGTCTTTCCGATCGGGTGCTCGCGCGGCTCGGCATGAATAGAGATACCGGCGGTACGGATCTGGGTATGTCCGTGTACGGCATGCTCCGTCAGTTTTCTCTTGAGGAGAACTTCACCGGTGATCTGGTCCACGAGGTCCTCGGCGATCGCAAGTGGCAACAACAGTCCGGCGGCTCGGTCGGGGCGGACATCGAATTGGAGCACAAGCTCTCGCGGAGATTTACGTCGGCCTTGCTCGCCGGGGCCGGGTGGAGGCTGGACGTTGTACACCAGCGGGAGGTACAGGTCGACGACGCGGGCGCCGCATGGCAAACGAACCGCGACCTGGACGCCGGGATACAGCACGTTCACCTGTTCACGGGGTACAGGCTCTCGCCCTGGTCCTGGCTGGAGATCTATCCCTCCGTCAGACTCGACCTGTTTCTGTTCGACGCGCGCGACCAGCTGGAGGAGCGGGCAGCCGACGAGTCCGAGGTGGCGATCTCACCGAGGGTGGCCCTTTCTTTTCCCGTCCATCGCAAGGTCACACTTTACGCCGACTACGGTCGGGGTTTCAGAGCGCCGGAGGCGAGGGCGATCGTTGCCATCGGGGACACGACAGAAGACGAAACAGTCGCCACGTACGCCGGGGGATCGCCCAAAATCGCTACCTGTGATGCCGCAGAGTTGGGAGCCGAGATCTCTCCACACGACATTGCTGTTTTTCGGATCGCCGGTTTCGCCACCTGGATGGAACGCGAAGTGTTGTTCGATCACGTGAGCAACACGAACCTGGAGATGGATGGAACGAGACGCCTGGGCGTGGAAGCGTCGACCGCGTTTATGCCGGTCTCGTGGCTGTCGACCCTCGCGGAGCTCACCTGGACCGACGCCCGGTTCAAGAGATCCGGGAACCCGGTACCGAGCGCACCCGTCTGGCTCGGCGCTTTGCGGCTCTTTATCGGTGAGGAACGGGGCCCGTACGGCGGGTCAAGGGTCCTGTGGATCGGCGCGCGGCCGCTTGCCCATGGAGCCCGCGTTGACGGCTACGCAAGACTGGATCTGAACGCGGGTTGGCGCTTCACGCATTTCGATGTGAGCATCATCGTGGACAACGCCCTGGGATGGAAGATCATGGAGGGCGCCTATCATTACGCGTCTCGGTTCGACCCCACGCAGGAGCGCAGCGTCATTCCGAGAATTCACTACGTCGCGGGGGAGCCGCTGACCGCGAGGATCATGCTCACCGCATATCTTTGAGATTGGACAATAGAACCATGTGGAAACGATCAATCATCATCACCATCACGCTGCTCGTCGCTGCGCTCATTGTCGGGGTGTGCGATCCGGGCGGAGATGAACCGGTCTTGATCTCCCTGCCGGTGGTCGTCGACGGTGATGAGATCGTGACGTGCGTCAACGATGAGGGGTGGACCGTTGAGGTTTCCACTTTCCGTCTGGCCGTTCGGGATCTGGAATTCACCATCGAGGGGGAGATCCACGCCGGCCTGTCCGGCAGGATCTCGGAACTACTGATCCCGACGGCCCTGGCACACCCCGGCCACCTTGCGGGAGGGGATGTTACCGGCGAGCTGACCGGCGACTTCGTGCTCGATCTACATGCAGATGTTGAACAGAGCCTGGGCCGAGCGGATCTCCTGGTCGGCGAATATCACGGTTTCAATTTGTCTTTCCGCGTCGCGAGTGAATCGGATGGTCTCGACGGCAACGATCCGTTGCTCGGCCATACAGCCTTGATAGAAGGTCAGGCCACGCGAGATGACGACACGGTGGATTTCACGGCTGTCCTGGATGTGGAAGACGGAACCGGGATGGTGGGAGGCACGTTCAACCTCGATGTGACCGAGACTACATCGTCCACGCTCGTCATGCGGATCCACACCATCGATCCGTACGAGAACGACACCCTGTTCGACGGCCTCGACTTCCTTGCAATCGATGACGACCATGACGGTGTAGCCCTCATCGAGCCCGGTGACGAAGCGCACAACGTCCTGGCCAAGACAATTGTTCGACATGATCACTACGGCGTGATCCCACAACCGTAATATGACAGGAGGAGAAGAAATGAACTTTTCAAAAACGGCAATGACCATTTCACTCGCGGGGCTCGCCGCGCTGGCGTCGATCGGAATCGGCTGCTCGGATGATGGGAGCGCAACGGGAACCCTCGGCCTGGAATTGTGGGGGGAAGAGTACATCGAGGACGGCATCCCGGCGACCGAGTTCGAGGACGGGTACGCCGTTACTTTTGACAAGTTCCTGATCAATCTCGGAGAGATCACTGTTGCGAAGGAGGGATCTTCGCCTGCCATCGACGAAGCCGAGATGAGAGTCTGGGATCTCACGATGCCGGGCCCGTTCGATCTCGCTTCGGCCGAGGCCTCCACGGGGCATTACGATCACACTGCGTACAGCATCACCGGGGCCACAGTTGCGAGTGTATCGGGAAATGCGACAGACGACGATTTGCAGTTGATGATCGATGAAGGTTACTCGGTCTATGTGGTTGGATCGGCCACTGACGGCGCCGCTACAAAAACCTTCGCCTGGGGGTTCCATACCGAGACCGTCTACGATCCGTGTCACTCGGAGGCGGTCCTCGATGATGGGAGCGAGGCAACGGTTCAGATCACCATCCACGGGGATCACCTGTTCTACGACGACGCGGTGAGCACCTCTCCAGGCCTGCTCTTTTCTGAAATCGCACTCGCGGACGCGAATGACGACAGCGAGGTGACCGCATCGGAGCTGGTCGATCACGATATCACGACCCTGTCCAACTACGGAGTTGGAAGCCTTGACATCTTCAACATGTGGGATTTCATCTCCCACATGACCACCACTCTCGGCCACATCGACGGCGAGGGACACTGCGAATAGCTTCTGGTGTTTCAATTCAAAGGAACGATGTTTCACTTCTGAAACATTATGTTTCACTTCTCCCGTTTTTCCTGGAACGTTTTTTGTCTGTATTTGGGTTTTGGCCCAAAAATACCATAGGTTAGCTATTTTGGCACCAGCCTTGCTATGCATTCCAGACAGGAGGTTTGATGAAGGTTGCTGTTCCACTTTTTGGTACCCGGGTGGCACCCAGATTCGGCTTTGCCGACCAGTTGCTGCTAGCGGAGATATCAAATGAACGCGTGGATCGAACAACCGTTGTCACCATGGTCGTCGCCGGCTGGCACGATCGCTTGACCGGGCTTAGAGATCTCGGTGTGGAGTTGATCCTGTGCGGAGGCTTCAACCGTCGATTCGAGCCCCTCGCACAGAGCCTGGGGATAAGCATTGTCGCCGGGCTCGCGGGAGATGCATCGGATCTGGTGGAGACATACGCACGGGGCGAGGAGCTTCCCATTGCCCGCTGTTGCAGGCGGGGCGCGCCGGGATGGTTTGGCCCCGGACGCAGGGGGCGAGGTCGCGGCAAGGGCGGCCCAGACGGCCGAAGAGAAAACAACTAGTGCCACATGGCCAAGGAGGATGAGATGTCAGGACTTGATAGAAAAGGACCACAGGGAGACGGCCCCAGAACTGGAAGGGGTCTTGGAAAATGCAACGACGACAAGGACACGGCGCAGAATGAAACCCCCCAGCGCGGAATCGGGCGCGGAGGAGAACCACGGGGTGGTGGACGAGGACGCGGACAGGGCGGCGGCGGCGGACAGGGTGGCGGCGGCGGACAGGGACAGGGCCGTGGTGGACGCGGCCGGGGTAATCGTTAGCCATGTCTTGCAATGTAAATATGTCGCAAAAGCTGGATCAAGAGGAGGGCGCCGCGCGGACGGCCATGGCGGCCGTGCCCCACAAGATCCTGGTCATGAGCGGGAAGGGAGGCGTTGGCAAGACCACCATCTCGGTGAACCTCGCCTACGCATTTGCGGCCATGGGCAAATCGGTGGGGATAGTGGACGCGGATCTGCACGGACCCAACGTGGCCCTGATGACAGGCACGGAGGGCCATCGGGTCTACGGCTCTGATGACGGCACGCTAGCGCCGGCCAAGGCCCGAGACGGAGTGCGAGTGCTCTCCATCGCCTCTTTTCTTCCGGATACCGCGGTGCCCGTGGCCTGGAGAGGTCCCAGAAAATCCTCGCTCATCCGGCAATTCCTGGGCCAGGGCAACTGGAAGGGCGTCGATGTCTTGATAGTCGATTGCCCGCCCGGAACAGGGGACGAGCCCATGACAGTGGCCCAGCTGATCCCCGATTCGGACGGCGTAGTGATAGTCACTTCTCCGCAGGATGTGGCCTTGCTGGACTCTCGCAAGTGTGTCAATTTCGTGAGGGACATGGACCAGCGGGTGCTGGGCATCGTGGAAAACCTGTCGGGGTTTGTCTGCCCCGAGTGCGGTCACAAGGTGGATCTCTTCAAGACCGGGGGCGGGGAACGCGCAGCAAAAGAGATGGATGTTCCGTTCCTGGGAAGGATCCCGATCGCCCCCGCCATGGTGTCGGCGGGAGATTCGGGTAATCCGTTGGTGGTCGATCTGCCGGATAATCCCGCGTCCCTGATGCTCACGGAGATCGCCGTGAACCTTGAACGCGGATGGAACGATAAGGCAAATCAGTAAATCTCGATTTTTTTTTGAAAGGAGGCAACAAGAGTGAACGATCAGAAAACCAAAAAGTACATCGCCATAGCCGTTGAGGATGACAAGGGCTTCGACGGGCAAGTGAGCCAACACTTCGGCAGGTGTCCATATTATTTCATGGTCAGTGTAGAAGGGGCTACAATTGTTGAGTCCAAGGTGGAACCGAACTCATTCTACGGCAGCCACCAGCCAGGGGTGATGCCGGCCTTCATCAAAGATCTGGGTGCAAACGTGATCCTGGCGGGAGGTATGGGACCCAGAGCGATCGACCTTTTCATCAACATGGGAATAGAGGTTGCCACCGGGGCCATCGGAAATGTCAAGAATGTCCTGGACGCCTACCTGCGGGGCGACATCAAGGGAATCGAACCGTGCACTCACGATCACGCTGATAGTTGTGGGGGTCACTGAATGGGCAAGCTAGTAGCAATCACACTGGAACGAACCGGGGATCTCGACACGCCGATCGATCCCCGCTTCGGCCGGGCGGGGGCGTTTCTCATTGTGGACGCCGAGACAAGGGAGATCGTTTCGACCATCGAGAATACGTCGGTCGAGGCAGCCCACGGCGCGGGGACCGGAGCTGCCGCAACGATGTCCGGCGCCAATGTGAATGCGGTGATCTCCGGGCGATTTGGTCCCAAGGCATACGATGCCCTGAACCGCCTCGGAATTCAGATGTGGAACGCACCGCAAGGTCTCACCGCGAGGGAGGCCCTCGACAAGATGATCGCCGGAGAACTCACGCAAATGCAGATCGTGAAATACTGATGATCATCTCCGTAGCCAGTGGCAAGGGCGGCACCGGCAAGACCCTGATCTCCACGAGTCTCGCGAGGCTGTGGGCTGACGGGAATAAAGCGGTCACCTATGTTGATGCGGACGCGGAGGAACCCAACGGACACCTCTTTCTCAAGCCTGACGTGATCGACGAGAAACGTTTCACGGTAAAAATACCCACCCTCGAAGGACGGACCTGCGCGGCCCACGGAAAGTGCCAGGAAATCTGCGAGTTCAACGCGATCCTCTCCGCAAAGGGAAGCGTGATCGTTTTCGATGAGTTGTGCCACGGGTGCGGCGCCTGCGTGCTCGCTTGCCCGGAGGGTTTCCTGAAGGAGACCGAGCGGGAGATCGGAACCATCATGCACGGCGACTCTAATGGGCTGGAATTTTATTCGGCGACCCTGGACGTGGGAGAGGCGCGGGTCACTCCGTTGATCTCCGGCGTCGTGGAAGCGTCAACCGAAAATGTGGATGGCGATCGCTTGGTGGTTATCGACGCTCCACCGGGAACCTCCTGCTCGGCGATGGCCGCAGTGGAGGTCGCCGACCTGGTGTTGCTGGTGACGGAACCGACACCATTTGGCGAGCACGATCTCATTCTCGCGTTGGAGATGGGAAAAGCCCTGGGAAGGAAAATGGCTGCGGTGATCAACAGGTCGGATATTGGTAGTGACGGGACCCGCGCCCTGCTGGAGGCCAGATCGATCCCGGTGCTCGCCGAGATCCCATTCGACCGCGCGGTCGCCGAGTCATACGCCGTCTCGCGTATGCCCATGGAGGACAGTCCCAAATTTGCGAACTCCATCGTGAAGCTGGCACAGGGCCTGGTCTCCCTGACCGAAGGAGTATCCCCATGAAGGAGATAGTAGTGGTGAGCGGCAAGGGCGGCACCGGCAAGACCTCCTTCACCGCTGCCTTTGCGCACCTGGCGAAGGGGCCTATCGCCCTGGGCGATTGCGACGTGGACGCGGCAAACCTGGCGTTGCTGATGCACGGAGAGGATTTCGTGGAGGAACCGTTCCTTGCGGGTAAAAGAGCGCGTGTCGATGAGAACAAGTGCACCGGTTGCGGCGAATGCGAGAACGCGTGCCGCTACGAGGCGATTCCGGTGATCGATAATCTTGCAAGCGTGAACGATCTTCTCTGCGAGGGTTGCCGTGCGTGTAGCGTCGTCTGCCCCGAGGACTGCATCACTTTTATGAACAACAGGGCCGGCACCCTGTTTCACCGGGAGACATCGACGGGACCCATGGTTCACGGTGCTCTGGGCATTGCGCAGGACAACTCGGGAAAGCTGGTGGCAAAGGTGCGCGCCGATACAAAACTCATCGCGATGGAGCGCAACATTGATCTGGCGATCTTCGACGGGCCGCCCGGTATTGGATGCCCGGTCCATGCTGCCATGGGCGGGGTCGATCTGGTGGTGGCGGTCACAGAGCCGTCGTCGTCCGGAGCGCACGATCTGAAGCGAATGCTCGACCTGTGCGATCACTTCAATCTCGAATCGGCGGTAGTGGTTAACAAGTACGATCTGAGCGTGGCGGTCACCGAGGAGATCGAGAAGATGGTCAAAAAGCGCGGCTCGCATACGGTGGGAAGAGTCCCGTTTGACGAGGGTGTTCCCAGGGCCCTCGCCAGGATGGAGGTTCCCCTGGTGATCCCCAAAGTCAAGACTGCCCTCGAAAATACGTGGGGAGATATCGTTCAATTACTGGAACGATCTGCATAATTCGCCAGCCTGTCGGTAAGCACTCGTGAATCACTCTGAATTTCCGGGTCGGGCTTGACCTTGGACGAAAAAAATGATTTTGTAACTCGCGTGAAATGTGATCTTTATCATTTTGCATCTACATAAGTGTTTCAGTAACAAAAACGTGGCAACAGCGAGGATCTTTGTCCATCATTCAGTTCAACTCATTGTAAGAAATAGGGATTTCGAGGGTTTATGAGCATATACGATATTTTGGATACACTGTGGGGAATCGTCGACACGACGGGAATACCGACGTTTGGTTGGAAATACCTCGTCATGTGGGTTGTTGGCGGGGGGTTCATGTACTTGGCGATTGCAAAGAAGTACGAACCCTTGCTGCTTCTTCCCATCGGTTTCGGAATTTTCATCGTCAATTTCCCGCTGGTTCCACTGATGGGCCATTCCCATGGCCACGACCAACTCCTGCAAATATTCTACCATTACGGATTGGAGTGGGAGGTGATTCCTTGCGTCATCTTCTTGGGTCTCGGGGCCATGACCGATTTTGGGCCACTCATAGCCAATCCCAAGGCGCTGCTTATTGGAGCCGGCGCACAGCTTGGAGTGTTTATCACCTTCACCGGCACGGTGATCGCCGGGTTCACGCTCAAGGAGGCGGCCTCGGTCAGTATTATCGGCGGCGCTGACGGGCCGACTACAGTCTATTTGACGCAGCACCTGGCCCCGCAGCTACTGGGACCCAATGCGCTGGCGGCCTATTCGTACATGGCCATGGTCCCGCTCTTGCAACCTCCCATCATTCGATTGCTGACCACCAAAAAAGAACGATTGATAAAGATGCGTCAGCTCAGGCCGGTCTCCCAGACGGAAAAGATCTTTTTCCCAATTGTGGCCGTAACCATCATCGCGTTGCTCGTGCCTTCAGTTATTCCGCTTCTGGGAATGTTCATGTTCGGCAACCTGATGAAGGAAAGTGGGGTTGTGGAGCGCCTGACCGGGACAGCCGAGGGTGCCCTGATGAACATCGTAACTATCTTCCTCGGGCTCTCCGTGGGCGCCACAATGCATGCCGAAAAGTTCCTCACCTGGAAACCGCTGTTGATCTTCGGGTTGGGCCTTGTCGACTTCGCGGTATGTACAGTCGGCGGCATTTTGACCGCCAAGATCATGAACTTTTTCATCAAGACCAAGATCAATCCCATTATCGGTGCGGCGGGAGTTTCAGCTGTTCCAATGGCGGCGCGCGTCTGTCAGACGGAGGGTCAAAAATACGACCCCTCCAATAATTTGTTGATGCATGCGTTGGGACCAAATCTGGCTGGAGTTATCGGCTCGGCCGCCGCCGCCGGAATGTTCATCAGCATGTTTGATTGAGATGGCTATTATGAAGTTAGCAAAAATAATGAAAACAATGTTTGCCGTGGTTGCGCTTCTGACGGTCTATTCAACGCCTCTTCTGGCAGAGGATTTTCTTGGACTTCCTGTTGTTCCAGGAAGCGAAGTCGTCGACAGGGCAGAAACTCATTTGGATATGAAAACGGCCATGTCCCATGACGAAGTTGTGGATTTCTATAATGAAGTCCTCAAGGATTTCAAGGACATAAAGGCACTCGATCGAGACGATAACACACAGATTACAGACCACAGCAATCTGAAGTGGCATTCCATTACGGTTTCCAAGGAGAAACTCGAAGGAAAAACCACTGTTGTCATCAAGAAAGACAGCTGGAGTTGGATTTTTGGGACTCTGATTTTGCGATACATAGGTGTTTTTGCAGTTATCATGATGCTGTTTATCTGCATGTCTATTACAGGAGCCGTCATATCCAGATCCATCAATAGACTCGAAGCGAAAAAGGCCGCCGCCGGCTCCGGGACTCAGGAGCAGGAGATGGTTGCTGTCGCTCTGGCTGCGGCCAAGGATTCAGAGCGTCGTAAGAGTTGAGAACGCCGTAGTACTCAGTCGGATATTCAGGCCCTTTTTTCACATTGCCCTATTTCCAGTCCAATGCCGTCGTTCTAGACTCTACCAATGGAAATCGGCGGCCGTGTAGTACCACCATCTCATGAGAGGACCGCTGCTGCGGCCCGCGAGGGCCTGTTCGCCGGGTCGCGGGTGTTGACCGGCGGCCTGGTGTTGATCGCCGCAGCCGTGATGTTCGGGTCGATGAAGGAGTGGCTGGCAGCAGCGTCCCTGGGACTGGTGCGTGACGGCCTGTTCGACGCGGTGACGCTACGCACAGATCCGACGGAGGCTCTTTACGGTTGTCTCGCGAGTGGTATCGCCTTCTTGCTGTCCCTGGCTGGAGTCCTGTTCGCAGTCGCTCTGGCGGGCACCGTTGTTCCCGCCCTCATTGCACGGCGCGGCGTGGGGCGAACAGCAGTTTCCATCCCAAAAGAGAAACCCGCAAGGATCTCATCGTTTGTTCTGGCCGCAACGGGCGTTGCGGTGTTCACGTTGCTCTCCGTAAAGATAATCGCCGGCCATGGATTTTCTTTCACGGGTACGGGTTCGACCACGGCGGATCTCCCGTTTTCCCTGATCGCGGCGGCGGGGGTGGTGATGTGCCTTGTCGGTATGATCGATCTGGCGCTTGGACGAGCGAGGATCTGGAGGAGCCTGCATTTGACCAGGAGCGAGGCTGTGAGGGAGGATCGAGCATCATCGGGGGATCGGACGGCGAGGTCTCGTGTTCGCGCAAAGATGGGCGAGGGGGTGGTCTAGGTGAGCACTTCCCGATTGTGGAACGTGGCCGTTCCTGTTCCACTGCGCCGCACCTTCCTGTACGAGGTGCAAAAAGAGACAGGGAATCCCGTTGCTGGCGCGAGGGTTCTGGTTTCGTTTGGACGAAGGAAGCTGGTGGGATATCTCCTGTCGGAATCGCGCGGCACGCAGGATCCCGGTTTCAAGATAAAGAAGGTGGAGTCCCTGCTGGATGACGAGCCGGCCTTGCCGCGAGAGTTGTTGGCCTTCCTGGTCGAGGCTGCGGATTATTACATGCATCCCATAGGAGAGGTGCTGCGGTCAGCGCTACCGCCCGGGATCGATCCGCTAACGAGCGGGGGGGCGGTGCGAGCTCCAAGGGTGAAGGATCGAGTTCACAAAGTTGTGACGGCCTTGACGGGGGCGCACGGTGCGCTGGAAGAGATGACCCGGCGCGCGCCAAAGCGGGCTGCGGTTCTTGCAATGATCACCGAGTCCGGGCCGATGGCGTTGCCCCGATTGCGCTCCGTGTATTCGGATGCCTCGAAGCACGTTCGGAGGCTGACTCAGGACGGGATGGTTTCGGTGGAGGAGCGCGAACGGCCACCGGATCCCTTCTGGTTAACTTCGGTGGATCGCGATACCCCGCCGACTCTCACGGCTCAACAGGACAGCGCGGTCACGTCCATCGTCGCAGCCATAGATTCCGGCGAATACCGTGGATTCCTCCTCCAGGGGATCACCGGTTCGGGGAAAACCGAGGTATACCTGCGGGCCATCGAGGAGGCGACAAGTCACGGGCGCGGCGCTCTTGTCCTGGTGCCGGAGATCACGTTGACGCCACAGCTCGTGAACCGTTATCGGGCGAGGTTCGGCGAGTCCCTCGCGGTGTGGCATTCCGGCCTGACCGACCGGGAGCGTTTCGATCAGTGGAAGCTCCTTCGCACCGGTGTGGTGAAGGTGGCCGTGGGCGTGAGGTCCGCCGTGTTCGCTCCGGTGGAGGATCTGGGGATAGTGGTTGTGGACGAGGAGCACGACGGATCGTTCAAGCAGGAGCGAGGCTTTCCGTACAATGCCCGTGACCTTGCGCTGCTCCGGGCTGCTCGGGCCGGCGCCGTGGCCATCCTGGGATCTGCGACTCCTTCCATGGAGACATTTCACAACGCCGATATCGGAAAGCTGACCCGGCTCGAACTCACCTCGCGACCTACCGAGCAGCCCCTGCCCGAAATAGAGATCGTCGACTTGACCACTCATCGGTTCGGGCCTGGTGGTCAGAGCGTGATTTCGGACCCGCTCCACGAGGAACTCACCCGGATCCTGGAGAAAAAGGAACAGGCGATACTATTTCTGAACAGGCGCGGCTTCGCGCCCAGCTTGATGTGTTCGAGCTGCGGAAACGCTCTTCGCTGCGACGACTGTGCGGTCTCCCTCACTTTTCACAGTCGGCCCCCGGGGTTGGTATGTCATTATTGCGGCGCACGACGACCTGTGCCCGAGGTGTGCCCGTCCTGCGGCGCGTCTGATCTCGATCCACTGGGCATGGGTACTCAGAAGGTGGAGGAGTTGCTCGCGAAGCTGTATCCAAGTGCTCGCGTGGCTCGTCTCGATCGTGATTCGGCGATGAGTCGTGGGGCACAGCCGGTGCTCGACCTGCTCCGACAAGGGGAGATCGATATCCTGGTGGGCACCCAGATGGTGACCAAGGGGCACGATTTTCCAAGAGTCACACTCGTGGGAGTTCTCCTCGGGGACGTCGGGTTGCATATGCCCGACTTCCGCGCTGCCGAGCGCACCTTCGCGCTTCTCACCCAGGTCGCCGGAAGGGCGGGTCGCTCCTCCCTCGGTGGGAGGGCCCTGATCCAGACGTACAGTCCCGGCCACCCGGCCGTTTCTTTTGCACGCACCCATGACTACAAATCCTTCGCCGTATATGAATCGGAGAACAGGAGAGAGCTGGGATATCCGCCTTTCGGGAGGCTCGCGGCGCTCCGGTTAAGTGGTCAAGATGGACCCAGGGTGGAGATGGTCGCAAGGGAGATATTCTCCAGCTTGAGGGATGCTTGGAGGAGGATCGATCGCCCGCCGATATCCATGCTGGGGCCCGTGCCCGCGCCGATCCCGTATCTTCAAAACCGATATCGCTGGAGGATAATGCTCCGTGCCAAGCGTCAGATACAGATCAGGAAGCTACTCAGCGAGGTCGTCTCGCAGATTGAGGCACCGCCTACCGGGGTCCGAATACGGCTGGATATAGATCCGGTCTCCATGCTGTAAAAAACAGCCCTGTGATTTTTAGGATTTCTTTAGGGATTATCGAGTAGAATAGAACCATGTAACGGGAGGGAGCCGACCTGAGATCGGACTGAAAGTTCGGTTTCGAGCCATTGAGCCGTCTGGATGTCTCTATATTGTCGGGATATGATTTTATCCGTTATTGGAAGGAAAAGGACCAATGCTCAAATCAATAAATGCACCGACGATCTCGAGTACGTTAATGACCGTGCTCATCGCCATGCTCTCCATCGCGATGCTCTCATGCGGTGACGACCGCGATGAGCGGGGCATCGATGATGATGATGACGATGATACCGACACAGGAGGCTACGATACGGGTCCGGAGGAGCCGGAAGGCTGCATCTCCATGGACATTGTCTTCGTAATAGACAACTCGGGGAGCATGAACGAGGAGCAGACCAACCTTGCCAACAACTTCCCCGTGTTCATCGAGGTGCTCGACGACTACACCAACCCGTCCGGGGAACACATGGAATATCGCGTGGCGGTGACTACCACCGATGCTGACATCCCGACTGCGGGGGAGTTTGTGGGTCAGACGGAATGCGGCCTGGGCTCAGATCCGTGGGTCGACGGACCCGCCGACGATGTGGTGACCAAGTTCGCTTGTATGGCGGCGGTGGGCACGGGCGGATCCGGCCAGGAGAAGCCGTTCGTGACCATCCAGGAGGCTCTGGGCGCCAAGGCCGAGGGCGGGCAGGTGAACAACGGCTTCTATCGTGAGAACCAGGCGTCGCTCCTTGTGGTGGTCATGATCACCGACGAGGATGACAGATCCGAGGTCCAGGCGGCCGAGGTCAAGGACTTTCTGACGGCTCTGACCGGCGGACAGAATCGCTACGTGGTAGTGGGTATCGCTGGGCCGCAGATGTGTTCCTCAACGTTCGGAGACGCAGAAGAGGCGATCAAGATCAAGGAGTTGATCGACCTGGTGGAGGACAACGGGTTCTTCGGCGATATCTGCGAAGGCGACCTTTCGGGGAGTCTCGCTGATGCTCTGGAAGTCATGCAGGCCACGTGTGACGACTTCGGCGTGGAG
This sequence comes from Deltaproteobacteria bacterium, assembly GCA_030595125.1. Classification (GTDB taxonomy): domain Bacteria; phylum Myxococcota_A; class Polyangia; order JAAYKL01; family JAAYKL01; genus JAUVAN01. Next base: position 34,425 of record JAUVDV010000033.1, read on the forward strand.
TGATCCCGCAAGCCCGTCATCAAACTTCCGTCCATACCTCGTTCATGGCTTCAAGACAGATGGTGAGAAAATCGTCCAGCTCCAGGTCGAGTTGGTCCGTGCAGGCGCGGATCTGATCCCTGTTGACCGCTGCGGCAAAACGTTTGTCCTTCATGCGTTTCTTGATGCTCTTGATCTTCAGGTCGCTCGTGCTGCGCGATGGGCGGATCAACGCGGCTGCAGTAATGAGCCCCGTGGTCGGATCGACCACCCACAAGGCCTTTGCCATCAGAGTCTCCCGGGGCGCCTTGTTGTTGTGACCGAGCACCGCCTGGATCAGATCGTCCGGAGCGCCGTTGTCCTTCAGTACCTCTGCGGCCACCAGGGCGTGGCGATCGATATCGTTCGCGCATTCGTCCAGATCGAGATCATGGACCAGGCCCGTGAGCCCCCACAGTTCCTCGTCCTGTCCCAGGCGCCGTGCCAGGGCGCGCATGCATGCCTCGCAGGCCAGGCAGTGGGCGGTAGTCGCGCTGTCGCCGAGGCGGTCGTGGACGAGTTTCCAGCCTTCTTCTCTGTTCATGGGGACCTCCGTTGTTGCGAACCGGAGTTTTTCAACAACTCGCGCAGTTCATCGTGATCTTCCACGTAGTCAATATAGTGCTCGAAAGGGGCTCCGGCCTGAAGGGTTCCCTCCTCCACGGTTGCCTTCAGCGCATTCATCAGCCGTCCGAGTCCGGGTCCCGGAACGATTTCGAATCGCTCCATCAGGGCGGTGCCCAGCCCCGTTGGAAGGGGAATTGGTTTTTCGTCCTGTTCGCGCAGATCGGCAATTCGGTCGGCCAGCAGGTTGATCTGTCGCAGACCCTTGCGGACCTTCTCGGTGTGCTTGCTGGTGATGTCCGCGCGCGCGAGATCCAGCAGATCGTCCAGGTTGTCGCCACCATCCCGGGCGAATCGCCTCACGGCCGAGTCGGTCCAGCTCTCCTCGTATCCGGCAGCGCGCAGGTGAGCGGCGATGAGAAAACGGATGTGCTCGGTGATATCGTCGGGGAAGGGTAAGTATCGGGTGATTCGGTCGAACAACCTCGCGCCCACCTCCGGGTGACCGATAAAAGTGACCTGCCCCCCCTGTTCGAAACGACGCGTCGGGACCTTGCCGATATCGTGGAGCAGGGCGGCCCATCGGACTATGAGGCGTGGAGGAGTTTGCCGTACCACCTGCTTGGTGTGCGCCCAGACGTCCTTGTGACGGATACCCTCGCCGAACCCCACCATGGCGAAGACCTCAGGCAGGAGCGGCTCCATGACCCCGTCTCTCACCAGAACCTCGAGGCCCAGGTCGGGATGGGGTGCGGTCAGCAGCCTTTCCATCGCCTCCATCACCTGTTCGCCGGAGATGGGGTCGTCCCAGACCGTGCGCTGTTCCTCCCCCGTTGCGGCTTCGATGGCGGTCAGGAATTTCTCGCCCGCGTCGCCGGGCAACCGCAAATCTTGTTTTGTGTGATTGTTTTCAGATGCCATGGTCCAAGCTTGGTGGGCGATCCCAGATTTGAACTGGGGACTTCCGCCGTGTGAAGACGGCACTCTGACCACTGAGTTAATCGCCCGCAAAAGTTTGGAGAGCCAAGTAGCACATGGTTGTGGGAGGATCAAGCGCAGTGCAGTGGCTAGTCGATTCACGCGGCCGTCGGTGTCAGGCCAAGGTGATCACATTTTGTGATCACCTCCGTGGGCTGTTGAGCACAGAGGCTGCCATTATGGCGCCGTATCCCCTGAAAGCGACTGGCAAGACATTGGAATATTACACCTTTTCGAGGTGGTCACAAATTGTGACCAGTTCACTTTTCTTCGATTCACTTAATGTGAATGCGAAATGTGCCGATATAAAAAAACCGTGCAATATGTGCGGCGCTGAGGTTTCCGGCGAGGGTGCGGGCAGTGCGTGACGGTCTGTAGATACTTAGATCAGTTTTTTAGGATGAACTAAATCCTGAAAAGCTCTGACGGCTTCGTTGTCTGCAAAAGTTGCGATGAAGTCGACGAGAAGTCGGTTCTTTCTTTCGCCCTCGTCGATTTCCAGGTAGACACCCTCGTGCTCCGCCATGAACATACCGAGGTGACCGACAACGTGCGCTCGCGCATCCACTCCAGGAATGTGGTCCTGGTACTTGTCGGGCTGGTATGCGTATTGATCGTATAAAGTCGAGAACTCCTGAAAAATTGTACTAATTATTTTCCCTACGTTCTCGATTTCGCGTTGGATCTGCGGGTTGTTGTAGATGTTTTCATCGCTGTATTGATAAAGCTCTTCCATCAAGCTTCTCCCCGCCTCGCTGAATTTGATTGTTCGATTGTCTTGCGGGTTGGAAGAGCGAACAAGGTCGGTCACGAAGTAGTTAATGACTTTACTGTTGAAATCCATCGGATCTCGCTCAGGGTTGATGTCGCGACATCCGATCTCGTGCATTGGCTCTCTCGGAAGGGAGGTGGCTTGGATGATACCGGCGTGGACTGCATCGACCAAGTCACGACCGATAAACGCGATTCTGTCGGAGAGTCGAACGACGCAGGCCTCAAGGGTGCCAGGGAAGACATCACTTCTGAAGAGTGAACCTCTTGCCAGAGATTCCTCGTTGGGCACAAGATCCAGTTCGCGTGATTCTCCAGAGTGATGAGCGATTCCGTCGAGAACTGCGAGCGTAAGGTTCAGCCCGTTCCCCCGCCGTTCAATATAGTCGGCGACGCGGACACCGTGGGTCTCGTGACGGAAGTCCTCACCTGGTCTAAGAGCGCGAATTGCCTGCTCGCCAGCGTGTCCAAATGGGGCGTGTCCGAGATCGTGGCCTACACCAATTGCCTGTGCGAGTTCGTCGTTCAACCCCAGTTGTTTGCAGATGGTTGTTGCTACTGAAGCAACTGCAAGCACGTGTTCAATCCGTGTGCAGACGGTGTCGTCCTCGGCAAGAAAGAACACCTGAGTTTTGTGCCGAAGTCGTCGAAAGGCAACGGAGTGAATAATGGCTTGGTAGTCCCTGGTGAAGTGGGAACGACCGCCAAGGGTGTCTTCCAGTCGCTCGACCTTTCTAGTGAAACAACGCGGATCCAAGTCGGGCAAGTCGGGCATGACAGGCTGGATTGCTACCTGAAACGGAGACGACGACACCCGTCGGAAGGGGTGACGCTCTCCGCCATCAGGTTCTGTAGGAACGATCCCCTTCGTCTTTGCGCTCGGAGGTCTATCTTGTCATTCGTTTTCTCTTTCGCCGGTGGTCGTGTGTCCTGGGATGGTGTGGGCGACGTGGATGATTTGGCTTTGCTCGTTGACATGCTACTCCCCGCGCAAGAATACTGAACAATAATCCAGTACAAAAAATGTAGCACATGGCAGCCAACGTGGGCAAGATAAGAACTGAAAAAGGCGCGAGAGTAAGTTTAGGATATGAAGACGAACAATGAAAGGTGACCCGTTTACGCTCCTTCGCTAGTTCGACCATCAGCGGCAACTACATCGGCAAATATTTCCGTGCAACCGTGAGCGAAAACCAGCAAACCGCAGATCATGGCAGCAGAGTTTTCGGCGGTACATCCAGCAGCGTCAATAATCAATAAATGATCTTGAATGGTTCTGAGGATTCGGTGGGGTCGCGCCAGTCGATGTCGATCGTGTCGACGCGGGAGCTGGGCGGTCCGTTTTTCAGCCATCGCAGGAGTTCGCGAAGATCCCGATCATCGCCTTGAGCCAGGACTTCGACGGTTCCGTCGGGCAGGTTCCTGACCCAGCCATTCAATCCCAGAGTTCTTGCCTCTGCCCTGGTGTGGTACCGAAAGGAAACCCCCTGAACCCTGCCGTGCACGATGGCGTGAAACACCTTGTTTGTTGCCTGCTTCGTCACTATACTTCCGCCGATTGTTTTCAACCTTGCATTTATCAACCGTGGGTTGGAAATAAACTGGCAAAAATCATATGCAAGTAGGGATTTTTATAAGGTGAAAGAGCGATGATCGACGAGGGATTGGTGCTCATGGGTGCCGGAATGGGGGTTGTGGTGTTGTTCCTGACGATCATGGTGGTTGTCATGTACGGCGCGGCCGCTGTTTTTCGGCGGTTCGACAAGGGGACGAAAAGATAGGAAGCAGACGGGAAAGGAAGATACATGCTGGGCAAGAAAAAAGTAAAATTCATGTGCACCGCGTTTCGCGATGGGTTCCAGTCCGTTTATGGCGCCCGTGTTCTCACCGAGGACTTTATTCCTGCAGTGGAGGCTGCGCGTGAAGCCGGGATCACATGGTACGAAGCGGGCGGCGGCGCGCGCTTCCAATCGCTCTATTTCTACTGCAATCAGGACGCGTTCGAGATGATGGACAAATTCAGGGAGGCCGCAGGTCCCGATGCCGATCTCCAGACCCTGTCCAGGGGTGTAAACGTGGTGGGGCTCGATTCACAGTCGAGCGACATTATCGATCTCCACGCCAAGCTCTTCAAAAAGCACGGAATATCATCCATTCGCAACTTCGATGCGCTCAACGATGTCAACAACCTCATCCACAGCGGAAAGTGCATCGTAGACGCGGGACTCAAGCACCAGGTATGCGTAACTCTCATGGAGTTGCCACCCGGCTGCGAGGGCGCCCACGATGCAGTGTTCTACGAGAAGACGTTACGGCGGATCCTCGACGCGGGCATCCCGTTCGATTCGGTCTGTTTCAAGGACGCGTCGGGTACGGCGGTGCCGTCCAAGGTGCACGAAACTGTCAAGCGCGCGCGCAGGATGCTGCCGGCGGGGACGCTCATTCACTTCCACACGCACGAGACCGCAGGCATAAGCGTTCAGGGCTACATGGCTGCGCTGGACGCCGGCGCCGATGCCATAGATCTTTCCCTGGCCCCCGCGTCTGGCGGGACGTGTCAGCCCGACGTGGCGACCATGTGGCACGCCTTCCGCGGCAGCAAGTACGATCTCGGCGTTGACATCGACAAGGTGATGGAGGCCGAGAAAGTGTTCAAGGAATGCATGGAAGATTATTTCATGCCCCCCGAGGCATTGAAGGTGGAGCCCATGATCCCGTGGAGTCCCATGCCGGGTGGAGCGCTCACCGCCAACACGCAGATGCTTCGCGATAACGACATCATGGAGAAATTCCCGGAGATGATCGCGGCCATGAGTGATGTTGTCAAACGCGGGGGCTTCGGGACTTCGGTGACGCCGGTTTCCCAGTTCTATTTCCAGCAGGCGTTCAACAACGTGATGTTCGGGCCGTGGGAAAAGATCGCCGATGGGTACGGCAAGATGGTGCTCGGCTACTTTGGCAAGACCCCGGTCTCGCCCGATCCCGAGATCGTCGAGATTGCCGAGGAACAACTGAGCATGGAGCCCACTATTCAGACACCCATCGAGATCAACGACGCAGATCCAAAGAAGGGAATTCCCGCGGCGAAGAAGCAGCTTGAGGACGCGGGTTTGCCGGTCACCGACGAAAATATTTTCATAGTCGCCACATGTCTTGACAAGGGGATCACTTACCTCAAGGGAGATGCCGTTCTCGGTATTCGCAAGGTAGATTCCAACGCGTCGCTCGGTCAGACATCAGGGGCGGACGGCTACACAGTGTCGGTGAACGGCACCAAATATACGGTTAATTTCGATGGAGACAGGGCGTCGGTCAACGGTAAAACCTACGAGTTCGAGGTGACCGCGGGCACCTCGAAGGACGGCCCGGACACGGCGGTAGCCAAATCGTCCGGTGTCAATACGCAGGTGCAGGCGGGCATGCCGGGCTCGGTCGTTCGGATTGAACGCAAAGTGGGCGACATTGTCTCCAAGGGCGATGTGCTCCTGGTGCTCGAGGCCATGAAGATGGAGGTTGATGTCAAGGCGCTGGAGGGTGGAAAGGTCGAGGCGGTTCATGTGGAACAGGGTCAACGGGTGACCGCAGGCCAACTCCTTATGGATCTCGGCTGAAACAGCGGATGGCGCAAAAAGAAACCAAATACAGGCCGATCGGCAGGGTCGACAGAATGTGGTGGATCACTTTCGGAATCATCCTCGCCGCGCTCTTCTCCCTGGGCATGGGTGGTTCTCCCCCGACCAAGCCATTCGTGGAATCATCAGACGAAGATAGTGAAACCACTTTCGATAAGCTGAGTGAGAACACCGGTCTGAAGAACTTCATCGACGGCTTCGCGGCGCTCTTCGAGGATGCGGCTTTGGATGAGAAGGTGGAGAAGAGCGGCTCTTTTCTGCCGACCGGTGTGGGACAGATCGTCATGATCCTCATCGGGCTTCTGCTCATCTACCTGGCTATCTCCAGGGAATTCGAGCCGCTGCTCCTTTTGCCCATCGGGTTCGGCGGTATACTGGCCAACATCCCGGTGGCAGACATTGCCGGCCCGGATGGGTTCCTGGGTATCATCTACAACATGGGTATCTCCAACGGCGTGTTCCCGCTGCTCATCTTCATGGGTGTGGGCGCCATGACCGACTTTGGGCCCCTGCTGGCGAATCCCAAGACGGCCCTTCTTGGCGCCGCCGCACAGTTCGGGATCTTTGCGACCCTGCTCGGCGCGCTCATGCTCTCGGATCTCACCGGGGGAGCTGTTTCTTTCAGTCTCAAGGATGCGGCGGCAATTGGGATCATCGGCGGGGCGGACGGGCCCACGGCGATCTTTGTGGCGAGCAGGCTCGCTCCTGATTTACTGGGCGCCATCGCGGTGGCGGCGTACTCCTACATGGCTCTGGTGCCCATCATCCAGCCGCCCATCATGAAGCTCTTGACCACGGAGAAGGAGCGCAAGATCAAGATGGCGCAGCTTCGGAAGGTGGGCAAGCTCGAGAAGATAGTCTTCCCCCTGATTGTGCTCTTCCTGTGCATATTGTTGATCCCCGACGCGACACCGCTAATAGGCTGTCTCATGTTCGGCAACCTGGTCAAGGAGTCGGGTGTCGTTGATCGCCTGAGCAAGACCATCCAGAACGAACTCATCAACATCGTCACCATCCTTCTGGGGCTGGCGGTGGGATCCAAGCTCATGGCGGACAAGTTTCTGTCGGCGGAGACCCTGGGCATCCTGGCTCTGGGCGCCATTGCGTTCTCCATAGGGACCGCCACCGGTGTTCTACTCGCCAAGCTGATGAATCTGATCTCCAAAAAACCCATCAACCCGCTCATCGGCGCCGCCGGAGTCTCGGCCGTTCCCATGGCAGCGCGGGTGGTCAACAAGGTGGGTCTGGACGCCAACCCAAAGAACTTCCTGCTCATGCACGCCATGGGGCCGAACGTATCGGGAGTTATCGGTTCGGCCGTGGCTGCGGGTGTCCTCATTGCCCTCGTGGGGTAGAAAGAGAGCAAGATGGCCTTGCAGCGTATAATCCATTTGAGTGATCTTCATTTGCAAGGGCGCAAGAAGGAGCGCGATCGGGCGGTTCGAATCGTCGAGAGTATTGCAAAACACTACAAGAAAAGTGTCGTTATCATTACGGGTGACATCACCGACTCGGCCAAGCGCGAAGAGATGCTCGAGGCGCGAAAGGTAATCGACAAACTAGCTGCGACGAATCCGGTACTGGTTGTGCCGGGCAACCACGACTACGCCTGGAAGGGCAACGTTCTGCGCAAGGACGGATGGAAGAACTGGGTAAAGATCCTTGGCGAGCCGGTGGGCTGGAGCAAAAAGCAACCCGGCTGGATGGGAGTTGATTGCGAGCCAAAAGGCATCGGTGGGCTCGGTGTATGGGAGAGCGGCAAGTGCGTCTACTTCGGTGTCGACTCTGGAGATCCGGAGGACAAGGTAATCTCGGCGAGGGGTTACATCAGCAAGAAACTGGCCGATGCCCTGCGGTCATCGCTGGAGAAATACAAGGGGAAGACGAGGATAGTTTTTCTGCATCACCACCCGTTCACACATGGTTTGTTCACCAGGTTGAACGGATCCGGTCGGTTGCTGAAGGCGCTCGACGGAAACTGCGAGCTGACCCTTTTTGGCCACGAACACGAATACGGAATCTGGTGGAACAAGGGCGGAGTGCCACTCATCGTCTCCTCGCACAAGTCCACCGACAGGGTCCTCGGCGGCCAGCTGATGATCACCGTCATCGAAATTAAAAACGCCGGCACCGCGAATCCGTCCTTCTGGCACAGACTCGAACTTCTGTAGGGTTAATGTTCTTTTTTTCTCGTTAAAAACAACTTCAAATTTATTGTCGCGCGGACCCCTTGAAGAGTGAGGGGATTTCCTCTGACCTGCACGACAAGTGGGCTACAGCGTTTGTGCACCTTGAATAACGCGGAAAAGAGGTTACATTTATAGTAGGAGGTTTGATGGTTTCACATGGAACCAAAATTGTAGTTGCTCTTGCCGTGATAAATCTGGGTTTGTTGGGTCTTTTCTTTGGATACGTTTCTTTGGATAGTCCTTTGTGGGATGACAACATCAACTCTGAACAACTGGGCGAACCCGAAGAAAAAGTTGTTCAACAGCGGGATACCTATGATTGCTTGAAACAGAGGCGGCACTCGTTACATACGGAATTATTGAAAATGAGGAGCGCAGCTCTTTGCAACTCCATGTGTAATAACAAGGTAAATGAGTACAAACAAATGCTGGAAGACGTTCAACTCTGGTGCAATCCATCTTGTCAGAATGAACTCAGCGAGTGCAAACGACTGGCAGATGATCTCCGGTCGAAACAATACAGTGATCCGGGTACAGGCAGCACAATGATGGTTCTCGCGCGGCCTCGTCACCTTTCGTATTATCCGTAGGCTAACCTGCATAATTCGCCAGCCTGCCGGTAAAATCGCGTATCCCGCGCCGTCTTTGGCCGTGCTCGACTCTCAGTCGTCGATGCATCGACGGATGCGCCTGCCTCCTTCGATCCTCCGCTCGCCCAAATCCGGACACGGTCTTCACAATTTTACTTCGGTATTTGGCGCATTAAGCAGGCTAAGGCAACTCTGCCGCGAATCCGTCCTTCTGGCACAGACTCGAACTTCTGTAGGGATTATTATCTTATCTATGGACAGTTTGTCGGAACCGGCGTGCAAGAGTCGTCGAGGTTGTTGTTGACCCAGATATAGGCGGGTCCGGCAGTGATCTGATCCAGCAGGTCACACGCCTCGCAGTCGGGCAGGGCGGAGTTATCGTAGATATACAAGTACCCCTCCACCGAGGTGAGGACGCCAAGGCCGTCTACGTTGGTCAGGGCGTCGTTCCAGGAGAGTAGCAAGTACTCGCCCACCGAGGTGATGCTGCTCAGACCGTCCAGGTTGGTCAGGGCGTCGTTCCAGGAGATTGACAAGTTCCCGCCCACCGAGGTGAGAGTGCTCAACCCGTCCAGGTTCGTCAGGGCGTCGTTAACCATAATGTGCAGGTAACCGACCACCGAGGTGAGGCAAATCAGCTCGCTCAGGTCGGTGCACGAAGGGCAGTTGATAGTAAGGCTTCCCGATATGGATGTGTATCCCGCGAGGGTTGCGACGTCCGTTTGTGTGCCGATCTCGAAATCGCCGCTGTACTCTCCCAGGTTGCACTCGACCGGGCCGGTATTCGTATCCGTGTCGGTATCCGTATCGCTATCGGTGTCGCTATCGGTGTCGCCATCCGCATCCGTATCGATGTCCGAGTCGGTGTCCGAGTCGGTGTCCGTGTCCGGGCCGGCATCTACACCCAGGCTGCCTACTTGATGACAACCAAACGCCAACACGCCCGCCAACCCGACAACGATGAGGTACCTCATCCCCGTCCTTTCATCTCGCACGTGGGAGCATTCTATCGACTTTCGGAAGAGGGTACTACCGAGCTTGCTTCATTTTCTGAACTTCAGATAACGGTGATTTCGAACCAGTCGTAGTAGTTGATCGGCACATCGGTGATGGTGTGGTTCTGTTGCACGTCGTCGAGGAGAGGTGTCGCGGTCGCCGCGTCGTCGTCGGGTTCGTAGGCGTCCGGGTCGTCGTGGTCCTTGCCTCCGGCTTGTAAAGTGTAGGTCCCCGACACTCCAGTGTAGTAGATGATGGAATAAGGGCCGTAGCCGTTGGTCATGTAGGATCCCACCTTCACGTACCACGTGCCCGCCGGGAGCTGGCCGGCCCAGTAAACGTAATCGTCCGGCTTGGCGGTCTGGGCGCCCCAGAAGAACGGCACATTGGTGATGCCGTCATTGAAGTACACGGTGACGTTCGTTCTGACGGTGTCTGCATTTGCGGTGGGGTACGTCTCGATGGTCACATCCGTGCCAGTGAAGGCTACTACCTCGATCTGGCTCGTGTGTGCATAGATGTTGTTTGTCGTGTCCAGTTCGGGTTCCGCCCATGGGCTGACCTCCACGAACACATAGTAGGTTCCCGGAACGTTGGATGAGAACGGCATGATGTCGAAATTCTGCGTGCCGGAGCTGCTTGCGCTAATCGCCAGGAGTCCGGGAACGGAGATCATCCCAGCGCCCATCAGGAAGAAATCGTCCCCGGGGGTATCGGGGGCGTTGTCGGTGGAGAATATCAGAGTGCACCACAGAGGATCGACCGTGCCGTCGAGGGTGCCGATGTTCTGTACGGTTGGCGTGGCGTCAATGGTGTATCCCATCATCACCGTGGTGGGGATCGTGAGACCCGTGACTATGTAGTCCGGCAACAATGGATCGGTGTCAGTTTCCGTGTCTGTTTCGGTATCGGTGTCAGTGTCGGTACCTGTGTCCGTGCCGGTGTCAGTGCCCGTATCAGTGCCGGTATCGGTACCCGTATCAGTGCCGGTGTCGGTACCTGTGTCCGTGCCGGTGTCCGTTCCGGTGTCGGTACCCGTGTCGGTGTCTGTGTCGGTGCTTCCATCCATGCCCGCGTCAGCATCAGTGTCCGTGTCGGTATCCGTGTCGGTATCCGTGTCGGCATCGGTATCGGTATCCGTGTCGGTATCCGTGTCGGTGTCCGTGTCGGTGTCCGTGTCGGTATCCGTGTCGGTGTCGGCATCGGTGTCGGCATCGGTATCAATATCAGTATCGGTGTCAGTATCGGTGTCCGTGGATGCATCGAAACTTCCGCTAATAGAATCTCCCTTGCACCCGTGACCGGCAACCGCCGTGAGTAGCACCAGACTCAACAAAAGATATTTAGTATTGATCATCTTGACCCACCTCCATTTGTTGAGATGATCATACCATCTCTGAAAATTGTTTGTTGCTATAGACCTTTTCGGTAGAGCTTGACGGCCTCTTTGTGCTCCAAAAGGGTTTTCGAGAAACGGTGACGTTCGTCCTTCCCTGCGACGAAATAGAGATATGGAACGCCCGCAGGCTGAAGGGCGGCTTTCAGCGCAGCGATCCCCGGAGCGCATATGGGCCCCGGGGGCAGTCCGGCGTGGCGGTAGGTGTTGTACTGGTTCTTGGAATCTTCGAGATGCTTCCTTGTGAGCTTGCCGATGAACCCTGAGCACGATGGCGCGCGCGGCACTACCCCGGGTTCACAGCCGTAGGCCACCGTCGGATCCGCCTGAAGTAAGCGTGAGGGGAAGTTGGGATCGGTCAGTCGATTGCGATACACGCCGGCGATGATCGGCATTTCATCAGTTATCTTCGCCTCCGCCTGAACTATGGAAGCCGAGGTGACCACCTCGAGGAGATCCGTTTCTGCTGGAGCACCCAGGGATTTGAAGCGCGTAGAAAAGTTCTCGTACATCGCGTTAACGATATCCTCGGCCGGTGTTCCTCGCTCGAAGAAGTAGGTGTCCGGAAAGAGAAAGCCCTCTGCTGACGGTCCGGGGATTCGAAGACGAGTGAGGGTTTTTCCCTTGCCCGCCGCCATGAAAAAATTCTCCTGAGCTACGATGCCGGCGTCTTCTAGGGTCTTGCCGATCTGGCCGAGTGTGAAGCCTTCGGGGATCGTCACCCGCACGCCCCGGTTCTCCGGACGTCCCGAGATGACGGAGAGAATCTTCGCGGGAGTCATGTTGTCATCAAGGGCGAACAGGCCGGCCTTCACGCCCGGCAGTCGATCCGTAACCCGTAGCCAGAGCCTGAACCTGCCGGGGCTCGAGATGATCCCCTTTTCGTCCAGGATGCGGGAGAGTTTGTCGGGACCCACGCCCGGAGGGATATCAACCTTCATTGTCTGCCCGATGCCCGGGCCGGGTGCGTCGGGGTACCGATAGAAGATATCGTACGCGGTTCCGAGAACGCCCACGACAATCAGAACAGCCCATGCGACAGGCCGGATCTTCCAGCGACTGGCGGGCCTGCTCTCAGCGGGCATCCAAATATCCTTGCAGGATGAGCGCTGCGGCCATCTTGTCGATCACGGCCTTCCTGTTTTCCCTCTTCACGTTGGCGGATTTCAGCAGCTTCTCGGCCTGAACCGTGGTGAATCGTTCGTCCCAGAACACCACCTCTATCTCCAGGCTCTGCTCCAGTTTTTCACCGAGGGCCCGCGCCCTTCGAGCGCTCGAGCCCCTGTCCTGGCCGCTCATGGAGAGCGGGAGCCCCACCACAACGGTCCCCACCCGGTGCTTTTTACACAGGTCGCCGATCATCCCGACCGTATCACCTTGATCTACGTGCAGAACGGTGAGCGGCTGGGCGGTTATCCCGAGTTCGTCCTCCAGGGCGACACCGATCCTTTTGGATCCCACATCCAGCCCCAGGGTTCGCGTTTTCAAAGGGGCCACCCCGCCACGGGTGCCAGGTCGGTTAAGTCGCGTTTCCCCGCTCGCAAGGCCAGGTAGCCCGCGTATGCGATCATCGATCCGTTGTCGGTGCATCGACTGGGCGGCGGAGCGAAAAGTTCCAGATCGTTGTGTTCGCAGACCTCCCTCGCATGTTTGCGAAGACCCTTGTTGGCGGCCACCCCTCCCGCAAGCACCACCGTAGAGATCTGTTTCGAGCGCGCCGCCAGAGTGATCTTTCTCACCAGGATCTCTACTACCGCCTGCTGGAACCCCCGGGCTATCGCCAGCACCTGATCCGGGTCGGGACCGCCAGGTATCTTGGCCACACGCTGGGCCACCGAGGTCTTTATCCCCGAGAAACTGAACTCGAACGATTTGCGTTGCCGCAGGGATTGCGGGAACTGTTCCTTTTGGCCCTGCGAGTCGGCCATCCGATCGATCAGCGGCCCTCCCGGGTATCCCAGGCCCAGGAGCCGGGCCACCTTGTCGAACGCCTCGCCGGCGGCGTCGTCCCGGGTCTGGCCCAGGCAAGTGATCTTCATCTCGTCTTCAACGAGGTATATTCCCGTGTGCCCCCCGGACGCCAGGAGGGCCATGTAGGGGAATTCGGGGAGCGGAGTGTCATCGTCCACGATCCGTGCCGCCAGCAGGTGCCCCCGCAGGTGGTTGACTCCGACGAACGGCAGATTCCTCGCGGCGGCCAGGGTCTTGGCGAACTGAAGACCCACCACAAGTGATCCCACAAGGCCCGGACCTCGCGTGACGGCAATCCCCTCGATGTCGTCCAGATCGACGCCGGCATCCACCAGCGCCTTGTCGACCACCGGCATGATGTTCAGCAAGTGATTTCTGCTGGCCAGTTCGGGTACCACGCCGCCATAGGGGCTGTGCACGGTCGCCTGGCCGGCGATCACGTCGCTGAGAACGCGACCGTCCTCCACCACCGAGGCAGCGGTATCGTCACAGGATGATTCTATGCCCAGTATTTTCACAACTACGGTATAGAAGGGTTGGTACCTGCAGACAACCCCGCGACACTGGAGGGTGTATTCAATGAGCGAAGAAAAAAGTGGCGGCAGGAAAATCAAGTGGCGGACATATGCGTCCCTCGGAATATCCTGGATGTTCCTGATAATGGGGATCACGGGTCTTGTCCTCTATGTCGTTCCACAGGGGCGCATCGCATACTGGGTCGACTGGCGTTTTCTGGGGTTGAGCAAGACCGATTGGGGAAACATTCATATCCTGGCGAGTATACTGTTCATCGCCCTGGGCGGCTGGCACCTCTACTTCAATTGGAAGGCATTTCTGGGGCACATTCGCCGCAAGTTGTCACAGGGGATCCGCGTCCGTCGGGAGTTGCTCATTACGTCTGTCATCGCGATTCTCGTGACTGTCAGCGCCATATGGCACATACCGCCGCTGGGTTACCTCGTCGATCTCAACGAGTTCATAAAGGACTCCTGGATAGAGGAGAAGGATGATGAACCTCCGTTCGGTCACGCAGAGTTGCTTTCCCTGAAGGCCTTCGCCAGGAAGACCAATATCGACTTGGGTCAGGCCATCTCCGAGTTAAAGCGCATTGGCTACAAGGGGATATCGGCCGAGCGTACTCTGGAGGAAATTGCAAAGAGCAACGAGATCTCCCCGAGAGATATTTTTACATCGATAAAGCAATTTCAACGCGAGACCCAACCGTTTACCGTAATGAACCTGACCGCCGACGAGGTTATCGAGCGGTTCGAGGGCACCAGCCTGGGCAGAAAATCACTCCTGGAAGCTTGCGAGATGGGCGGAAGTGAGATTGGGCGGTGTCTGAAACGTTTGCGTGTCGGCGGCATCGAAGGAGATCGGGAGGAGACCCTTCGGGAGGTAGCTTCCCGGGCAGGCGTGAAACCGATAAAGGTGCTTCAGACGATGCTCGTTGACCCCTGATCCCACCGCCGAAGGGACTTCCTGACAACAGGGTGTCTGACACATTCTCAAGATCTGACACATTCTCTAAAGATGCGTTGATCGAAATCCGTTTCCTTTGATAAGATCTTTGTTTCGTGAACATCCGCAGAACGTGCAGCAAATTGCAACTGGCGATGAAAGTGCTCTGTGTTTTCATCCGTTTCGCCAGGTAACCGGGGGTAATTCTCGATGAAAAGAAGTTCCGATACATCAAGGCTGTATGCCGTAATTGGTCTCACCTTGCTCAGCGCGATCGTCACTTTCGCGCACGCATCGAGGGCAGACAACAGGGATCAGGCGAAGGCCCACTTCAAGGAGGGGATGGCCGCTATCAAAGGGGAGAACTACCCGGCGGCCCTCACCGCATTCGAGAAGTCCTACAAGCTGGCTCCCAAGGCAGCGCTCCTTTTCAATATCGCCATGTGTGAAAAGGCGCTCTATCGGTATGTCGACTCCATCACCTCGTTCCGCCGTTTCCTGGTTGAGTCCGGCGACAAGATCAAGCCCGAGCTAGAGGCACAGTCACAGCAGGCGGTACAGGAGATGATGACCCTCATCGGCACCCTCAAGCTCATGGACGCGCCCGATGATGCCGAGGTCTTTGTGGATGGAAAATCCATCGGAAAAACCCCGTTCAAAGAGGGGGTACTGCTCGATCCCGGCCAGCATTCGGTTCGGGTTGAGGCAAACGGCTTCAAGCCCATGACCACCGACGTTACCGTCGCCTCCGGAGCCGAGATACCGCTTCGGGCCAAGCTGGCAAAGGTGACCGCCTGGATCCGCGTGGAGTGCTCTACGGAGGGAGCGGCGGTGAAGCTGGACGGAGAGGCTGTCGGAGCCTGCCCGTTCGAGGGCGAGGTGGAACCGGGCATGCATGAGGTCGTGGTCGCCGGTCCGGACATGGAACGGTTTGACAGGCGGGTTGATGTCAAGCCGGGAGACTCGGTGACCGTTTCGGTAGGCACGGGCGGGGCGCAAGAAGAAGGACCCGAAATCGACAGTGGTCCGTCGGGTTTGAAGATCGCCGGGATAGTAGCCACTGCACTTGGTGTCGGGGCAGCCGGAATGGGCGTGGCGTTCAACGTCAAGGGAATCAAGGATCAGGAGAAGGCAAACGAGGCGCCGGCCGATTCAACGGAAAGATCAGAACTCAACGACGATATAAAGATGGATAAGACGATGATGATCGTCGGCTACGCCGCTGCGGGAGCGCTTGTCGTGACGGGTGTTGTGCTTCTGGTCATCGACTCGAAAAAGGGCGACGAATCGGAGACCGTGGCTGTCAGACCCGCACTCGGCGGGCTGGCGATAACTTTCTGAGATGGGGAGGACTGCAATGATTATGTGTTTGAGGAATAGCTTTCTTGTCGTTTTCCTCGGGGCAACGGCTGCGATGGTCGGTTGCTTCGATACCGTATCCATGGGCAAGGGCGCGGCTGACGGCTCGACAACGGATGCCGACACCGATACCGATATCGACACGGATGCCGACACCGACTCGGATACGGACTCGGACACCGATTCCGACACGGATACGGACACCGATACGGACACCGACACTGACACCGATACTGACACCGATACCGACACCGACACTGATACCGATACTGACACTGATACCGATACAGACTGCGCTTCCACCTGCACCGCCACGTGCTATTCGTGCGACGTTCCCGGGTTCTTGGGGATATGCACGGTGGTTCCGGATGACGAGGACTACGACAACGACTGTGGATCGTGCAATGTCTGCGACGGATCAGGTGGGTGCAAACACGTGGGCGCCGATACGCCCGACCCCAAGGCCATATGTCCGGCGGCTGGGGTGACCGGCGCTTGCGGCGAGGACGGTACCTGCGACGGGACGGGCGGATGCTCGTACAAACTTGCCATCAGCGCGATTTGCGACACCACGTGCGCTTCCGCCCAGCTCTCCACCTGGCGGTGCGACATATCTCATAATTGCACAATCGATACGACGTCCGCTTGCCCCGCGTCCGGCGGGAGCCAGTGTAATACGGTTGGGGACGACTGCGTCTACTCCTGCTCCAGCGATACGGATTGCCCAACAACGCACTTCTGTTGCCTAAGCACGGACAGCGCAATCTGCGACACGGGCGCAGCACCTCCGTCGGGGGATCTGGATTCCTGTGTGCTGCGAAGCAACCTGGGCGATCCGTGTACGGTTTCAACTGCCAAAGTGTGTCCGTTGGATCAATGCGTCAATGACGTTTGCTGTGACAGTCCGGCTTGTGCTGGCGACTGTTACGCTTGCAATATCCCCGGCGCATTTCTCGGCTACTGCGCCTACTACAACGACAGTGACGTCGGCGTAACGACAAATGACTCTCCCGTTGGCACGTGTGCTACGGCGTTCTGCCGGGGTTGCGGTGGCAGCTCTCCCAACTGCGAGAACGTTCCGGTCGGCTACGACTGGAATGACGATTGTGACGAGGACACGGTGGAGCCCTGTGGTTTTAACGGCTATTGCGACAACATGGGCGCTTGCGATTTCAAGATCGACAACGGAATTTCCTGCGGTGCGGTCAAGACTTGCTCGGGCGGAATAGAAACCGATTACGTCTGTTCGACCCACGTGTGCACCGGTTCCGATACTTCCTGTCCGACCGGGTACGGGTGCGACGGCACATCATGCACAACCGATTGCGGCGGAGTCGATTCGCTCTGCATGATGTCCACTCACTATTGCTGCAATTCGACGGATGTAACCGGCGTCAGCTGTACTCTGGGCGATTGTACGTCGTTGATCACGCAGGGGTCCGATTGCACCGACATCCACCAGTGCGAAAGCGTCGCGGCCAACTGTGTTGACGGCTATTGCTGTAACGACGCTTGCGGCGGTACTTGCGAGGCATGCAATAGCACTGGAAACCTCGGAACCTGTACCAACCTGGACGGCGAGGATCCCCTGAACGAGTGCGATGACAACGGATCCTGTGTTTCGTCCTGCGACGGCTCTGGCGGCTGCGCTGTCGAAAATGGCTCCGGGGTTGCCGGTGAGTGCCTGTTGCAAGGAGAAATATGTTCGGACGGTTCCCAGTGCCCGGTGCCCCAGTGCATAGACGGAGTATGCTGCGCAGACAGCTGCGCCGGGGACTGCATGGCGTGCAGTGCGGTAAAGACCGGCGGTATCGACGGAACGTGCGATACGGTTACCCTCGGAAGTGACCCGGATACTGAATGTGACGATATCGGCAGCTGTGTGGCAGCGTGCGATGGAGCCGGAAGCTGTCGCGTGAACAACGGAACTGGAACTGCCGTGATCTGCATTGTTCAGGGTACGGACTGCTCCGCAACCGGTGAGAACGAACAGTGCGCCACCGGCAATTGCATAGACGACTATTGTTGTAACGACGCTTGCGGCGGTGATTGCGAGGCATGCAATAGCAGTGGAAACCTCGGAACCTGTACCAACCTGGACGGCGAGGATCCCCTGAACGAGTGCGATGATAACGGATCCTGTGTTTCGTCCTGCGACG
>JAUVDV010000160.1 GCA_030595125.1 Deltaproteobacteria bacterium
GACACGGAACCGGAAGTTGGAAAGACATCAGAGTTCTTTTGAAGAGACTCCAGCCAAAGTTGGGGATGGAGCTTTCTGTTGTCGGAAAGCCGACCCGAAAAGGTGATGGAAATGACGTCATCACACCCTATCGTGGGTCCAAGAACCCGCCCTACTATCGTCAATTCAACGTTCGAATCATGATTGGGCAGAGCGGAACGTCTGTGCACTACTACGATGAGGCGGGCTCCGAGGTGATTCATGGGCGATAGGCGTCTTCTGCTGTTGGTTCTTGCTGCCGTTCTTGGAGCTCGCGCCGACGAGAGCCGCGTCTGGATCGCGATGGACATCAAGACGGAAGCCGGGTGTCGGCGGTTTTCAGAAACCGCGGGATTCCGGTTATAGGCCGCGCTTGTGTGTGAGTTTCACCGTCATCAATCGGGGTTGGGGCCTGGGTTGACCAGTTGGGCTCGGTTGTCTGTTTTGGGAGTGTGAGGTCGGAGTAGGTGATAATCCGTTGCTGAGACAAAAACCAGCAGCGGGTCCCAATGGTCGACCAACCAGACCCGCTGCCACCCCGGGGAACGAGCCCCGAGTGATGAGTATAGGGCAGAGGTCCCCGACTCGTACAGCACTCGTTTCCCGGTGGAGAAGGCAGTGGACCAACGGCCGACGGGAGATTGCTGTGTTGCGATGGATGCGGATGCCAGGTGGTGGTGTGCTCACACTGCGATCGTGGGCAACGGTATTGCTCGAGGCAGTGTAGTCGGGAGGCGCGCCGCAAATCAGTTCGTGCGGCGGGTCGCCGGTATCAGCAAAGCGAACGGGGCCGGCAAAACCATGCTCGGCGGCAGAAGCAGTACCGTTTCCGAAAAGCCGAGAAACAAAGAGTGACGCATCAGGGTTCACCCGGGGCATGTGGACGCCCCACAGTGGGGCCATGGCTATTGAAACACCCCATCGCATCAGCACCCCAGACATCCCAAAGTCGCAAATACCGGCATCCAAGCTGCAGTTTCTGTGGTCTGGAGGTAAAGGACGGGTTCTTACGGCTCGATTTTCGTCGTCGACGAGGATCTTGCCATGATCCGGCCGGAGATCGCCGCTGAAGTAGTACGTCTGTATTGTGTTGAGGGCTGGCGGGTCAACACCATTGCGCGTCATCTCGGGCTTCACCACAGCGCCATCACACGAGTATTGGAAAGGGACGGGCTGAAGAGCGAGAGCAGGCGTCGTCCATCGATGATCGACTCCTACACCGTGTTCATTCGCGACACCTTCGAGCGGCATCCGAAGCTGCCGGCAAGCGTCTTGTACCGGATGGTACGAGCCCGTGGCTACCGGGGTGGCGAGGACCATTTCCGACATCGGGTGGCCTTGCTTCGTCCACGGCGCGCGGCCGAAGCCTACCTCGAGCTGCGGACCTTGCCAGGCGAGCAGGCACAAGTGGACTGGGGCAGCTTCGGCACATGGGCGGTGGAGGGTGGCGAGCGCCGATTGTCGGCCTTTGTAATGGTGCTCAGCTACTCGCGGATGCTCTTCGTGCGGTTCTTTTTCGACCAACGTCTTGGGAGTTTTCTTGAAGGTCACGTACGCGCATTCGCCTTCTTTGGCGGTGTGGCAAAGACCGTCTTGTACGACAATCTGAAGAGTGCCGTTTTGGAGCGGCGAAGTGATGCGATTCGATTCCATCCCTCCATGCTTGAGCTGGCCGGTCATTACCGATTCCAGCCACGGCCGGTAGCGGTGGCCAGGGGCAATGAGAAGGGGCGTGTCGAACGTGCCATCGGTTATCTGCGCACCTCGTTCTTTCACGGTCTTTCGTTTTCCGGCATCGACGACCTCAATCGTCAAGCAGAACGTTTTTGCATCGAGATTGCAGGCGCCCGGGGCTGGCCCGAACAACGCCAAATCACCGTAAGTGAGGCATTTGACAAAGAGCGCCCCTTCCTCGTCGAGCTACCAGGAGACCCGTTCCCTGCAGCACACCGTGAGGATGTATCGGTCGGTAAAACGCCATATGTGCGTTTCGACTCCAACCGTTACTCGGTACCGCACACCAGGGTCCGAAGGACGCTGACACTCGAGGCCGACAGTTTGAGGGTGCGGATCATGGACCGCTCAGAGGTCGTAGCCGAGCACCGCCGTTGCTGGGACAAACAGCAAATTGAGGAGGAGCCCGAGCACATCGCTGCCTTGAAACGTCAAAAGCGCCAGGCCCGACTCCAACGAGGCCAGGAGTATCTGCTGCGGGCTGTGCCGGCCGCACAGACGCTGCTCGAAGAAATGGGAAAGAGACAGCGCCGCCTCCATACGGCGGTCGACCGTTTGACGATTCTTCTTGACGAGTTTGGCGCAAGAGAGCTCTCGGTAGCGGTGAACGAGGCGATCGAAAAAGAATCACCCCACCCGGAAACGGTCCGTTTGGTGCTCGACAGACGGCGTCGAGCCCGCCGACAAAGCCCCCCAGTACCGGTAAGGCTTCCCGATTCCGAAAAGGTCCGTAACATCGTCGTCACTCCCCACACCTTGAGTGATTACGACCCAACCGACGATGAAAAGGAGTCAAATGATGGCTGACACGGATCTCCGGGATCGTGCATGTATCCTCAAACTCCATGGCCTCCTTGAGCATTGGGATGAAATCTGTAACGAGCCTTGGCTTGCCCACGTGGTCGATTGGGAGGAGGAGACCCGTCGTCGGCGTAGCTTGGAAGGCAGGCTCAAACGCGCGCGGCTCGGCCGATTCAAGCTGATTGCTGATTTCGACTGGGCCTGGCCCAAGAGAATCGACCGCGCGCAAGTGGAGGACCTCTTCCGCCTTGACTGGGTAAGCTCAAGCACCAATGTGGTCCTTGTCGGCCCAAATGGCGTCGGCAAGACGATGATCGCCAAAAACCTCGCACATCAGGCGGTTCTTGCCGGCTTCACGGTGAAGACGGTGACCGCATCTGAAATGCTCAACGGTCTTGCCGAAATCGACAGCTCTTCAGGTCTCAATCGACGACTCGGAATCCTCGCCCGACCGCAGGTCCTTCTGATTGACGAGGTCGGCTATCTGTCCTACGACGCCCGCCATGCCGATCTCCTGTATGAGGTGGTCTCCAGGCGCCATGAGAACAAACCGATCATCGTCACCACGAACAAACCCTTTTCCGAATGGAACGAGGTCTTCTCCTCGGCAACATCGGTGACCACTATCGTCGACCGCCTGATCCATCGCTCGGAGGTCGTGCAAATCAAGGCCGATTCCTACCGTCTCAAGGAATCGAAGGAGGCTGCCGCTGCAAGGGCCAAGGACCGCCGGAAGAAAGACCAATCGTGACCGCTTCACGCTCCGCCTACGCCGCTCAGATCGTACGCCTCTATCTCGACGACCCCAATACGCCTGTCGTCCCCAGCAAGACGGACTGGGATATCGCGGCTGATCTTTTCAATTGCGGGATCCCTCTGGAAAAGGTCTGTATTGCTTTCAAAATCGCTTTCATCCGTCGCCATCAACGGTCCTCACCAAGGCTCTTACCGCCGATACTCTCGCTGGCCTATTTCAGAACTGTCGCACTCAATCTCGTCGCTGAGGAGACCGAACCCGCCTACGTCGAGTACATCGATCGACTCTACAACCGACTACAGCACGAAGACGATCACATCAATGCCGAGTGACCCAATGAATGACCGAGGGCGCTCTTACTCAAAACCGCGACATAACGCCAAAATGCCGCGGTTCCTGAGAGCCGGCGACAGAAACCTGGTGGTCATCGACGAGGTGCAGCGTAGACCGGACCTTTTTCCTGTGCTGCGCGTCCTAATCGACCGTCAAGACAGTCCCGCGCGCTTTCTCATCCTTGGCAGTGCCTCAGGTGATCTGTTGCGGCAGACCTCGGAGAGCCTCGCCGGGAGGATGGAACGCATCACCATTGGCGGTTTTTCGTTGAGTGAAATCGGGCCGAAGGAGGAGCAAAAATTGTGGCTCAGGGGAGGGTTCCCGCTTTCCTATCTGGCGGCCACCGACATCGACAGTGCCGCGTGGAGGAAGAGCTTCATTCAGACCCTTCTCGAACGTGATCTGCCCCAGTGGGGAGTTCGCGTACCGGCCGCTGCCCTTCAGCGGTTTTGGACCATGCTTGCGCATTATCACGGACAGACCTGGAATGCGGCGGAGCCTGCCCGGGCCCTGGGAGTGAGTGAATCCACCACCCGCCGCCACCTCGATTTGCTGACGGATGCCTTCATGATCAGACAGTTGCAGCCGTATCACGTCAACATCCGCAAGCGTCAGGTCAAGGCGCCGAAAATCTACGTCCGTGACAGTGGTCTATTGCACCAGCTCCTCGGAGTCAACACGCTCAAGACATTGATGAGCCATCCGAAGGTGGGTGCGTCATGGGAAGGCCTCGTCATTGAGCAAGTGTTGACGGCGGTCGCTCATGATGAGGCCTTCTTCTGGGCAACGCACCAGGGGGCGGAGATTGACCTGGTTCTCCGTCGGGGCAGTGAACTCGTTGGCGTGGAATGTAAAAGAGCCGACGCGCCGCGAATGACCCGTTCCATCAGCACGGCAATGAAAGACCTCGAGCTGGCGCGTGTCGTAGTGTTGTATCCCGGTTCCAAGCGGTATCCCTTGTCGGATCGGGTGGAGGCTGTGCCGTTGAGTACGATGTGTGAGGGGCAGCCGATTTTCGCCGAGCACGCCCCATGACAGAAGCCCAGACCACAATGCGAACCCTCGGGATCGATCTCGCCTCGCAACCGGCCAAGACCGGTATTTGCGTGGTGGAGTGCGGCAGCCCTGGGTATGACGGTTCGGCCTGAGGGGGAAGACCTCGAGCCGGCCCGGAAAGAGGGGTGGATTTATCTTCCGGTTGAGGGGGTTTTGGGGCGGTTGGTCAGGGGTTGAGATGGGCGAGATGGCGCCGAAAGAGTGAAATCAGCTCGTTCCACTCATCGCCGTTTCCAAGATGCACTAAACTCGAGCAGCATGAAAACCGATACGCCCTTGATTGATACGACGCTCTCTCATTATCAAGAGAACGCAGATCAATTCTTCGACAACACCATCGGTGTCGACATGACGGCCCTTTACGACCGTTTTCTGCCGTTCGTTCCCGCAGGTGGTCATATTCTTGACGCCGGTTGTGGTTCGGGCCGAGATGCATTGTTTTTTATCAACGCGGGCTTCAGAGTCACCGCTTTTGACGCTTCACCGGAGATGGCTGAAAAGGCCGGTCGTCTGATCGGTCAACCGGTCGAGGTGACCACCTTTCAGCAGTTTCATTCGAACGTTCTGTTCGATGGTGTATGGGCCTGCGCATCGTTATTGCACGTTCCTTTGGATCAACTGCATCTGGCCATCAGAAACCTCGCGGCATGTACCCGCGATGGCGGCTCGATCTACATGAGCTTCAAGTTGGGTTCGGGTGAGCGTGTTTCCAAAGGCCGGGTGTTCACCGACCTCAACCGAAATGGTCTTGCTGAGTTGTTGAAACTCCTGCCGGAACTTCGTCTGAAAGAGGCCTGGACAACCCACGACCTGCGTCCTGGCAGGGAAGATGAAAAGTGGTTCAATACGGTGTTGGTGAAGCATGAGTAGGGTGTGGGGGTAGTGATGGCCGACAGGAGATCCTTGACCACAGGTGGGGAC
>JAUVDV010000164.1 GCA_030595125.1 Deltaproteobacteria bacterium
GTGCTGTCTCGGGAAGTTTCTTCGATGGTCTCTTCTTGGGATAACTTCTTGAGTTGCTCATGCAGACCAATATACCACACATGCCATATACTTCAAACTATGCTTCGGGTAGAAAAGCGACACCCTCCCCTGCGACGGCGGATGGCCGTGGGTTTTATACCCGCGGGACAGTTCTGGCCGTCGTTCAGTAGTTGTGGGCCGGCCAACCGGACGCTTCGGAGTACAGGTTGTACGCCTCTAGCACGTGCTCGACGTAACCGGTGTTGATCTCCGTGCAGCTTTGCGTGGTGCCGTAGGAGTTGTACTCGCCGATGGCCATCATCGTGTACTGGTCCTCGGTGCAGCCCGCGAACTGCTCCTTCATCCGCTCGCGGTTGCGCGCCACCCCGCGGATTCCCAGCTCGATGTTGATCTCGGGGTTGTAGATCGAGGTCGCCCAGCCGGGCATGCTCGGTTCGCGGGTCAGGTTGGGGTGGCCGTTGTAGAGCCGGCCGAGGTCGGTGTTCGTGCCGCCGCACGCCGGCACGACCTGCATGACGCCAAAGCAGTAGCACTCCGATTCGGTCCAGCCCGACGGGATCCCGCAGGGCAGGTTCGGACAACCCGTGGCGTCGTGATGGAATCCCGACTCGATGCGGATGATCGCCTTGAAGATCATCGCGTCGGGCTCGCCGTACTCCTGCGTGAACCGGAGGATCCGGCAGTCGTAGCGGTCCACCGAGATCCCGCTCCATTCGATTACGATGCCCGTGTGTAAAGAATCCTCGCAGGAACGGTCAGTGTCCTCGCAGCCGACCGGCAAAAGGAGCGAGACGCAGGCAGCGGCGAGCAGGGGCAGGTTTCTCACGAGACAATCCTCCTTGGCTCAGAAGTGGTAGGCCGCCCGGATCAGGAACGGGACGAAGAAGCCCACCCGCATGTGCTTGTCGGGCTCTTCCTCGTTCGTCTTCTTCAGGTTGTTCAGCGACGTCACGAACCCTGACTCCACACCGATGCCGAAGCTCGCGGCGACCAGGTACTCCACTCCCAGGAGAACTCCTATGTCGAAGCGGTCCAGGTACTCGCGGGTCCTGTCCTCGTAGTATTCGTCGTCCTCTTCGGCGTCATCGGACTTGTAGGACGCGATGCCGAACACCGGGGTCGCGGAGATCCCAACGTAGAAGAAGGCGCTCCCCGGTCGCGGCTCTCCTATGATGACCCGGAGCCCCAGCCCCGTCATCAGCGCCCCGGCCGTGCTGGACGACTCCCGGTTGTCGTCCTCGAACGACTCCCGCTCGATGTCGAGGCCGACGGCCAGGTACAGGTCGACAACCCCGGCGATGATCAGGCCCAGCTCCAGCTCGGGGACGAGGTCGGTTTCGTCGGAGACAATGGGTTGGCGAATGGACAGGCCCACGCCCAGGTGGAACCCAGTGTCGATCGCCTCCGCTCCCTGCGCCTCGGCCGCAGCGGGCTGCGTCGCGAGGGCCAGAGCAAACAGGACCAGCGCAATCCGGACCGGGCTTGTCATGATCGTCACCCCTTTCTTGCAGGCGTCGATTCTAGCACGATGACGAGTTTGGTTTACCAGAAATGGCGTTTGGCGAAGGCATGGCCGGAACCGTGCTTGAGATATGTTTCAAACGCTTCGGCTTTCTTCATTTCTTTGAACCAGACGGCGCTAACCATTTCCCAATCGGCCGTTTGGGCAAAGAGTTGCCAAATTTCTCAATTTTCACATCGTGCTACCCTGCGAAGCTCGCTTGCGAGCGAAGCAGGGCAAGGGATCGCGGAAAGGCGCATGCCCTACGGACAATTCGTCGGGACCGGGGTGCATGTGTCGTCGAGGTTGCCCCAGACATCCATATAGTAATGTTCGGGGGTGATCTGGTCCAGCAGGTCGCATGCCTCACAGTCGGGCAGGACAGCGTTCGAGCGAATGTCCAATTTCACACCCACTGAGGTGACTGCGCTCAATCCGTCCAGGTTTGTGAGGGCGTCGTTGCCGTAGATCTGTAGGTCCTCGCCCACAGAGGTGACTGCGCTCAGGCCGGTCAGGTCGGTGAGGGTGTCGTTCAAGGCGATCCTCAAATCCTCGCCCACCGAGGTAATCCCGCTCAGACCGTCCAGATTCGTGAGGGCGGCGTTGCCGCCAATATACGTGTCACCTATTGACAATCTTCCACCCACTGAGGTGAGTGCGCTAAGTCCGTCCAGGTTGGTGAGGACGTCATTGTTGTAGATCAGTATGTCCTCGCTCACCGAGGTGAGTGCGCACAGTCCGTCAAGATTGGTGAGGACGTCGTTGCCGTTGATGTACAAATCCCCGCCCACCGAGGTGACTGCGCTCAGGCCGTCCAGGTTGGTGAGGGCGTCGTTGCCGCCATAATACCAGTCACCTATTGACAAGCTTCCACCCACCGAGGTGAGAGCGCTAAGTCCGTCCAGGTTGGTGAGGACGTCGTTGTTGTAGATCTGCAATTCCCCGCCCACTGAGGTGAGGGCGCTCAGCCCGTCCAGGTCGGTGAGGGAGTAGTTCCATTCGATCCACAAATCCCCACCCACTGAGGTGAGGCAAATCAAATCGTTTAAGTCAGTGCAATAATCACAATCGATTTCGAGGTATCCTGAGATCGAAGTGTATCCTGCAAGGAATGCAAACCACGATTGCGTAATGATCTCTAAATTGCCGCTGTACTCTCCCAGATTGCACTCGATCGGTCCGGTATCGGTACCGGTGTCGGTATCGGTGTCGGTGTCGGTATCGGTGTCGGTGTCGGTATCCGCATCGGTGTCGGTATCCGCATCGGTGTCGGTATCCGCATCGGTGTCGGTGTCAGTATCCGTGTCGGTATCCGTGTCGGTATCCGTGTCAGAGTCGGTCGCCCCGTCGTCACTGCTCGACGAGCTTTTCGAGCACCCGCCGCAAACCAGCACGGTCGCAAGTATCATTAGAAGCAAACACTTCATGTTTTCCCCTTCTGTTGGATACGTGATTCTACATCGTCCACCGGTAGTGCTCAAGGGGCGGGGGCTACATTCATCTCAGCCCCGATTCGAGGCGAGACGCAGTAAAGACACTGGATCAGAGCGGCAACATGACGGCAACAAGAGGTAGCCGAGCTTCTAACAGTGCGGAACGATAGAGTAAAACAGATGGAGGCGCCGGGAGTCGAACCCGGGTCCGAGCACTATCCACGACAACATCTACAATCATAGTCTGTCTATTATTTAGTCGCCAAAATCTCCAACAGACAGGATATTCCAACGACGATTTTGCAATTGATTTAACTCATGTGAGTCGCAAACGCCCTCACCGAGCGGTCCCGCTAAATTGTGCCCCATCCGAGTACGCAGGAACTCCTCGGTGAGACATCCGGCCTTAAGCGGCCAGAGAGTAGCTGTTATTATTGGCAGCTGTGTTTTCCCGCCTTTTTAACGCGGTGACAGGAAACCGCAGATCGCAGTCGCCGCTTCATTAGCACCCGTCGAAACCGTGTCGCCCCCGTTTTTCAAAGAACAAGCTGAGTCTTATTATATACGAAAACCGCACTGTGCAAGTATCGGCCTGATCGAAATGTAAGGAGCAGTGGAGATGTCCTTAGCAGGGTTCGACAGAGCAGACGCCCATTGAGTAACCGAAGTAGAAGTCCGTGCAGCAGAAATCCCCGCCCGGGCAGTCGGCCTCGGTGTGGCACACGGTGATCATGCATTCGGTGGAGGAACACCAGCTGTTGCTCACTCCCCCCGTGGGCAAGCAGCAGTGACCGTCCTCGCCGCAGTCCTCCGGCCCGTCGCACATGGCCAGGAAGTCGCCCGAGCACATGCTGGGTGTCATGCACTCCTGTGTGGGAGGCGTCTCGGTGACGCAGCAGATCTCCGGGTTCGTGCAGATCCCCCAGCCGCAGAACACCTCCCCCTCTTCGATTCCCCCGTCGACAGCGGTGTCCGTATCGGTTTCCGTGTCGGTGTCCGTATCGGTGTCCGAGTCGGTGTCAGTGTCCGCGTCCGTGTCGGAGTCGACGTCCGGGCCCGTCTCGGTATCCGTGTCGTCGTCACCGCCGATGCTTCCAGCCTGGTGGCAGGCCGCCAGCGAAAGGGTCATCGCAAGCAGAAGCACAAGTTTCATCATACCCTCCCGTATCGATACCGATCATCATGGTACCAGTATTTTGGCATCTGGAAAATAATGACCAGGACTCTTGAGAAAGGGGGAAAGGGGTATTGGCCCTCACGAGCAACGTGCTGGAGGACGAACACGGTTTCCAGCTTGCCCGCCATGTCACTCGTGTCCATCTTCGTCCGGATCGCAACAAAGCACGGCGTGGCCGTTTCTGATCAGAGCTTCGTGCAGCATCTGGATTTCCACATCGGTCCATCCGTCATGAGTGAAGCCATCGAATGGATGCATGGCAAAGACCTTGATGAAGGTCGCCTTGTCGGTGATGGCCGCCTCCTCGGCAGTAACCGTGATCAACCCTTTCGGCGCGTTCGCCGCCTCCTCTTCCCCCATAAAATGAACCTTCAGGTCCGTTGGGAGAGACTCCTTTGGAGGCCATTTCGTTTCATTTGATACGTCCTGGACCAATGGGGCATCCGGAGTTGCTGCAAGCGAGCCTGTCGTATGTTTGGATGCGCACCCACTGTCCGACGCGGCCAAGCCAAGCAGGACGCAAACCAGGATCATCAGGTAGCTGATTCTGAGCATGGTTCCTCTCTTTAGCTGTCTGAAGCCGAAAATTCGGCTGTCTCCAAACTCATCTTACGATATGATGCCTTCTGGAGGGGCAACTTTGTCGCCCAAGATGGATTATGATAGGAATGGCACGTCGTTAGGTACGTTGGGGTATCATTTTTCCTCCATGATTAGCGCTGGTGAAAGCATTACTTTAACCTCCCAATAATGACTCCCAATAAAGACTCCCACTCTTTAGACAGAAGTTCCCGGAAGTCTGAGCCCTTCTTGGCGTAGAAAACCCATGAAAGAACACGAGAAAACACTGCTGCCATATCAGTTTAAGCGGAAAAGTGTAGCCATGTAATAATGCGCAATTAGCTTGACAAATAACCATGAA
>JAUVDV010000079.1 GCA_030595125.1 Deltaproteobacteria bacterium
CCTCCGCCGAGCACCCTCAACAAGTCGAAGGGATCGCTCAACAGGTCGTCCGGTGAGTAAACCGCCATGTCCACGATGCGGGCGCAGGCCACCGGCAGGACTACCGCCAGGGGAAGGCTTGAGAGGACACGGCTCCAGGAAACTCCCAGGCGATGCATCTGCCACGAAAACAGAGCGGCGCCGACAAGCATGGCCGCAAACAATGCGATGTGATACGGCGCCACCCATCCGATGGCTGTATTCCATCCCGGCGGTATAGCTAGAAACATCTCAGCAAGCGCCGATCACCATGAAAGTCAGTCCCGGGGTTTCAGTTGCACAGGAGGGTGACTGTGCCCGAGCCGCGTCCGCCGTCAAGTCCATCGATGACGAAATAGTGATTTCCGCTCGACGGCCCTGTGGCGTCAATCCTTTCGCCCGGTCCAGGCACCGTAACAGTCGTCGAAATGTCCAGACACGCCCCCACCGGGTTGCAGGCGTCGTCGAGCAACAGGCCCTTGAGGTCAGCCGGCGCGGGGAGTTGAGTGTTAACAGTGAAACCAACCGTATAGCTCGCTCCTGCAGGAACATCTAGTTGGTATACTTTCTCACCACCCGTGAAGCTTCCGGCACAGGACCCTCCGTAAGAAGTCACCTCGTTAATAGCCATTGTTGAATTGAACGTCTTGCTCTCTACATCGCCCGTCCCGTTGCACGTAAGGATCTCCCCGGCGAAAAATGTCACATTTATAGGAATGGTACAATCCGGGGTTCCTCCGGAAGAATCACAATCCAGATAGTACGTGCAGAAATTCTGATCCTGATCCAACGAACACGCTGGCGGTGTATCCCCACCAAGACAAACTCCAGTAAGACACTGATTGCCACCCAGACCGGAACACACATTTCCAGTTGTACACAAGGTTCCATCCAGAACATCGATGATGGCTCCACAGCTTGGCGCCGCGCCACCATTCTCGGTACACTCCTCTGTTGTGCAATCGCCAAAATCAACACAGGGTGGTAACCCGGCAATACACACTCCGATGCCATCGCATATCTCGTCGCCGTCACATCTGATAATATCCGAGCAATCGTGGTTATATGCCCAATTCAACTCAGTACAACTACTGGTAACGTCACTGCAATCCATGTGTTTGCAAACGGAAGAAGCAGAACCGCACGGCCACCCGGAGTGTTCGCAGACTCCGATCTGGCAGGTGTCGGTACCGTTACAATAGAGTGCGTCATCGCAACCGGTTCCGTCACCTGACTGAATGAAATCACAGGTTCCAACCACGGCCGGAGAAACCGGTTCCGTACAACTGGAGTCCTGGCAAGGGATGGACGAGGCGCATTGCGCCCCTGACGTAGTGCATACACCAATCTGGCACGTCTCCAGACCGTTGCACCAGAAAGCGTCGTCGCACGGCGTATTGTTCGCAACATCAGGGTGAACACACGATCCCGACAGGCAATAGTCATTGGTACACAGGTTGGTATCGCCAGCGCACGGACTATAATCGAGCAACGCCACGCCACAAACGCCATTGTCGCAAACATCGGAAGTGCAGTCGTTCCCATCGTCCGTGCATGGAACCCCGGTCAACGGGAACGGCGTACACGTGCCCTCGACGCATATGTCGTCGGTGCAATCGTTACTGTCAAAAGTGCATGAATCGCCATCGTCCTCGTTTACCAGAACACACATACTATCCTGACATTCGTAGTAGGCACAGTCGCCGGAGTCACCAGGACAATCAGTCTCCGGGTTCACACATTCATCCGTGTCCGTATCCGAATCTGTGTCGCTGTCCGTGTCACTGTCCGCGTCGGTATCCGCGTCGGTATCAGTGTCGGTGTCAGTATCCGACGACGGCAAAACACAATCGCCGTTCACACAGATCTTGCCGACCGAACAGTCGGAGCTGTTCTTGCATTCGTCACAACCCGTCGCCATCAACGCCGCAACAACGAAGACCAAAAGCGTTGTGGTCAAATTTCGACTCAGAAACATGTCCAATTTGTCAAATACAATTGCACGTTGCATTGTCATCATTCTCCCGTCTGCCACGATCCACTCAGTCCGGAATGCAAATTGTTTATTTTATTTACACACCAATATCCGGCATCGTAAATCGTCACGCCATTTACTATCTCCGTCTCGTTGTCGCAATATGTCCCGGACATGCCCGCAACCTCTCCCAAAACCACATCACACCAGTCGTCCGGTGTGTAAGTCGGATCGGGTGAGGTCCCGAAGCCATCGTCGCATCTCTGGTTGGAATGCCAGGTTCCACTTACTCCGACAGACCATCCATTGTAGCTCAGGATCGGCTGGGTCACACCGTTGGTGGATTTGTAGAAGAAGGTGAATCTTCCATCCTGCCTGATAATGACCTGGAACTGGAGGAAATTGGCGCGGTCCGCCGTGCTGGAGTAATGATAATCACACGCCCAGTTGGTGCAGTCACCCCAAAAATCAGTATTTGTGCATATCGCCTCATTCGGTTCCTGGTATCCATCGAAACCATCCCAGGTTATCACGGTAACCGTCGATCCATCCCATTGTGCATTATCTACATAGATTCGAGCATCAGTGTCTCCATCACTACCGTAGCAAGCATCATCCCATAAGATGTAGGGATCGGCGAACCAACCACCACCTTCTTCTCGTGTTTCAGAACACATGCATGGAATGATCTTGCCCCACATTGGTGCGAGCATGGGATTGAATCTAGAGTCTCTTAAAAACTTCGAATTCGAATTGGACCTTTCTGAATTTCCCACATCCTCATAGACAAAATTGTTCAAATAGTACGGATCCGTCGGATTTCCTGAACCAATGTCAATTCTGCCTGATGCATCCACTCTATACCTATCGAAAAAGCGGCCACTGAATGGGAAATCGAACGGGAAACTTCTTATCTGGCCGGCTCCAGTCCCGGTTGTGCACTGTATCCCACGACATACCTGATTTGAAGGATTGACCAACCAGCCCGCAGCGGTGAGCGATGGCGAATTATCCTCCTTTACCATGTATCCGTTCAACCTGCTATTTGTGGGGACGAAATCGAGCTGCATTCCTCCAAGATACCAGGTATCAGGGCTTCCCGAAGAATTACACCCGGAATTCGCTCCTACAAAAGCCTCCTGAAACCCAAAAAATTCACGCGGAACTTTGATCATCTGTAGCTCGTAGTCACCCGTTTGACCGGCCTGCTGATTGGAGACCTCCAGCCACTTATAGAAATCGGATGTGCCATCGGCGATAATGTGCTCCTGAAGCTCACCCGAAACACCACCACACGAATGGGTAGTCCCACTTGTGAAACCGCAATCGGTCTCGCCGACAGACCCGTTCCACATGGTAAGCGCCACGTTCAGGTGAGACGAATCCAGCGCTGGATCGACGCTGACCTTGTATTTGGACTCCCAGTCCACACTCTCCCACTGTAGAGATCCCTCGTCCCAGTCCGGTTGCGTGATGTTCTCCACCTCAACCCGGAAGTAAGCCGACGCGGCCGTAGATGAGGTGCAGGAGGTGTCGTCACTCGTTGGATTGCCGGGATAACCTGTGGTTGACCCCAACCACCGCTCCTTCCACGAGGTAAAGTTGTTCATGATGGGCGCTGCGATGTACGAAGCCGAACTCCGGCAATCACTGTTGTAGTGAGTCTCCTTGATGGCGCCAAGAACAAAATCCCCCCCGGCCGTTTCGGGAGGAATGGCGGAGGCATTACTCCAAGTATCCACTATTAGTTGCGCGTGCCAATCGTTCTCGGTTTCAATTCCATCATCGGCGCCAAATGAGTCGTTGTAGTCGGTAAGATCGCGCAATGGCCATGGGCCGGCAGTTACCGAGGCCGTAGTACCATCTGTACCGGCGAACGTTCCACTATAATTAGTGCCGGTCCAGTTTCGATCGTTGTTGCAGGTCATCTGGTCGCCGGACGTGGCGGTACCATTTTCGCAGTTCTCTCTCACGTAGAGGTAGGGATCCCAATCGGTTCCGACGCGAGATAGATCGGCCGCCACGTGCTGAAGAGTGTACTGACTGGTGTTCACACTCACTTCAAAATCATAAACGTAATCAGCACCATTAGGAGAACCGACATAACCGGCACAGGCGATGAACCGACCGGTAGTCACGGCGCCGTAATCATCATCGGCACACTCATTGGTATCTGACCTCGTCACCATGCCGGGTCCAATGATACCCAGTTCCTGCGCCGCCATCATGGGATCGTGGCATATTTCCAGATCAGGGCTGGGCGAGGCAGAGCTTAGCCATGTGCAAAATAGCGTGGTAGGGTATGTTGCGTTGCTGTTCTGACAAGTCCACAACTCACACGAAACACTCGCAGGAGTACAGTCCCAACCGGCGACGTGATCGGGTATACAACCTCCAAAACCATCGCAATACGCTGGCACACAGGGATCGGGAGGCGTCGGGTAGGTGCTGTTCGCCACCGCCATCGCAGCCGGATCCCAGCAAGGATCGTCCAAATATACATCAGTTGTGTACACGCAAGTTCCGGCTTCTGCACCACCTCCACACGCCCAACTGGAACAGGGATCGGTATCCGAGGCCCATGGATGGGATGCGCACTCCGAATTCTCCACCGCATTAAACTCGGCATCGTGCAGGGTAGCGTCGCAGTAATATGTCTTGCAGTCGCCACCATCATTATAACTGAGGGGATAGTCCGTGAAGTCATCAATTACAATGCTCGGATCGGGATCGTCGTTGCAGCAATCGACAAAACCAACATCATTGAAAGACGGAGTGCTCACGTCCGTCAGAGCATACTGGTTGCAAACACCGGTATCGATCCCGCAGATGCCGTACGTACACTCATTACCGTCAGCGTCACAAGAGCCACCATTATTGAAACCCGTATCCACCGAGCAGGCGCCGTTGTCACACGCAGGAAGCGCGCATTCTATGTCATAAATGGAAGTATCGAATGGACAGGCTGCTCCTATGGGATTTCCGAATACGTCGGTATCGTTGATGTTGCCGTCGAGGTTTGTATTGACACAGCCGTTGGCGATGCACTCGTCCTGCGTGCAGGGGTTTCCGTCGTTGCAATCAGCATCGGCAGTGCATCCGCCGTTGCAAGTGGGATCGTCTGAACAATAGCCTACTCCCCCAATCCCGTCCGGGAATGTGCCCTCGCAACAGGTTCCCGGATATCCGGAAGTCGTGTCGCTACACATTGCCTCCGGACTGGCATAGGTGCCGAGCTCGGCATTGATGCATCCGCCGAAACAAGAGCAAATCAGATAGCCGTTGCACCAGGATGGGCCGCACCGGTTATCCGTCAGGTTGCAAACACCGCTCACGCAGTCAGCGTCACTCGTACAGGCGCACAGACCTACATTGGAATTTGAGGGATCGGTTACCGTCTTGTCGCAAGTGAGATCGCAGCCCGAACTGGTGGTGCAGGTAACACCATCATCTTCCGCCGACTCCCACCAGCATTCGTCTGCGTACCCCGCCTCCGTGCAGCACTCGTCGGCGGCGACCTCGAACACTCCGAAACCTCCTCCGAGAACGCCCAGGAACACTATCCCGGAGATCAGCGAAGCGAAAAACTGTGAAAACATCGATTTCATGTTGCTACCTTCTCCCAAAAAAGTCGCAGCGAATACCTCTTGAACCGGCAATAGACACCGGCTCACTGTTAAAAAAGCAAATTTCGTACCATGCGATATGATAACTAATAACAACTCAATAACGAAATAAAAATGGACGTCGAAAAACGTTTAACGTCCACGGCCATCGTTATTGTTGTAATTATTAAAGATAGTTTGGGCCTCAGGCCGCCCGACGAAACAATATCGACTAGCGAATAAAAAAAGACTGCCGGATATCTCTGCCAATATTGCAGCGTGTTCCACGCCTCGCAATTTTTTTATAGTTTGGAACTTTTTTCACCCAGACAAGAATTGGGGACATGGACAGTATCGCAAGCAAGAGGAACGGTTTTTACTGATTCCACGGATCGTCGTAATCGATCTTTCTGGTTTTCTTTTTCCCACTCTTGGTGGGTTTGCCGGAAGATGCGGCAGCCTCTTTTTCCCTGGGCTTCGACTTTCCACCGCCCTTTTTCTTCTTTACGATCTTGGTTTTTTCGAGTTTGTACGCAAGCACGAGGTCGGTGTTGAATCTGACGAGCTCCTTCACGGACTCGTGCCCCTGCGCCGTTACCTCGATATTTCGCATCGCCTCGCTTTTGGCGAAGGGTCCCTCGAACGGATTGGCTCCGACGCCGGCACCGTCAATTTTGATGACCGCATTGGGAGGAACAGTGGTTATGCTGATCTGAATAGTGGCGTCGGCCCGGGGAGACTCCCCGGTTTCCTCGGTTCCTGCATCGACTTTCGCGATTTCATCCTGGACGATCGGCTCGGCAACCACGACCGAACTATCTTTCTGCACGGGATCGATATCGGGCTTGTCCGGCTCTCCGCCGAAGATGAAAAATCCGCCTACCGCCAGCGCGGCCACAGCTGCGACAGCACCACCTATGATGATAGGGAGCTTTTTACTCTTGTGTCCGTCGATGCCGCTCTGGGTCATCTCGAAGGGCGTCTTGCTGCTGTACAGCGCCTGCCGGATGACCGTGCGGGAAGCCGTGGACATACGACCGATGCTGGACGAATCTGGAGCGAACGGGATGAGATGACTCCGGAAATCGTCGCAAGACTCGAACCTGTCCATCGCGGCCCGGGCCATGGCTGTTTCAATGGTTTTTACAAGATCTTCGGGAAGATCCGGATTGAGATGGTTGGGTGGATCGGGCTCCTCGGTAAGGATCTTGATGAGCAGGGCGTTGTAGTTGGGGGCATCGAAGGGCAGTTCCCCGGTCAACATCTGGTACAGGATTATTCCCATGGCATAGATGTCTGACCTTGGCGTCAGATCCTGTTCCCCCCTCGCCTGCTCCGGAGACATATAGTGAGGCGTTCCGAGCACCGTTCCTGTTTGCGTCAATCCCTTGACCCCATCGGTCTCGAGCGCTCTGAATTTGGAAATTCCAAAATCGAGCAACTTGACATAATCGGGGTTGCCGCCCTTTTCTATGAGGTAGATGTTCTCCGGCTTGAGATCCCTGTGAATGATACCCACATCGTGAGCCGCCTGGAGCGCGTTCAGGGCCTGAACCATGATGTGCGCGGTGCGCTTGGGTGTCTGAACGCCCTCGGCCTCGATCAGCTGCTTGACATCGCAACCCTTGAGAAACTCCATCACCAGGTATGGTGAATCGTCATCGTCGGTGCCCATGTCCGTCACTTCGATGATGTTCTCGTGACCAATCTGGGCCGCAGCCTGCGCCTCACGCTGGAACCTGGTGACGACTTCTTCGCTGGATGCATACTGCGGGTGAAGGAATTTGACCGCCAGTTTCCTTCCGATGAGCTTGTGATTGGCCTCGTAGACGGATCCCATCCCGCCCTCGCCAATCTTGCGTATGAGTTCGTACTTCCCATCGAGCACTACACCGGTCTTGTCAGTCATTTACATCACCCTATTGAGTACGCCCGAAACTATCATTCCCAAGAAATCAAGGCAAGAACCCTGTCCCGCTATACCATTTGACGCACGAGTCACGATATGTTGTTAAAAAAAAGGGCAGGCGCTATTCATTTACCGCGGCCGCATCACTGCGCACCAGTCGGACCGAAACCATTTTGGAAATACCCCGCTCCTGCATTGTTACACCATAGAGGGCGTCGGCCCCCTCCATGGTGACCTTGGAGTGCGTGATGACGATGAACTGGGAGCGATCGGTCAGCTCCCGGACCAGTTCCACGAACCTGCCCACATTTGCCTCGTCGAGGGGAGCATCCACCTCGTCCAGCAAACAGAACGGACTCGGACGATGCAGGAAAAGCGCGAACAACAGGCTCACCGCAGTTAGCGCCTTCTCGCCTCCGCTCATCAGTTCGATGCTGCCCAGATTCTTTCCCTGGGGCTGGGCTATGATGTCCACACCGGTCTCCAGCATATCGTCGGGATCCGTGAGCACCAGCCTTGCCTGGCCCCCTTCAAACAACCGTGGGAAAATATGCTGGAATTTTTCGTTTACAGAGGCAAAGGTTTCTTTGAACAGGCGACGTGAATCCTTGTCCATTCTGGCGATGGCCGCTTCGAGATCTTCGAGGGCCTGCTCCACGTCGGCCTTGTGCTCCACCTTTTCCTCGTAGCGCTCGCTGGTGTTCTTGTACTCCTCGATGGCTGCCGGGTTGATGGCCCCCATCCTCTCTATCAGGCGTTTGAGATCCTCGATGCGAAGGTGAACATCCTGCCCCGGAACCGACCTGAGGTGATAGTCGCCTATGACCAGAAGCAGATTCTCGTTGTATCTTTCTTCAACGCTTCGCAGAAGATGCGAAACATCCATCTGCGCCTGTTGCTCGCACATGTGAAGCTCGGATACCTTCGCCCGGGCCGCCTCCACAGCCTTGCGTTGATCTTTGAGCGATGCCTCGGCCTCCATGAGCGCCCGGGACGAGGACTCGAGGGCTCGGGTCAGTTCTTTTGTCTGCCCGTCGAGGCAATCAACTTCTTCGAGGGTGTTGTAGAGGTTATCCCTCAACTGAACCACCTTGCCCGCCGCGCTTCCCATTTCCCTGGCTGAGGAGGTTTTCTTCGCTGCGAGCAGCTCCATCTGTTCGTCGATCTCCAGGATCGACGCCTTTATCTGGTTCTCCCGATCGAGCGCAGCCTGGTGCTGTTGATCGAACCGCACCTCCTTCACCCGAGCGTCTGTCGCTGCCGCCGTCAACCGATCAGCCTCGACCCTGCACCCCTCGATGGCCACCGTGTACTCGGAGATTGTCTTGTCGAGCGTCTCGATCTCCTCGCTCGCCGACTTCATTTCTTTTTGCGCGAGATCCCTGTCTTCGACGGCCTCGCGAACCAGCGTCTTCTGATGGGAGATCTCTCGATCGAGCCCGTCGAGCCGCTGTCGATCCGCCTCCAGATCCTCCTTTGCCCTCAGGGTGTCCTTTCGAACCTCCGCCAGCACGACCTCCTGCTGTTGCGCCTCCTGCCTGGCATTCTCAGCAGCGTCTCTGCGCCTCAGGAGTTCCTCCTTGGTGGTCCCGAAACGGGAATCGAGATCATCGTAAAGAGCCCTCAAGGTAGATACTTCTTTTTCGAGATCCCGGATCTCCCGCTTCTGGCCCAGGAGATCCGCCCCGGGGGAGTTGGCCCGTCCGCCGCGCATGACACCAACCGCATCGAGCAGCTGCCCATCACTTGTGACAACCGTCGCGTTACCACTGTTGGATTCCCATATGCGCCTGGCATCATCGATGCTCTTCACGATATACACATCGCCGAGCAGACAGTCGGCAATCTCACTGACTATTGGATCCACCCCGATAAAATCGGTCAGTTTTCCGACAACCCCGGGACCATCTATTGATCCGGGCACCGACCCGCTATCGACAGTGCCGGTCAGGGGAAGCGCAGTAACCCTGCCGAGATCCCGTTGCGCCAACCAGTCCAGCATCATCATGCCGGTCTCGTGGTTGTCGGTAACCAGGGCTTGCAATCTGTCCGCCAGGACCGCAGCGAGGGCCACCTCGTACTGCGCCGGGCATTCGATGAAATCTATCAATAGACCGGAGAACGCCATGCCGTCCTCTTCGCGCAACGCTTCCACCGCTTCCCGAACGGATCGATCGTGGCGCTCGAGTCCGGTGTTCATCTCCTCGAGGGAAGCGAGCCGCGATACCCTGGACTGCAGATCGTCCCGCACTGTCTGTCTTGCCTCATCGCACTCGTCCAGGCTCAATCTGAGCTGTTCGAACGCAGTGCTCTCGGACTCTACCACGGCCGTCGTGCTCTCGAGAGACCCCTCCATGAGTTCGGATCGTCCCTTGAGATCCGACAGCGTAATCGAAAGCTCGGCGATCCTGTTCTCGAGATCGCTGCGCTCGGAGCGTGTTATCTTGAGCCTGGCCTCTGCCTCATCGACGCGGACTCGAAGGTTCTCGAGCGCGCTCATGGATGCGGCAACACGCGCCCTGGCACGAGACATGTCATCACGCCTGGCATCGAAGTTCTTGCCGAGCACGGACAGCTGCTCCCTGGCCTCGCTGGCCAATCGCTCGGCCTCCTCCCTCTGGGCGGCGGTCACCACCACGTCCTGCTTGATGGCGTCGATCCTCGTGAACAAAACCCCGCGTTCCTCATCGAGGTCCGATTTCTTTCGATCGGCGGCCGCCTCTTGTTCTACGCTGCCCTGTTCCTCCTGCTTCAGGCGCTCCATGGTTTCAGCGAGGTGATTGATCTCCGACTCGATTATCTGGATCTCGCTGTCTACCTCGTATGCCCGCGTCTTGCCCTCCTCCAGAATGTTCCTCGCGGCCGCTTCCTCGAGCCTGAGACTGGTGACGCCGGCCTCCTTGTTTTCGAGATTGATTCTGGACTCGTCCGCCTGAGCATCGGCCTGCTCGAGGTTCGCGACGATCGATTTCTTGTGGGCGCACAGCTCCAGATATTTGTGGCTCGCGATGTAGTTCTCGAGGTCGCGCTGCTCTCCGGCGTATCGCTTGAAGCGCTCGGCCTTCTGGGACTGCCGCTTGAGGCCCGACAGATTTCTCTCCATCTCGGCCACCACGTCGGTGATACGAAGCAGGTTCTGGCGGGTCTTGTCCATCTTGCGCGACGCCGTCTGACGGGCCTTCTTGAACCGCGTGATCCCGGCCGCCTCCTCGATCATGGCCCGTCGATCCTCCGAGCGGGAACTCACTATCTGCTCGATTCGCCCCTGCTCGATGATCGAATACGCCTTGGCGCCGCCGCCGGTGCCGAGGAATAGCTCGGTGATGTCCTTCAGGCGGCATGGAACCTTGTTGATCAGGTACTCACTGCTGGTGCTGTTTCTGTGCAGGCGTCGCGTTACTGAAATTTCAGAATACTCTACATAAGTGGGGTGCGAGAGGCCGTCGTCGTTGGCGAAGGTGAGGGTAACCTCGGCCATGGACTTGGGCCCTCGGGTCTTCGTACCATTGAAGATGATATCTTCCATTCCCCGACCGCGAAGAGTCATCGCGGACTGCTCGCCCAGAGCCCATCTGATGGCGTCGACAATGTTGCTCTTCCCACAACCGTTGGGTCCTACAACCGCGGTGAGCGAGTTATCGAATAGTATGCGTGTCTGATCGCCAAACGACTTGAAACCGGACACATCCAAACGCTTAATTTTCATGCACAACCCCTCGTCGGTCGGGGAACATCCCCGGCCATTGGGTAGATCTCAACCAGATGGCTAACCATCCATGACACCACAACACTATCCATCACCATACATGCATGGTCAATGGCATATTGTCGGGCCAACGTATGGCAAATCCCGTATGGCCTAGTATGTAGTGCACATTTGCAACAATGAAAAGACAAAAAAACGTTTATTGACGTTGAGGTGCAACGAATAACATTAAGTGCTAAGGTTTCTCGAACTCGTTTTCGAGCACGCGAGGAGGGATAAAATGGCTCGCTTTGTTTCAAATTGTATTCTTGTAACGACCCTGCTGGCGATCGCGAGCGGCGCCTCGGCGCAGGAGGTCGTCAACACCCGTGCAACGGAGGGTGTCGTGCTTCCCGCGTCATCCACAACCGAGGTGAACGACGCAACAGCCCTGTCGGTGAACCCGGCGAACATCGGATTCCTCGATTCCTGGAGCTTCGTATATGCCGGCTCCTGGCTGGCCGATCAGCGACATCTCGCCGGACAGGGACACGGGCTCTTCCTCGCCCTTCCCATCGGCCCCCTCGGCCTCGCTCTTTCCACCGAGTTCATGACACCACCGGACAATATCGAGGAGTGGCAAGGCCTGGACAACAGGGTGCGTTTCTCCATGGGGCTTTCGCTCAATCCGATCCGCGCTCTCGGCTTCGGCGTCGCATACAGAACGTTTTTCAATTACAATCTCGGCGACATCGACACCTTCGACTTCTCCCTCACCGTTCGCCCGGTAAACCACCTGGCCATGGCCGTCACTCTGGGTGACGCCAACAGACCCGAAGTCGCGTTCAATGCCACCAAATCAAGCAACGGAGTACAGATTCCGTCGAGGATCGAGAACGCTCCCAGACGCTTCGGCGTCGCCCTCACAATTCGCCCGCTGGGCACTGACCGCCTGGCCATCGGCGGTGAGCTGAACTACCTGTACGGCGAGAGCAAGGTCTTCGAGAGCGGCCCGGGAACCTTCGAAGACAGATCCTTCCGGCGCACCGACGTGAACGCCCTCCTCTCGTGGATGCTCGTGGACGGCCTCATGCTCCGCACCCGTTTCGGCGCCGAGGGACTCCGCGACGACGACATCGACAACGGCTATTTTCTCGATTTTGCGCTCTCAGTTGACTCCCGGCGTTTCCCCCTCGGTTTCCGGGCGGGCAGCCACTTCAAGCTATCCCCTAAGGACGGACGCGGCTTCGAGGCCCTGTCCTGGGCCGTGCGCATCTCTGGCGACGAGGCCCCATCACTGCCCTTCCATCTTCCTCCGGCCCGCGCAGTGCTCTTCGAGATCGAAAAGCGCATCGATTCCTACGGCGAGGCGCGGTTGATGGCTCTGATGGATCGCGTCACGGACGACAAGGCAGTTGATATCCTCGTGCTTCGACCCGACGCAAAGACCCTCAATCTCGATCAGGCGCTGGACATCAGGCGGCGAATTCGCGAAATGAACGCTGCGGGAAAGAAGACGGTCTGTTACCTCACGGAGGCGACATCCTCGGTCTATCTGGCCTGCGCCCCGGCCAACGAGGTATGGATCAACCCGGCAGGCGGAATCCGCCTCGCGGGGATGTCCATGAAGTCCGTTCACTTCAAGAACCTTTTCGACAAGATCGGGGTTCAGGCGGACATCGTTCGCATCGGCGAGTACAAGAGCGCTCCGGAATCCTTTACGAGAACATCCCCCACAGATCCATCCGCCCAGGCCACCGACCGCTACCTCGATTCGGTCTACGCTCACGTGATCGCCAACCTGGAGAGAGACCGGGGGTTTACCGATCACGATGCGACGAAGACTGTGGTCGAGGACGGACCCTACACTTCCTCGGAGGCGCTGGCGGCCGGCCTTGTGGATCGGGTGGTGCCCGCAGACAAGCTGATTGAAGAGCTGCAGACCCTGTCCGACGGACCGGTGGCGGTGAACAGCGAATACGGCAAGGATCGCCTGCGACACAGATCTTACATCGACGCTCCGGCCGTCGCGGTGGTGCACATCGATGGTGATATTGTCGACGGTGAAAGCGTGGATGTTCCATTCTTCAACATCCGGATGACCGGCGCCAAGACGATGACAAAAGAGCTGCGAAAGCTCGCCGAAAATCCGGACATCACGGCTGTCGTGCTCAAGATCAACAGCCCGGGAGGATCGGCGCTCGCCTCGGATATGATCTGGCGCGAGGTCATGGCCCTCCGAGAGAAGAAAACGGTGGTCGCGTCTCTGGGATCGGTGGCTGCCTCGGGGGGGTATTACATCGCGTCCGCCGCCCACGTCATCTACGCGGAACCCACCACCCTGACAGGCTCCATCGGCATCTTTTACGGCAAGGCCGACGTGTCCGGACTCCTCGGAAAGATCGGCATCGACACCACAACCTTCAAACGGGGCGCTCACTCGGACATGGAGTCCTGGACCCGGACGTACACCCCGGAAGAGCGACGCAAACTGCTGGGCCAGATTCGCGAATACTACAATCTGTTCCTGGATCGCGTGGTCGAGGGTCGCGGTAATGGTTTCACCCGCGAGATCGTAGATAAACGCGGGCGCGGCCGGATCTGGTCGGGAGCCGACGCGAAGCATCATCTCCTCGTGGACGAACTCGGAGGTTATCCCGAAGCATTGAACTACGCTCGCAATGTCGGTTTTGTGAGCAAGAGCACCAGAGTCTACCATGTTCCAAAGGTAAAAAAGGGTCTGCTGAGACGGCTCTTCGGCCTGATGAAGGCGTCAACAAGCGCCTCTACGCCGCTGGATGTGCTTCTTGGAAGCGCTGAAATGAAGAGCGCTCTTCGGGCGGTGCTGCCGTTCGCCGTGTCGGATCACGGTGCGCCCCAGGCCAGGTTGCCGTTCGCGATCCTCGACGAATAACTACTTACGGTATCTCCATCATCTCGATCTCCAGAAACGGAAACAGGTCAGCCACCGACTGGAGCTTGTACTCAAACTTGTCGTTTATCTGCTTTATTTCCTTCCACTGCTCGTCCTCTTGCTCCGAAGGTTTCTGCGTCTTGATGAGGGTGAGCGCGTAGTTCTTCAACCAGGAGGATCGCTTGACGACTTCCTTCATCTCTTTCGTCATGGGAACCGGTCCCGTGGGTGTATCGAGGGTTTGTGCTCTTCGAATCCCGTCGCACTTTTCGATGACCTCGGAGGCGTACTGAGACGTTCGTTTCTCATCGAGCGCCCGCTGGATGGCGCGCGGATCGTAACAACCACCGACAGCCGCCTTGAGAGCTGATTTTTCATGAGGCTCGATGTTCAATTTAGATTCGCCCGCCGTCTGCAGGCGCTCTTCCGCCTCCGCCTGCTGTTTGCGCATGACGTGCCTGAAGCGCTCCATCTTCTTCTTCACAGCCTGGAGCCTCTTGGCGTCCTCTCCGCTGGCCGCTTCCATGATGCTGCCCTTGATCTTCGGCTCCGCAGGTGGATCCCCATCGCCGCAGGGTATCAAGAAGGCCGCAACCGCGCCTCCGCACAACAACACGGCCACAGCGATTATCACCCATTTTCCGCCGGTTCCACTGGAGCCCATCTCAATTCCTTTCCTGGTGACTAACCCCATCAACCTCAACAGGCATTTTCCCAGGAAATTCGCACATCCACAACAACAGGTTTTTCTTGACCACCGGGGCCGGACCCGATAAACACCCATTACTGGTCTTTTGTTCAGTAGTCTGCAAAGGCGATGGGATGTATCAGGAATCGGACACATGGAGATAGCTATCATCAGCACCGGGAACGAGTTACTGCGCGGCGCCATCGCAGACACCAACGCCGCCTGGATCGCTTCTCGCCTACACGAGCGGGGCCTCGCCGTATCCAGAATCATTGTCGCACCGGACGATCATGATGGGTTGATTTCCGTCTTCCGACAGGCGTACGGCTCGTTCGATTTGCTGATAATCGGGGGTGGACTGGGACCCACTGTCGACGACATCACCGCCCGCGCTGCGGCTGCGGCGGCCGATCTCCCGGTGGTTCGTTCCGATGACGCGGTCCGCCGGATCTCTGCCGTTTTTAAACGCATTGGCAAGCACATGAACGATACCAACCTCAAACAGGCGGATCTGCCGCAAGGCTGCGAGATCATCGACAACCCCGTGGGCACCGCCCCGGGTTTCGCCCTGCAAACCGAACGCGCGCATGCCTTCTTTCTTCCGGGGGTTCCCGTGGAAATGAAGCCCATGTTCGAGAATAGCATTCTTCCAACCCTCGAAGACCAGAGTTCGAAGCAACACATATCCACATTCAAGTGCTACGGCATGGGCGAGTCCAACATCCAGGCGGCGCTGGCCGAGTTCCCTGCGTCTCACCCGGGTATCGAGTTGGCCTTCCGACCGTCGTTCCCCGAGATATCCATTACCTTCAGGGCTCCGAACGCAGCCACCCTCGACGCAGCCCTGGCGCATGCTCGAAAGATCCTGAAGGGG
Source organism: Deltaproteobacteria bacterium (assembly GCA_030595125.1). GTDB lineage: Bacteria > Myxococcota_A > Polyangia > JAAYKL01 > JAAYKL01 > JAUVAN01. Next base: position 15,669 of record JAUVDV010000079.1, read on the forward strand.
ACTGTTTTTGCGTGGGAAAACATCAACATTCCCACCGCCCTCGGCCGTGCACTCCTGGCAAAGCGGCTCACCATGGCCGTCGCCGAATCTTGCACCGGTGGGCTCATCGGCCACGAGATCACTCAGGTGTCGGGTTCCTCTGCATATTTCAAGGGAGCGGTTGTTTCCTACGACAACGATGTGAAGATCGACTTGCTCGGCGTTGACAGGCAGCTCATCCTCGACCACGGCGCCGTCAGCGCACAGGTGGCGACCGCCATGGCAGAGCGAGCGAGGACACTCTTACACAGCGATATCGCCCTGGCGACCTCCGGCGTGGCGGGGCCGGGCGGCGGAACGGAAGAAAAACCAGTCGGACTGGTGCACATCACCGTGGCTCACGATGGCGGGATCGAACATCGCGAACACCGGTTCAAAGGCTACGATCGCGCCAGGGTCAAGAAGGCGGCCGCGTGGATGGCCATGCGAATGGCCCTGAGCATCATATCGGAGGAGAAATGAACGCAATACGGAGTTTCCTCGCCCTCAACATCGATCTGCATTCCGTACGTTCGATTAACAAGGAGCAGCGGATCCTGCGAGACAAGTGCGAGGAGGCGGGGATAACGGTCAAATGGGTACCTCCCCAGAATATGCATCTGACCATGCGTTTTCTCGGCGAGATCACCGAGCCCATGATACGAGCTGTCAAGGACACCATTGAAAAAGTGACGCGCTCATTCCCGCCCTTCGAGATGGAGACCTCGGGGTTGGGGGTGTTCCCGGACACCAGGAACCCCCGGGTCATCTGGGCAGGAATTCACAGCGATGGCTCGCAGCTGGACCGCCTGTACGCAGCTCTATCCAAAGTCCTCGAGGAAACGGGATTCAAGACAGACAACAAGCCCTTCAAGTCGCACGTGACCATCGGAAGGATCAAGGGCGACGACACCGGCGCAGTGATCGGGTGCCTCGAAGAGAGCGACAAGGTGGTGTTCGGGCGCTCGAAGATTCGCGATCTCGTATGCTATCGCAGCACCCTGCACGCGACCGGAGCAGACTACCACTTGCTGTGGAGCCTCCCCCTGCTCGGTCGGGCACCTCGACCGTCCACCGAAACACAGCCCGCCGACCCCGGCGGTGAGACCAAGGAGTAATCGACAGATGTCAGCAAACCAGAACAAGAACCGGGATCGGGATCTGGGGCTCACCATCAGCGCCATAGAAAAGAACTACGGCAAGGGCGCCATCATGCGCCTCGGCGACGGGCAGACGCTAATGGACGGCGTGGAGGTGATCCCGACCGGCGCGGTCAATCTGGATGTGGCTCTCGGCGTGGGTGGATATCCCAGGGGAAGAATTGTGGAGATCTATGGGCCGGAAGCCTCTGGAAAGACCACCCTCACTCTCCACGCGATTGCCCAGGCCCAGCGTCAGGACGGGATCTGCGCCTTCATCGACGCGGAGCACGCCCTCGACATCAGCTACGCCCGAAAGCTTGGCGTGAAGACCTCGGAGCTTCTCATCTCCCAGCCGGACTGCGGCGAACATGCCCTCGAGATCACTGACATGCTCGTCAAGTCGTCGGCGGTGGACCTTATCGTCATCGACTCGGTTGCGGCTCTCACACCGCGCGCCGAGCTCGAGGGAGACATGGGAGACTCCCACGTGGGGTTGCAGGCGCGTCTCATGAGCCAGGCCCTGCGAAAGCTCACCGGAAACCTGGCCAAGTCGAACACGTGTATCATGTTCATCAACCAGATCCGCATGAAGATCGGCGTCATGTTCGGCAGCCCGGAGACCACCACCGGCGGAAACGCGCTCAAGTTCTACGCGTCCCAGCGGCTGGACATCCGACGGATCGGAGCCATCAAGCAAGGCGACCAGGCGGTGGGCAACCGCACACGGGTGAAGGTGGTCAAAAACAAAATGGCCCCGCCTTTCCGCGAGGCCGAGTTCGACATCATGTACGGCGAGGGGATAAGCGCGGAGGGTTGTCTCGTCGACATGGGCGTGGCGGGCGACATCATCGAGAAGAGCGGCGCATGGTACTCGTTCCAGGGCACCCGCATCGGCCAGGGCCGGGAAAATGCCAAGGAGTTCATGAAGGACAACAAGGACATCGCGGCAAAGATCGAAGACCTCGTTCGCGAGAAAAACGGGCTCAAGAAAAAGAAGGGCACAGAGTCGGAACAACCCGAGGAAAAAGCCGACGAGAAGCCCGGCAAGAAGAAATAGGTGTTCTGGAAGATCTTCGAAGCCGTCATCCGGCTGTTCTACTTTCGCCGTTTTCGCGCCGCGAAGAAGATCGGCGATGCCGGACAGCTGCTCACGGACGGCAATCCCCAAAAAGCCCTCGACCTGCTGGAGAAGACCGGCAAGAGCCTCCACCAATCCCTGCTCCCAATCTACGCCTTTACCAGGGGCAAGATCCTCGACGCGCTGCACCGTGAAGATGAGGCGCAGGAAGCTTTCCGGTTGGTGGTGCTCGCCGATCCTGAAAACGCCAGGGCCGACCTGGAGCTGGCCATCCTTTGCGGCAAGGGATTCCGCTTCGATGAATGCGCACAGTGGCTGGACCGCCTCGAAGAAAAGGACGACGCCGAGGCAAGGGAGCAGGCTAATGGCATCCGCGCCCTCCTTGCGCAGGTGACCTCCGGCGAGCGCGTCACGGAGTTTGAGAAGCGCGCTTTTCAGATGGCAAAAAAGAATATCGGCGAGAACGGCGCCTCTCCCGGATTCCCTCCAGACCTGGGCATCCTCGATCGGTGGATCTCGCAGGATCCGGACGCCGCGAGGAACCTGTTCGACGAGATCGCCCTGCTCGTGGGGCAATCTGAGGTCGCGAAGGGCGGTTCATGGAAGGTGAGCCTGTCCATCGACTGCTCCGTGATCGTCTACGAGCACGGAAACGAAATCAGCCCTTTCGAGATTGTCGCCGACCGGTTCGAATCGAACGACCTCTCTCTGTCCGAGCTGATCGAAAAAGCAAAATCCTGACCGCGTCCTATTCAGGGCGCGGCATGTAAAAAAAAGTGCCGTCGCACACCCTGACAACAGGGCCGGTCATGATGACGCGGTTGTCCTCATTCCAGTGGATCAGGAGGTCGCCACCGGGCAGGTGTATGGTAACGGGAACACGTTCGAATTTTCCGTCTATAGCCCCCGCCACCGCCACCGCGCAGGCCCCCGTGCCGCATGCCATCGTCTCGCCGCAACCGCGCTCCCACACCTTCATGTCCGCCTCGGTCGGCCCGATCACTTTGATGTACTCAACGTTGGTCTTGTCAGGAAAGGCCTCGTCCGTTTCCACCGAGGAACCCTCCTCGCGCCAGTCAAAGCCGTAATCCTCGACGAACGCCACCGCGTGGGGATTGCCCATCGACACCGTGGTGAACCTCCTGCCCCCAACCGTGACACCCGCGCGGTCATGCCCGGGCTCTCCCATGTCCACCCGGACCTGGCCGTCGTCGAGCAGCTCAGTGCGGATGATTCCGGCGAGGGTTTCTATGGAGAGCACGTTCTTGTCGGTTATCCCCTCTTCCACTGCGAAGCGCGCAAAACAGCGAATACCGTTGCCGCACATCTCTGCCGTAGAGCCGTCCTCGTTGATAATGACCATCTGGAAATCAGCGGCGGAAGACTCGCGGATCAGGATGAGCCCGTCCGCCCCGATGCCGAACTCGCGGGAACAAACCGCAATCGCCAGATCCGAGATCTTCAGCCCCCCCGATATTCGATCGCCCCGGTCCGCCATCAGTATGAAACTGTTTCCCAGACCGTGCATCTTGGTAAAACGCATGGGGTCAAAACCCTCCACTTGACATATACTTTGAACCTAACATGTTCCTTTGTTTCCCCTTTTTCATAACTTCTATATGTCAAGTGGAGGGTTTTGACCCCATTTTTTTCCCATTTTTTTCCTAAAAAAGCTCCTCGTTTATAGCCAGGCTGTCGACGATTTCTGGATATTCGGAAAAGAGCATATTGTTCATGTCCGCCTCGAAATCAGAAACCAGGACGCTGATATTCACCCCGGTGTCAGGCACGCCGCTCCAGCCCCAGTCGGACGGCAGGTCGGGGAGCGGAATACTCATGGGAAGCGCACCAACAGACGTGAGCCGCCAGAACTCCGGCCCGGACGGGTCATCCCACACGACCAGTCCCATGGAAATGACCGGCGGCGGAAGCGAGTTGAGTGCGTTCCCATCCCAGTCTATGCCGAGCACGGGGGATGGAATGGCCAGCATTGTCAGGGGCACCTCTGAAAATCCATCGAAATCGTCGAGCCCGCGATCGAACCTGTACGCCATGGGCATTTCAATCCCGGGAATATCCTCATCTCCCTCTTCAACCAGCTGCCCGCCGGATCCCACAAGCAGGATGTCGGCCTCGGCGATATCACCGTCATACAGGGGCACGGCGAACAGGAACGAGCCGCCGGTGGATGCGTACTCAAACCAGACGGTCCCCTGCGCCGAAAAGTCCAGACCCAGGTACGCGTTCTTGGTTTCGTATGCGACAGGCACATCGTTTTGTGAAAAATCGACGAGGATGTTGTTGATGAGACCGGTGTCCAGGGACAGGTTTACGTTGTCGATCGGGTCGCCGCCGCTGGGATCCAGACCCTTGACCATCCCCATGCGAAACCACTCGATGGTGTCGTCGTCCAGCTGTGGCGTATTGTATGTCCAGACCAGGCCTCCAACCGCGTACAGGATCCCCGGCTTGCGGAGCACCTCCAGCTCGAACTCGTGATCCTCCGTATCCGTGAGCACCCAATCCTCGCCCGGACCCACGGGATCAAACCGTCCGTCTCTGATGGACAGCATCTCCTCCGAGGGTATCCCGAAACGAACAAGGACAATCCGATACTTGTCCGCCTCCGGAGTCGGAAGAAAATCAACGTCGAGAAGCGACCCGGATATCGTAACTGTTTCCGGGGAAGCAAACGACAAGGGGCGCAACACCATCGTAACATTTGAGGCGTCCACCCCTATGAGCGACTCCAGCACGAAGCCATCGAAAAGCACATGGATGTCCACAGGTCCTTCGAGCCCCTCTTGTTCGAACTGGGCCAGGCCGCCATCGTCCGTCTCCCCGGAGATAATCCCTCCCGAGTTCTCGACCATCACCTTCGCGCCGGGCAGAACCAACCCGTCGACCTCTCCCAAAACGTACACGTTGATGCGCCCCGCGATGGGACCTCCACCGGTTCCGCCCCCGGAGAACATCTCGGGCTCCACCGGCTCCTCGCCCGTATCCGTATTCGTGTCAGTATCGGTGCCGCCGTCCGTGGGATAGATGTCCTTTATCTCACCCCAGCACGCAGCCACGGCCAGGGCGCACAATAAATACACAACCGCATGAATCGACGATCTCATTTTTTGGGTCCCTCCGGTTCCATAAACAATCCTAAATGCATCGGACCGTCCACGTCCAGCATCTACTTTCGTCTTCCACAAGCCCCCTTTCCGACATACGCCCTCCCTGTTAAGATGGCGTCAATGACACAGGCCATCAGGATGCTTCTCGCCGAGGGACTGATCTCACGTGACCAGTTCGACAGGGCCACACTGCACCAGTCTTCCCATGGCGGCACCATCGGGCACTACCTGGTTACCGAAGGGATCCTGCCGGACCAGGAGCTGGCGCGATTCATCGCCCGCCGTTTCCCCGTGGCTCACTGGCCCAAAAACAGGCTCGCGAACATACACCCCGCCACCATCGCCATGATCGCGCCGAAGCTCGCCCGGTCCCTGAGGATCCTCCCCCTCGATTTCCAGGGGGATCGCCTGGTGCTGGGAATGACCGATCCGTCCGACAACCACGTAGCGCAGGAAGCAGCCCATCACACGGGACGCACCGTCATCCCCGCCCTGGTGTCCGAACTCGATATCTCGTGGGCGTTCGACATCTACTACGCGCAACTATCCACACCCCCAGAACCGGACCAACAGGAAGAGCAGCCGTTGCCGCTATTCCAGCGTATCACCCGGGAGTTCTCGAAGTCCGGCCAGGCTCCCATCAGAGACCAGGGCGTGGAGGCAGCCCCACAATCCACGCGCGGCGGAATCTCGGGGCATTCAATCGAGGACGCCGTAAGGGCAATCCCTCTGGTCAACCGGATCCCCTCGAGGCCGAAGCTCGAATCGGCGCCCTCGGGGGCATACTCCATCACCAGGGAAATGAAGCGGCCTTCCGGCAAGATCGAGGAGCCGGTGGAGACCAGGCTTCCCCAGAGCACACCAGCGTACGATTCCTGGAGCAGGCCCGCTCCCCCTCCCGCCCCGAAGCCGGCTCACTCCACCCCAAAAACCGATCCGCCTCGCCCAAAAGACATGTGGCCCAGGGGGAAAGTCAACGGCGACGGATCCCCGGGGCTGTACGGCGCGGCGGCATCGGAACCTCCACCCAAACCTCCCGCACCCGTGCAGCGCAAACGCACCGAGGGAGAGATCATTGAGGCCATAGGCCGGGCGAAAGAGCGCGACGATATCATCTCCCTGGCCCTGGAGGCCCTCGCCAGATTCGCGAAACGGGCTGTCTTCTTTACGGTCAGGCGCGCGGAGATCCGGGGTTTCAGCATCGTGGGAGATTTCACGAACGTCGAGGCCGCCCGTTCCTTCTGGGTGCCCGTGTCCACACCTTCCACGCTGTCGAAAGCGGTCAAGGACGGACAGATCCACATTGGCCCTCTCGCGCGCAACCCGGCCGATTCGGTGCTGGCGGCGTCCCTCGGAGGACGACCCGATCGAGCGGTCATCATTCCACTGGCCATCCACGACAAGACCATCGGCATCCTTTACGCCGATAGAATTGAAGAGGAAGTCCCGCCAAAGCAACGGCTCAAGCGGCTGGCCGAGATCACCACGGAAAACCTGTCCAGGCTACTTCAAAAGAAAAAGCAACAATGATCGCTGACGCCCACGAATCGAAATCCGAACCCGGGGGATATACATGGCGACGGGAGATCGGAGCCGGCGCCACCACATTCCTCACCATGGCGTACATCGTAGTCGTCAACCCGGCCATCCTCTCTGCGTCCGGGATGCCTCGAACCGATGTCTTTTTTGCAACCTGCCTGAGCGCGGCTGTGGCCACGATCATCATGGGGCTATGGGCGCGCTACCCGTTCGCCCTGGCGCCGGGAATGGGCCTCAACGCCTTCTTCGCGTTCACCGTCTGCGGCCAGCTGGAGATCCCCTGGCCCACGGCCCTCGCCGCGGTGCTTGTCTCCGGCACGGTCTTCCTGGTGCTCTCCCTGGTGGGGCTGCGCGAAAAGATCATCTCGGCGATCCCCAGAAGCCTGGTATGCGCCATCGCCGCCGGCATCGGGCTATTCATCGCATTTATCGGTCTCCAGCACGCCGGGGTGGTCGTCCGGCACCCGGAGACGATGATCACCCTGGGAGATCTCACCGCCCCCGCAACCATGATCGCGGTCGCCGGTCTCCTGCT